>JANXVU010000151.1 GCA_025351485.1 Candidatus Eiseniibacteriota bacterium | reverse complement strand
GAAGATCGCAGCCTGGAGGTCCGGCCGGCGCATCCAGTAGGTAGCCTTGAAGGTCTGGGAGCTGAACGAGCGGCGACAGTGTAAACAGAGGTAGCGCTGGATGGGGCGGCGGCGGGAGTGCTCGGGGTGGAAGAACCCGATTTTCTTGAAGCGCCAACCCGTTGGGCTGCAATGGAAAGCGCAGCTGGGGTTGGGGCAGTGCGGTGGCAGGTGTGTTCTCATGCAGACTAACTACTGCATGAACCATGCGAGACACACTCTTCGAAGCACAACCTAGGGGCCTCCGGCGGGATCTCCCAGGAGGATGGATCGGCGGCGCGCCCGGGCCGCCTCGGACGGACGGTCCAGCCCTTCAAGCACCACCGCCAGGGCCTCCCAGCCTCCGGCATCGCCGGAATCGGCTTCGATGCCGCGCCGGGCGGAAGCGACGGCATCGTCGCCGTAGCCCTGCATCAGCAGCGCGTAGGCCCGCCGCCGGTGAAACAGCGGTTCGTCAGCGGCGATGCGCAGCCCCTCCCCGGTGAGGGCCATCACTGCTTCCCAGCGTCGTCCGATCCCGGCGGAGTCCACCCGCGCCAGCAGGCGCGCCTCACTTTCGAGGGTCGAATCCTCCATGTGGAACTGCGGGGAAAGGGCGAACACCACCGCCAGCCCCTGCAGCCCGACGCCTCGGTAGCCGGCGCGATATGCCATTTCATAGTCGCGCGCGGCCCCTGCGTACTGCCGGGAGCGGACCCGGAGCCGGCCCGCCGCCCGCCGGAGCTTGGGCGCGGCGGGATCCCTGGGATCCATGCCCTCGAGGACCGCGGCCGCCTGCGAAAAGAGCTCTCTTCGGGCGAGGCTCTCTCCGAGCTCCACCCGGTCGTGCGGGATGAGTTGCAACACCTCCGGCCCCCGGGATGCCAGCGAGGCGGCGAAGTCGGATCCCGCGTCGGCATCGAACTGGATCCAGACCCACGGAGCCGTGTGGGCCAGGCTCAGCGCGGCCGTTGCCGGCAGGATCACCGAGCGCCAGGGCCGGTCCATGAGGCGGATGGCACGGGCGACCAGCCAGAGCTGGGCCGGAACCAGCGAAGGGGCGATCAGGTCCCAATCGCGCGCCGCTCCCACCTCGCCCCGATAGAGGAGCGCGCCCAGCCCTCCGAGGGCGGCCAGCGCCAGAAAGACGCGCGAGGAGCGGAACTCCTCCTCGTCCCCGGAAACCTTCGACTTTCCTTCGCGGCCGAGCGCGAAGGGAATCAGCAGCAGCGAAGCGCCGCCCACCAGCAGGAGCTCGTTGGCCCGCCCCAGGGCGAAACCGTTCCACACCTGCGTGGATCCGGCCAGACTCCTCGAACTGTGCATGAAGGCGTCCCAAAGGAAGCCGAAGAGCCCGAAGGAGTGATCCGCGAGTCCGAGGAGCGGCGTTCGCACGGCGGCCAGGGCCAGGCCGATCCCCCCGATCGCCGCGAGGAGGCCTGCGCCGGGCCGCTTGCCGCGCCCGACGCCCAGGGCCGTGCCGAACACCATCGCGGGCAGCATCAAGAGTCCCTGCGAGTGGAGTCCTGCCAGGACGAGCCATGCCGGAACCAGGGCGAGCGCCCACGGACCGGCGCGTCTCAGCCGCACCGCCAGCCACAGGAAACCCAGCAGCGCCGTCAGGTAGACCGGGTAGGCCTCGAGATAGCCGAAGAAGAGCAGCGCCCACCCGGACAGGAGCAGCACCGCTGCTCCCCACCGCCGAGCCCCCGCCGGAATGCCGGAGGCCCGCAGCAACTCTGGAAGGAAGAGAATCGCGGCGACTCCCGAGAGCACCGAGACCAGCGCCTGGCCCTGCTCGAGGCCGCCTCCCGCGAACTTTCCGAGCGCGCCGCTCCAGTGGAAGTTGACCAGGAGATCCAGCGGTGCTTTGTAGACGCCCCTTGGATCGCCCCCATGGAGCAGCCGGTTGTTCCCGTCGCCCAGGTAGTGGGTGCGGCCCCGAAGGAGCCAGAAGAGGACGCCGGCGCCCGCGGCAACAGACGCGAGGACGACGGGGGGAAAGGCAGGGACCGGTTTCACCCCGGCGTCTCGCCGGGCGGATGAGCGGCCCGGGGGCCTGTGTGCCAGGCCGGCGGAAGATTGGAGCCGCATGGCGGCAAAAGCCAGCGTCGCAAGAGCGAGCGCAACCCACACCCACCATGCGGGTCCCGGAAGGAATCCCAGGTAGCCCAGGCCCCAGATCCATCCCAGGTGAGGTCCCCCGGCCAGAAGATGCGCGCCGCACCAGGCGACGCCCAGCGCGAGCCACGCCCAGGGGCGGGCGCGGGACTCCGCGTTCACCGGGACGGAGCGTCCGGGCCCGGCAGCCCGGGTCCCGAGGGCGAGCGCTCTCCCTGGAGGAACCTGGACAACCCGGCCACCGAACCGGCGACCGACGCGGCCTCGTCCAGGAACAGGATCGGCAGCGCCGCGAGCGCGTGGCTGAATCCGCGGCGGGAACCGAAGTACAAGGTGAAACGGGTCTGGAGGATCAACCACAGCGCGCCGCCGAGGAGAGCGGCGAACCAAGCCGGCGGGTAGAGCAGCCCGAGGGCCGCGGCGAGCAGCGCGCACCAGGCGCACACGCCCGACAGAAAATGGCTCACGCGCACGTTGGCGAACCGCCCCGAGCCGATCGGAGCGCGGCGGCGAAAGGTCATCGCCATGATGCAGTAGCTGCGGGCGCGCCGGTAATCGTTCCGCAGCAGGCCCGCCAGGGAAAAGCGCTTCAGGTGGCGGCACTCGATGGCGGCATCGAACTGGATCCGCATGCCGGCCTTGCGCATGCGCGAGCCCATCTCGAAATCCACGCCGCCCAGCGCGGTGGTGAAGAGTTCGTTGAATCCCCCCGCGCGCATGTAGGAGTCGCGCCGCACGGCGCAGCACGCCGACCACAGCCAATCCAGTTCCCGCGGCCCCGCCAGATAGCTGAGGCGAATCCACAGGTTCTTGTACTGGCTGACCAGCCCGGGATCGTCGTGGTGCTCGGAGTAGCAGGCCACCGAGGCGTCCCATCCCCCGTCGTCCACGTGGGCCAGCAGGAGTTCCACCTGCGAGGCCTCCACCACCACGTCGGCGTCCACGAATACCAGCAGGTCCCTGTCGGTGGCGAGCGCGCCGGCGTTGCGGCCGGCGCCGTCGCTGGTGCCTTTCGTGAGCGGAACAAGCCGGACCCACGGGAATCTTGCCGCGATCGCCGGGGTGCCGTCGCTGGAACGGTCATCCACCACCATGACCTCGGCGCCCCCCAGGGCGCAGCCATGGATGGCGCGAAGACAGGGTTCGAGCGTGGAGGCGGCGTCGCGCGCGGGAACGATGACGGCGGTGCGGCCGAGCCTGGAGGGCGGGCCGGCGGCCCGGGGCAGGGAGACCTCGCTCTGGGTCATCACGGGAGGCCGGGCCATGGGATCGGTTCGCGCTAATGCGGCCGGAGGACCATCAGGATCAGGATGCCGGCCGCAAGCAAGGCGTTCACGGCGCGCATCAGCTTCGGGACCGGCGCGGCGGCCAGCTCGGGAAATGTGTCCGGGCGGTCCGGGTGGGCCGCGGCGTCGGAAGCGGCCGCGAGCAACCTGGTGGTATGCGGCGCGAGCACCGCCATGCTGGTCACCATGGCGACGAGATACATCACCAGGGAAGCGCACAGCCAGGGGGTTCGAAATACGGGCAGGTGGGCCGCGCCCGCAAGTGCGAAGCCGGTCAGCCCGGCCAGGATCGATCCCGGCATGAGCAGCCCGCGGTTGAGCAGGATCAGCAGGCGCACTCCGGCGAGCCGCGCGTCGGGGTTGCGCTCGCCCAGGACCCGGGGCGCCAGGATGGTCATCGGCAGGAGCCCGCCAAAGAACATCACCACGGATACCACGTGCACCAACTGGAACACCGGGAGCAGCGCTCCTCCTTGAACCGGAACCTGGGTCATTCCTGGGACGCCCCTCCTTCTGCCTCGCCGTGGTGAATCAGGTCCAATGTTTCAAAAGCGTGGCGCAGGTGCGGGATCACGATGGACCCTCCCACCACCAGGGCCACGTTCAGGCCGTCGTGGATCTCGGGGTCGGAATAGCCCGCCCGCACGCACTGGATCAGGTGGTAGTCGATGCACTCGTTGCAGCGAAGCACGGCCGAGGCCACCAGGCCGAGCATTTCCTTGCTCTTCCCGGAGAGCGCCCCATCCGTGTAGGCCTGGGTGTCGAGCGCGAAGAACCGCTTGATCCCCAGGTGGTCGGCCGCGTGGATTCGCGCGTTGGCGGCCTCGCGGCGCTTCTTGAACTCCTCGAGCCGGTCGGACATGCGGGCAGTATGGGAATGGGCGGGCCGGGTGTCAATGGATCGCAGCGCCGGGGAGGCTTGCGGGGCCGGGCCCTTTGAGGCATCCTCCCGGGTTTCCGCTCCGCCCTGTTCCAGTCCCGAAGGGAGATCCAGCCCATGCGCCCATTCCTGGTCCTGCTTGCCCTGGCCGCCGCTCAGCTGGCGGCCCCCGCCGCCCGCGCCGCCTCCCGAGACAGCCTGATGTCCGGCCTGTGCGACGAGTACTGGCAGGCGCATCTGAAGGCCAGCCCGAGCGAGGCGACCACCCTTGGAGACCGCCGCTACGACACCCTGCTGGAGGATGCGAGCCCGGCCGCCATCGCGGCCCGTGAGGAGGAATTGCGGCATCAGAAGGCCCGCGCCGAAGCAGTGAAGCCTGAAAGCCTCTCGCCCGGCTGGCAGCTCAATCGATCCTTGCTGCTGGAGTCCATCGAGGCCTCACTGACGCGCGTCCGATGCCATTTCGAGGAGTGGTCGGTGGACCCGCGCAGCGGGCCGCAGGTGGACTTCTTCAATCTGGCTTCGAACACACCGCTGCGTTCCGTGGCCGAGGGCCGGGACTTCGTGCGGCGGTGCCAGGCCATGGGGCCGGCCGTGGACCAGGTCATCGCCAACCTCGGGACCGGCCTGAAGGCCGGCAAGGCGGCCAACGCCGAGCAGGTCGCGGCGGTGATCGAGGAACTGGATGGCACGCTCAAGCAGCCGGCCGGGGAATGGGAGCTCCTCGCCCCGGTCAAGGAACCCCACGAGAACTGGAGCGCGGCGGAGCAGAAGGAGATCCTGGATGGAACCGCCGCGGCCGCGCGCGACATTCTCAAGCCGGCGTTCGAGCGCTACCGCGCGTTCCTGGCCACGCGGGTGCTCCCGGTGGCCCGGCCGCAGGACAAGGCCGGGCTTTCCAATATCCCGGGCGGCCTGGAGAACTATCAGCGACTGATCCGCATGCACACGTCTCTCGACCGCACCCCTGAGCAGCTGCACCAACTGGGGCTGGAAGAGGTGGCGCGTGTCCGCAAGGCCACCAGCGAGCTGGGCTCGAAGGTGCTCGGAACCTCCGATCTGAAGCAGATCCAGGACAAACTTCGGACCGACCCCGGTATGCACTTTGCGACCGCCCAGGAAGTGGAGGACAAGGCTCGCGCCACGCTGGCCCGCGCCAGGGCCGCGATCCCGGCGTGGTTCGGGATCCTGCCCAAAGCCCCGTGCGACGTGAAGGTGATGGGGCTCTACGAAGCGCCCCATTCCACCATCGCCTACTACCAGCCCGGGGCGCCCGACGGTTCGCGCCCCGGCCACTACATGATCAACACCTACAAGCCGGAGACGCGGCCGCGCTACGAAGCCGAGGCTCTCGCCTTCCACGAGTCCATCCCGGGGCACCACCTGCAGCTTGCCATCGCTCAGGAGCTGACCGGGCTGCCGGAGTTCCGGAAGCAGGAAGGCACTACGGCGTTTGTCGAGGGATGGGGGCTTTACTGCGAACGGCTGGCCGACGAAATGGGATTGTACTCGGGCGACCTGGACCGCATGGGCATGCTGTCCTTCGACGCCTGGCGCGCCTGCCGCCTGGTGGTGGACACCGGGATCCACGCCAAGGGCTGGAGCCGACAGCAGGCCATCGACTATATGAAGGAGAACACGCTGCTCGCGGAGAACAACATCGTGAACGAGGTGGACCGCTACATCGCCGATCCCGGCCAGGCGCTGGCCTACAAGTGCGGACAACTGGAACTTCTGCGCTTGAAGGCCGAGGCTCGTGAGAAGCTGGGCGCCCGGTTCAAGAACTCGGACTTCCACGACGCGGTGCTGCGGAACGGAGCGGTCACGCTGGGAGTGCTCGGGGAGCAGGTCGAGGCATACATTGCCGCGGAGTCGGCCTCGGCAAGATAGTCCTCGGTGCCGGAAGAAGCAGTCGGATGGGCGGAACTACCCGAGTGAGCCCTCATGCGCATCGCGGCGCTCTACGACATCCCCGGAAACCTTCCGGCCCTCGAGGCCCTGCTGGAAGACGTCCGCGCGGCCGGCGTAGGCGGGAACGTCGTGGGCGGTGAAGTGAAGTAATGGGGAGCTTCGTCCGTCGGACCGCTGCCCGAGAAATACAGGGCGGCATACCAGTGGACCGCGGAACAGATCTGCGCCGGGTACGAGACGCTGGTGCGCAGTTGGCCGGTGACGCCGCGCGCGTGCGAAGGACTTCCTACCCGGACGCGGAAACTTTCGCCGCCGAATCGATCCTGGAACCGCCCGCGGAGTCCGCGATGCTGGACCTGTTCACGAACGCGTCCTTCCCCTGATCCCGTCCGGGCGCGATCGCCCGCCTGGAAGTGCCCTAGGGATGCCCGCCGGCCTTGAGCGGCGGACGGGCGGGAGCGCGAAGTCCCGCGGCGCGGCGCACCATGCGCCCGACGGTGTCGATGAAGTGTTCCGCCGACGGCGGGTCCTGGTTGGACAGCACCACCAGCGTGTAAGGCCCCTCTGCGACGAACAGCCCATTGACGCCGGGCGATCCTCCCGCGATGCCCAGTTGGAACCCTTCTCCGAACACGTCCCGCACGTGGTCCGCGTCCAGGAGTTTCCCGTCGCGAAGCGCTCTGGCAAAACGAACGGAATCCTCCACCTTGGAGTAGCCGCCGCCGGCCGCGCTGCCGCGTCCGAACAGGCTCCCGGTGTTCGGGATCCGGCCCCCTGCCGTGTCGGCGCCCACCGCGGGATTGCCCCGGTCTCCGTCGGTGGTGTAGCCCACGGCCATCCCCTCCACCCGCCCGTCCATGGCGTAGTGGTCCGACCGGGCCATGCCCGCGGGGCCGTACACGTGCTTGCGGATGTAGTCGTAGTAGTCTTCGCCCGAGACGTTCGCGATCACCTGGCCCAGCAGCACGAATCCGCCGTTCGAGTACTGTTGCCGAGCGCCCGGCTCGAAGCGCAGCGGCATCTCGCGGGCGAGCGCGTACCAGGCCGCCTGGGTCCGCACTTTCTCCGGTTCCTTCTCAAGTTCCGGGTTCATCAACACGTCCGGCACGCCGCCGCGGTGCTGGAGGAGCATCCGCAGCGTGATCTTGTCCCCGTTGGCCACCCTGTAGTCGGGCAGGTAGCGCGTGACGGGGTCTTCCAATTGAAGTTTTCCGGCCTGCGCCAGCTGCTCGATGGCCGCGTGGGTGAAGATCTTGTTCAGCGATCCCAGGTTGAACCGGGTGGCGGGAGTGTTGGGAATCCGCGCGACCCTGCTGGCCATGCCGGCCGCTCGCGCCAGCAAAGTGCGGCCGCCCTTGTCCAGGGCCGCCCGGCCCCCCGGGGGGAGGAGGCCCTTGGTCCTCCCCATCAGCGGGCTGGATGCCGATTCCCGTCAGGCCGTGCGGGGCTTCGGCATCGCACAGGAACCGGATCGAGAGGTCTTCACCTTTGGCCGAGTGCGCGCGGACCTCGCAGAAGTCCGCTCCGCTCGCGCTCACGCGCACCGCGCTCAAGGCGCCGTGGTTGGCGCGGATTTCCCGCCACACCTGGAGGCGCGCCTCCACCGGACGACGGGCGAGGGACGCCGCGGATCCGTGAGAAGTCCAGAAGGCACGCATGGCTTCCTCGCCGGCCGCATTGGCCGTGAACCACGCCTGTGCGTGGCGCCCCGGCTCGGTCGCGGGCCACGCCGGTCCGCCGGATGGGGCGGGGGTGCCGGCCGCGGGAAGCGCAAGCAGCATGGCCGCAGCTACGAGGATGGGCAGGATCCGCACGGGGCCTACTTCGGTCGAGTAAAGGCGATGGATTCGAAACATGTCCGTTCGCCGCTCCTAGTGCGGCGGCGCCGGCATCGGATCCGCGGGCAGCTTGTCCGCGTCCGCGAGCGCCATCTGCAGCAGGTCCTTCCATTCGAGGTCACCCGACTTCTCCACCAGGTGCTGCAAGGCCCGCTTGTAGGCCACTTTCAACGCCTCGGGAGCGGGAGCCCCCACGTCCGGCTTCACTCCGACCCCTTCCCAGTTGGTCCCGGTCACCGGATTGATGGCGCGCCCGGTCGGCACGAACACCGCGAAATGATCGGCGAGACGCACCAGGGCGCCGGGATTGGCCCCTCCGCCCGTGGTCTCGCCCACCAGCGTCCCGAGCTTCTGGGTCTGGATGTCGTAGGCGAACTCCTCGGCCGCCGAAAAAGTGAAGCGACTGGTGAGCACGTAGACATCCTTGTCGAGATAGCGCCGGCCCGGCACCGACGGCAGCGTCCAGTACTGCTCGGTGCTGTTGGCCTGCCGCTGGTAGAAATTGTTGAAGTTCACGCGACGGCCTTCGGGAACCAGGTAGGTCAGCAGGAAGGCGATCATCTCCGGGCTCCCGCCGCCGTTATTGCGCAGGTCAAAGATGATCGCGTCGGTGTTGGAGAGAAACCCCATGGCCGCGGTGGCCGTGCGGATAGCCTCGTCGCCGGGGATGAAGTTCCTCAGATCCACGTAGCCCACGTTTCCGGGCATGCGCTGCACCTTCTCGAATCCGAAGTTGTGGACTCGCGCCTGCTCTGCCTGCGCCGCCTGCTCGGGGCCGGTGGCGTGCTCCCCGATCCCCGCGACGGGGAAGGGATCGTTCCGGAAGGCCATCCTCAGGTGTTTGTCATGGCTGGCCCGCTGCAGCAACGCGGTGAGTGAATCGGCCAGCTCGCGGGAGCTGCCGATCCGGGCGTAGTCGCCGCTCTTCGCGCGCTGCCGAATGGCACGGGCGATCTCTTTTCCCTTCTCCGGAAAGACATAGTTCTCCTGGATTCGAGCCGCCAGGCTGTCCAGCACCTGCGCGCGCGCGGAGGCGTCCACCGGCATGTCCTTCTGGGGCCCGTTGCCCATCCCGAACTGGGCGCGGGCGCAGGGCGCCGCGGCCAGAAGGGCGAGCAGGGCGGCGGCGGCGCACTGCGATCTGTGATTGGTCATGACGAGCGGCTCCTTGGGGAAGAATTTTTCGGGCCGGTTTCCCGGCCGCATTGAAGGCCTGCGATCAGCAAATCGATGATTCCGAGGGCGCGCGCCTCGACGTCGGCGCGGCGGCCCATTTCGCGGGCGCTGAGACTGAGCGGAAGAAGCGAGTTGGTGGCGTGCACCAGGGTGAGGCCAAGGTCCCCGGCGTTTCCGAGGGCGAAGTCTCCAGCCCGCATCCCGGCTTCGATCACTGTGCCGAGAATCCTGGCCTCCTCCTCGAAGTGCCGGGTCCGCTGGGCCAGCAGGCCGGGACGGATCGCCTGCTGGATGTCCTCCAGGCTGCGCGAGTGGCTCTTGGCATAGTCGAACCGCTGCATCACCCGGCACAGGAGCATCTCGCGGAGCCGGGCGGACGAAGCCGCCCCCACCCCGGCCATGTGGGCCATGGTCCGCTCGATGTGCCGGGCCATGCGGTCCAGGCATGCCAGGGCCACGTCCTCCTTGCTCCGGAAGTGCAGGTACACCGTACCCTTGCCGATTCCGGCCTCGGCGGCCAGATCCTCCACGGTCATCTTGCGGTAGCCGAACTGTCCCAGAAGCCGGTCCGCCGCATCCAGGATCCTGTCCCGGGGTCCGGCGGCGATGTCGGTGGCGCTCATGGGTCCTCCGTGTGACCAATGACCAGAATTGATTTCTGGTCATTCGTAGGACGCTGCCCGGGCGGCCCTTGGTTGCCCGGGCAATTGGGGGACTCCGGGACCGCTCGAGCCCCGGCCCCGCCGGGGATCCGGGCGCCCGAAGTTCGCAGGTTGACGAAAATACGCCGGGTGCGCGATCTTTGATCCGTTTGCAAGCGCTCCCGCATCAGGCTGCACCCCCCTGACGGCCACCAGGGGAAGGCCGGTTCACCCGGCCCCCGGCTGGCCGCTGCTGGCACACCGGACCACTTCTGTGTAAAATACCGTCGGTTCATCAACTGACGACTTGTCGCCCCTGGCATCCAGGGAAGGAGCATCCCTAAGTGGCCCAGCAATACATTTTCACCATGAAGGACCTGCGAAAAGTCCATCCCCCCAAGAACGAAGTGCTCAAGGGAATCTGGCTGTCTTTCTACCCCGGCGCCAAGATCGGCGTGCTGGGCTCGAACGGCGCCGGCAAGAGCACCCTGCTCCGCATCATGGCGGGAGAGGACAAGGACTTCATCGGCGAAGCTACCCCCGCCAAGGGCATCACGGTGGGCTACCTGCCCCAGGAGCCCCACCTGGACCCGACCAAGGACGTCCTGGGGAACGTGCAGGAAGGCGTCGCCGAAATCCGCGCACTCCTCGACCGCTTCAACGTCATCAACGAGAAGCTGGCCACCGAGCTGTCCGCCGACGACATGGAAAAGACGCTGGAGGAGCTGGGCAAGGTTCAGGAGGCCATCGACCACGCCAACGGCTGGGAGCTGGATCGCACCCTGGAGATCGCCATGGACGCGCTCCGCTGCCCGCCGCCGGACGCGCAGGTGGCCACCCTCTCGGGAGGCGAGCGCCGCCGCGTGGCGCTGTGCAAGCTGCTGCTCCGCCGCCCCGACATGCTGCTTCTGGACGAGCCCACCAATCACTTGGACGCCGAGTCGGTGGCCTGGCTGGAGCATTTCCTCAAGGACTTCCCGGGCACGGTGGTCGCCATCACCCACGACCGTTACTTCCTGGACAACGTGGCCGGCTGGATCCTGGAGCTGGACCGCGGAGCGGGAATCCCGTGGGAAGGCAACTACACTTCCTGGCTGGAGCAAAAGGGCCTGCGACTGGCGCAGGAGGAGAAGCAGGAATCCGCCCGCCAGCGCACCCTGGCCCGCGAGCTCGAGTGGGTGAAGCTGTCGCCGCGCGCCCGCCAGGCCAAGAGCAAGGCCCGGCTCCAGCACTACGAAGAGATGCTGGCCGAGGAAGCCTCCAAGAAGGTGGACTCGATCGAACTCTCGATCCCCTCCGGCCCGCGCCTGGGCGACGTGGTGATCGAGGCCGACGGCTTGAGCAAGGGCTACGGCGACCGGCTGCTCATCGAGAACCTGAGCTTCAAGCTGCCGCGCGGTGGCATCGTCGGCGTGATCGGCCCGAACGGCGCCGGGAAGACCACCCTCTTTCGCATGATCACGGGGGTGGAAAAGCCGGACTCGGGCACGCTGCGCATCGGCGAGACGGTCCAGCTCTCGTACGTGGACCAGAGCCGCGACACTCTGGACGGCACCAAGAACGTGTGGGAGGAAATCTCGGGCGGCCTGGACATGATCCAACTGGGCAACCGCGAGATCCAGTCCAGGAGCTACGTCGCCACTTTCAATTTCAAGGGGTCCGACCAGCAGAAGCGGGTGAAGGACCTGTCCGGCGGAGAGCGCAACCGCGTGCACCTGGCCAAGGTGCTGCAGAAGAACGCCAACGTGCTCTTGCTGGACGAACCGACCAACGACCTGGACGTGGACACGCTGCGGGCCCTGGAAGATGGGCTGCTCGCGTTCGCCGGCTGCGCGGTGGTCATTTCGCACGATCGCTGGTTCCTGGATCGCATCGCCACTCACATGATCGCATTCGAGGGGGATAGTGAAGTGATCTGGTTCGAAGGGAATTACCAGGATTACGAGGTGAACCGCCACAAGCGCCTGGGCGCCGCCGCGGACCAGCCTCACCGTATCCGTTACAAGAAACTGATCCACGACTAGCCATGAAAATATCCATCCCCAAGGAGCTTGCTCCACTGGAACTCCGGGTTGCCCTGGTGCCCGATTCGGTCGCGAGGCTGGTCAAACAGGGACATGAGGTTTGCGTGGAAACCGGAGCCGGCGAGCGGGCATCGTTCACCGACGCCGCCTACCAGGCGGCCGGAGCGCAGATCGTGAGCGACCCGGCGGCGCTGTTCGGCGAGTCCGACCTGGTCTTGAAAGTAGGGGCCCCGCTGTGCGGGCCCGGCGCCGCCCGCGACGAAGTCTCCATGCTGCGCCCAGGTTCGGCGTTGATCGGCTTCCTGGAGCCGCTCATGCGGCCCGACGTGGCAGTTCTCCTGGCCGCCCGCTCCGTCACCAGCTTCAGCATGGAACTGGTGCCGCGCACCACGCGCGCGCAGAACATGGACGCGCTCTCCTCCATGGCGACGGTAGCCGGCTACAAGGCCGCGCTGCTGGGCGCATCCACCCTTCCCCGGTTCTTTCCCATGCTGGTGACCGCCGCCGGGACCATTCCCCCGGCGCACGTGCTGGTGCTGGGGGCCGGAGTTGCCGGACTGCAGGCCATCGCGACGACCCGGCGCCTGGGCGCCGTGGTGGAGGGCTACGATGTCCGACCGGCCGTGAAGGAAGAGATCGAAAGTCTCGGGGCCACGTTTGTCGAACTGGACCTGGGAGCCAAGGACACCCAGGACGCCGGCGGCTACGCGAAGGAACTTTCCGGCGACACCCACCAGCGCGAACTCCAGTTACTGGCACCCGTGGTGGCCCGGGCCGACCTGGTGATCACCACCGCCCGCATCCCGGGCGTGCCGGCACCGATGTTGATCACCGAGGAGATGGTCAAGGGCATGAAGTACGGCTCGGTGATCGTGGATCTGGCGGCCGACACCGGCGGGAATTGCGCCCTCACGCGCGCGGGCGAAGTGGTGGTGGCGAACGGGGTCACGATCCTCGGCCCGGTCAACATCGTGGCCCAGCTCCCGATCCACGCCAGCCAGATGTACTCCAAGAACGTCCTGAATTTCCTGGGGCTGCTGATCAAGGACGGCGTGATGACGCTCAACTTCGAGGACGACATCCTGAAGGGCAGCTGCGTCACCCACGGCGGCAAGATCGTGCACCAGCGCACCCGCGAGCGGGTGGAAGGCGCCACCCAACCGGTGGGCGCGGGAGGAAAGTAGGCATGCACATCACGATTGCAGATTTCTACATCCTGGCCCTGGCGGTGTTCGTGGGGTACGAGGTGATCTCCAAGGTCCCGGTGATCCTGCACACGCCTCTGATGTCCGGATCCAATGCCATCCACGGAATCGTGCTGGTCGGCGCCATGCTCGTCGCCGGAAAGCACGGCGGCAGGCTGGACGCCGTGATCGGCTTCATCGCCGTGGTCCTGGGCACCATCAACGTGGTGGGCGGCTTCCTGGTGACGGACCGCATGCTCCAGATGTTCAAGCGCAAGCCCGCGGAGAAAACGTCGTGAATCCCTCATTCGGCTTTCTAGAGTTCGTCATCCAGCTCGCCTATCTGCTCGCCGCCATTCTGTTCATCCTCGGGCTTCGCGCCCTGAGCTCCGCGCGCACCGCGCGCAACGGCAATCTCATGGCTTCCGTGGGGATGCTGCTGGCCGTGGTGGCGACGCTCATGGACCACCAGGTGGTCAGCTACGGCGTGATCCTGGCCGGCATGGCCGTGGGCGGCGCGATCGGCCTGTGGTCGGCGCGCACCGTGCAGATGACCGACATGCCCCAGATGGTGGCGCTGTTCAACGGCTCGGGCGGTGGCGCGGCCATGCTGGTCTCGATGGCCGAGTACATGCGCGGAGTGAAAGAGGGCTCCCTCACCCGGGAAGGCGCCTTTACCATCCTTCTGGGCGCCCTGATCGGCGGCATGTCCCTCACCGGCAGCGTGCTGGCCTTCGGTAAACTGCAGGGCCTGGTCTCCGAGAAGCCGCTCACTTTTCCGATGCAGCGCGTGCTCAACCTGGTCTTCTTCGCCGCCACCCTGGCGCTCGGCGCCTACCTGATGATCACGCCCGGGATCCCGGGGCTGTGGGCCTTCATCGCGGCTTCGCTCCTGCTGGGACTCGCGCTGGTCGCTCCCATCGGCGGCGGCGACATGCCGGTGGTGATCTCGCTCCTCAACTCGTTCACCGGACTGGCCACGGCGGCCACCGGGATCGTGCTGAACAACACCGTGCTGGTGATCAGCGGCACCCTGGTGGGCGCTTCGGGAACCCTGCTCACGCTGCTGATGTGCAAGGCCATGAACCGTTCCATCGGAAGCGTGGTGTTCGGCGCGTTCGGCGCGGAAGTGGCAACGGCAAGCGGCGGCAACGGGAATGCGGCGGGCGCTCGCAGCGCCCGTGAAGTGTCGGTGGAGGATGCCGCGGTAATGCTGGCCTACGCCAAGTCGGTGGTGGTCGTTCCCGGATACGGCCTGGCCGTGGCCCAGGCGCAGCACAGCGTGCGGGAGCTGGCGGAACTGCTGGAGAAGAAGGGCGTGCAGGTGAAGTACGCGATCCATCCGGTGGCCGGACGCATGCCCGGGCACATGAACGTGCTGCTGGCCGAGGCAAACGTGCCCTATCCGCAACTGATCGACATGGAAGAGATCAACCCGCAATTCAGCCAGATCGACGTGGCGCTGGTAATCGGGGCCAATGACGTGGTGAACCCGGCGGCGCGCACCGACAAGGCCAGCCCGATCTACGGCATGCCCATCCTGGACGTGGACCACGCCCACCACACCATCGTGCTCAAGCGCAGCATGAAGCCGGGATTCGCGGGGATCGACAACGATCTGTTCTACGAGAAGAAGACCATGATGCTTTTCGGGGACGCCAAGGACTCGATCAACAACCTGGTGGGGGCGGTGAAGGGGCTGTAGCGGCCCCTACAGGCTCACGTCCCGGTTCACGTTCTTGTAGTAGAGGTACCGCGACGGCTCCTCGCCCGCGGCGTAGAACGATTGAGGGCAGTACGGCCCCATCCAGATGAAGTCGCCCTGCCGGACCTCCATCCAGCGGTTCCCCAGGTAGTACATCCCCCCGCCCTGCAGGAAGATCAGGCCATGCTCCATGATGTGGGACTCGATCATGGGCAGCGCCTTGCCGGTCTGGAAGGTGAAGATATTGACGGCCATGTCGAACCCAAGCTCGTCCGGGACCAGGTGCTGCAGCACCAGGCCCTCGATGCCCAGGAAGTTCTCGCCCTTCACGTCCTGTTCCTGGCCCGAAAGGCTCCGGGGCGGGTGGCCTTCGAGGGGCTCGTACTTCTTCTTGATGAAGGTCGCCCGGGCGGCCCCCCGGGCCTCGACCGAAAACGTCGAGCCCGGTTTGAAGTAGGCGTAGCCGCCCCCTTGGAAGGTGCGCGCCCCCCCTTCCACGGTGATCGCGATCTCCCCGTCCAGGACGTACAGGAACCCCTGGATGCCGGGCGGCAGCTTGTGCTGGCTGCCTCCGCCGGACGCGATTTGAAGGACGTACTGGGTGAAATCGGCTCCCAGCGCCGGGCTCGCCAGGATGATGGCCTCGGTGGCCCGCCAGCCGGGCAAGTTGCTCGCCACCCACGAATCGGGCGGGAAAACGGCAAAGTTGCGCTCCACCACCAGCCGGCTTCCGACCATCTTCATCTCGGCCATACCTTGTCCCCCGATCGGTTCAATTTCCGGATGCGTCCCTTCCACGTGTGACCCATAATAAGCCGCCCGGACGAATTTTTCAGTCCCAAAGAAGCCGGCCGCCGCCCCAGGAGAAAACCGTGGAAACCTCGTTCAACGAAACCGTCACCCAGGCTGCCTTCGCGCGGCTGAAAGCCGCCAACCGGACCTTCGCCACCCTGCGCCCGGGGGACAGCTCCGAGCGGCAGCCGGTGCACACGGTGTACGGCGGCGCGCAACTCTATAAGGCGGAGACGACCTCGCGGCTGGGGCAGGCCGCCATCCGCATGATGAACGAGTATGCGCCGGATGCAGCCATCTTCGCGCGTGCGCTGGGCCTTGATAATTCCGCGGCCCTGGCCGATACGATTCACCACCGCGTGGCCGAAAAGCTGGCGCGCGAGGCGGTGGAGGACTATCGCATCGACTTCGAGGACGGCTACGGGAACCGCTCGGACGCCGAAGAGGACGGCCACGCCGAGGCGGCGGCGCTGGAAGTGGCGCGCGGCATGAAGACGGATGCGCTCCCTCCCTACATCGGTATCCGGATCAAGCCGTTCACCGACGAGTTGCTCGCACGCAGCGCGCGCACCCTGGACATCTTCGTGACCACCCTGCTCGGGAAGACGGGTGGATCCCTTCCGGACAACTTCGTGGTGACGCTCCCCAAGATCACCGTGGTGGAGCAGGTGGAAACGCTCGCAGACCTGCTGGCGGCCCTGGAGAGCGCCCACGGCTTGAGGTCGGGCTCCATCCCGATCGAGCTCATGGTGGAAACACCCCAGTCGGTGATCGCGCCCGACGGCGAGTTCGCGCTTCCCCGCCTGGTCGCCGGCGCCCGGGGCCGCTGCCGCGGCGCGCACTTCGGCACCTACGACTACACCGCCGGCGTGAACCTGGTGGCCTCCCAGCAGCGGCCCGCCCACCCGGCGTGCGACTTCGCCCGCCACGTGATGCAGGTCTCCCTCGCGGGGACCGGCGTGACGCTCTCCGACGGGGCGACCACGGTCATGCCGGTCGGCCCGCACAAGGCGCCCGAGGGGGGCTCTCTCAGCTGGCCGCAGCACGAGGAAAACACCCAGGCCATCCACCACGCCTGGCGGGTGCACTTCGAAGACGTGCGCAGCTCGCTGCTCCACGGCTACTACCAGGGCTGGGACCTGCACCCGGGCCAGCTCCCGAGCCGCTACGCCGCGGTGTTCTCGTTCTTCCTCGAGGGACACGAGGCAGCCTCCGAGCGCCTGAAGACTTTCGTGGAAAAGGCGGCCCAGGCCACGCTCCTGGGAAACGTGTTCGACGATGCCGCCACGGGGCAGGGACTGCTGAACTTCTTTCTCCGGGGGATCACTTGCGGAGCGCTCACCGAGGAGGAGGCGCTCCAGACGGGGCTGTCGCTGGAAGAGCTCCGCGGGCGTTCGTTCGTGAAGATCCTGAAAACGCGGCAGGGATAGGTGGAACTGCCGGGCGGGAGCCACAGGGAGCAAACGCCCCGCGCAAACGCCCCGGCTCAGTTCCCCCGGTAGGTCGAATACCCGAACGGGCTCAGCAGCAGCGGCACGTGGTAGTGGCCGCCCTCTTCGTCCACCTGGAAGCGTACCTCGACCTCGGGGAAGAAGCCGCGAATGCCGCCCTGGTGGAAATAGGTCGCGGTGTCGAACGTGATCCGATACTGGCCCGGCTGCAGAAGGGCGTCGGCGGGCAGGAGATCGCGGAGCCTGCCGTCCGCGTCCGTCCGGCCCTGGCCGAGGGATTTCCAGCCTGCGGACTCCTGCATCTCCAGTTTCACCGGCACGCCGGCGGCCGGGCGGCCTTCGGCGGTGTCCAGCACGTGCGTCGTGATCGCGCTCAAGCGTCCCCCTCCAGGAGTTTTTCGATTCGCAGCCGGGTGATCCTGGCCTGCTCGGTGGCGGCGATCTTCAGTTCGTTTCGCGGCTCGTTGGGCAGACGCGACTCCAGCATAGCCAGCATCTCCGGGGCAGTTTTCCCGGAGGCGCACACGATGAAAATATAGTCGAACTTCTGCTCGTAGTTCCGATTTCCTTCCGCCAGCCGGCGGAGCGTCTCCTCGTCGGCCCCGGCCACGCCGGCCTGTTCGCCGCCGGCCCACTCCGTGGTTTCCTTGAATTTCCCGCGCAGGGAATCCACGTCGCCAATCCGGGGATGCCGGCCGAAGGCCTCCAGCCAGTCTTCCTGGCTCAGCTCCCACCAGATCTCTTCGGACATGTCGAAGAACTCCGCCTCGCCGCGGAACGGCCGCGCTTCCAACATCCGCTCCACCCACACCTCGGAGCCGCAGCAGCGCAGCAGCGCGGCCCGGGCGCCGTCCGGAGCCAGGGCGTTCAAGCGGGCGAGGCCATCCGGCAGCGGGCTCACTTGGCCCCTTCCATCGCATCGCGCCTTGCCAGCCGAGCCAGCAGCGCGTGGCAGAAGCGCACGCCTTCCCAGAGTTCGGTCATCGGAGTGAACTCGTCCGGATGGTGGCTGATCCCTCGATGGCTCGGAGCGAACACCATCATGGACGGCACGCCTTGGCCGGCGAAGATCATGCTGTCGTGCCCGGCGCCGCTGACCATCTTCTTGAAAGAAAAGACCATCTCGCCCGCCAGCGCCGTGGCCTCGGTGATCATGTCGGCGGACATCGCGACCGGCGCGTGGGACGAGACCGGCTTCCAATCCAGCTTCGCTCCGCGACGCTCCGCGATGGCCCGGAAGCGCTTTTCCAGCTCGGAGAGCATCGTGCCCAGGACCGCCGAATCGCTGTGCCGCGCGTCCAGGCGCAGCTCGCATTCCCCAGGCACCACGTTGAAAGCCCCGGGGCGTGCCTCGGCCCGGCCCACGGTGGCCACGGCCGGATCGCCATGCTCGATCGCCAGCACTTCGGCCGACCAGATGCACTCGGCGGCGGCCACCAGGGCGTCCTTGCGCATGGCCATCGGGGTCGTGCCCGCATGGCGCGCCTCGCCGGTGATCCGGATCTCCACGCGCCGGAAGCCGATGATGGAAGTGACGATGCCGATCTCCTTCTGCTCCGCCTCCAGCACCGGTCCCTGCTCGATGTGCGCCTCCAGCTCCATCCGCGGCCGGAAGAGCGGCTCGAACGGCCGGGGACCTGCATGGACCGGGGAAGCGCACCCGCGCTCCCGCGCGAATTCCAGCGCCGCGCGCCACGAAACTCCGGCGGAATCCTGGGTGGAGTCCAGGTCCGCGTGCTCCGCCATCCCCAGCATGCTGCGCGCCCCAAGGAACGCCGATGCGAACCGGCTGCCCTCTTCCTCGGCGCTCACGTAGGCCACCACCGGGATCCCGCCCGATCCCAGGCCCATGGCCGCTAGCAGGATCCCCGCCACCGCTCCATAGGCCCCATCGTACGCCCCACCCTGCTCCACGGTGTCCAGGTGCGACCCGGTCAGGATGACCGGCGCGGCGGGCTCGAGTCCGGGCGGGTGCGCATAGAGGTTTCCACCCGGATCCACCGTGCAATCGAGCCCCAGTTCGCGCGCGCGCGAGTCGAGCCAGCGCTGCGCTTCGCACCACGCGGGGCCATAGGCCAGCCGGGTCACGCCCCGGCCGTCGGCGCCGAAGCGGCGTAGCCCCTCGATCATTTCTTGAAGCGTCGATTCCTGGATCGGTCCGTTCATTCCCTGGATTCCCGGTTCGAAATTCTTGCGAGCGCGCTTCCGTTCGCGGGCCCCACGGGCGTTCCGCCCTGGGCGATCACTTCTCCCCGCCTCCACACCGTCTCCACCATCCCGAAAAGCTCCTCACCAATATACGGGCAGACCCGGTGGCGGTGCAGGATTTTCGAACCATCCACCGTGAAACGTGCACCGGGTTGAAAGGCCACCAGGTCGGCGTCGGCGCCCGGGCCGATGAATCCCTTGCGGCCCGGCAGCCCTGCCAGCGCCGCCGGGGCCGCGGACATCCAACGCGCGAGGTTCCACGGGGTGGCGCCCAGGGAGCGCATGGCCGTCCAGGCGGCGGCGGCGCCGAACTGGATGGAGGCGATCCCTCCCCACGCATTCAGGAAACTCCCGTCCTCCAATCGCTTCAACTCAGGCGGGCACGGCGAGTGATCCGTCGCCACCAGGTCCAGGTCGCCCTGCATGAGCGCCGCGCGCAACGCTTCCCGGTTGGCCTCGCCCCGGATGGGCGGCGCGCACTTGAACGGGGTCGCGCCGTCGAGGATCTGACCGGCGTGAAAGTAGAGGTAGTGCGGACAGGTCTCGACGGTGATCGGCACTCCCGCCGTGCGCGCTTCCCGCAGATCGGCCAGCGCGTCGGAGGTGGAAAGGTGCACCACGTGCACGCGGCAGCCGGTTTCGCGGCTGAGCCGGATCATCCTCCGGACGGCGGAGACCTCGGCGGCGGCGGGCCGGGATTCGAGCCACGCGAGGTGGCTGCGGGGATCGGATTGGAGCGCGCGGTCCGCGCCCTGGAGTAGCGCGGGATCCTCTGCGTGCACCAGCAGCGGCAAGCCCAGCCGTGCAAGCACCGGCATGGCCTTGCGCAGATCGGGTTCACTCACGTGCTGGAATTCCTCCACTCCGGATGGAGCGAGGAAACACTTGAAGCCGCAGACGCCCTCCAGAGCCAGGGGCTCGAGCTCGGCGGCGTTGCCGGGCACCACGCCACCCCAGAAGGCGACGTCCACGTGGCAATTTCCGGAGGCGGCGGCGAGCTTGGCTTGCAAGGCGGCAACGGAGGTGGTCGCGGGCACGCTGTTGAGCGGCATGTCCACCAGGGTGGTGACTCCACCCAGGGCGGCGGCGCGGGTGGCCGACTCAAAGCCTTCCCACTCGGCCCGTCCGGGCTCGTTCACGTGAACGTGGGTGTCGACGAAGCCCGGGAGCAACCACGCATCGCCAAGGTCGACGGCCCCGGCATGTGGCCCGGCGCTCCCCGCCGGGACCACCGAGCGAACGCGGCCCTCCGCGACCTCCACCACTCCATCCACGATTCCACCCGGGGTGGCGATGTGGCGGGAACGGATTTGGCGGATCAAGGGTCTTGACCCATCGAATTCCTGCGCGATCCGGGCGTCATGGGAGGCGCCGGCTCCAACACTTCCTCCCGCCCGTCCGCGAGCCTGCGGACCAGCGCCCCTTCCGAGTCGCGGAACACCTGCGCGCCAATGCCCGGTTCCTCGGCGGTCCAGGCGGCCTCCAGCGAGCGCCCCTCATCCAGCCGCAGTTCCAGCCACACGGGAAACTTGTAGGGGTTCCAGAGCACCAGGTCGCTCCCACCCGTCTGCGACACCGCCGCATCCAGACCGGCGGGCAGGGTGCGCACCCGCGAGCTGTGTCCGGAACGCTCGATCAGCCCCAGGCCCGCGCGCAAGGCCGCTGCGTGGATGGCGCCGGCCACGACGCACACTCCGCCCCCCGGCTCCTGCAGCAGCCGGCCGTCCATCAGGGCGCGGCCCGGCGCGCAGGGCAGCCCGCCCCGGACTTCAAGCGCCTCCACAAAATGAAACTCTCCTCGCGGAGGAATCTCGAGTCTCCGGAGTCGCCGTGCCGTCACCCGCACGTTCAGGCGCTCAAGGGGCGAGCACCGGTCCAGGGACACGATGGCCCGCCCCAGCGCCCGGGAGGATGGCGCCTGCGCGAACGCGCCTGCGTCGAGCCCGAGCGCGCCCAGCGCGCAGAGCACCGCTGCCGCACGAGCCCGGGCGCTCACGGGCTCACGTCCAGGGTGCGGTACATGCCCGAGCGGTAGAGCAGAGGAAACACCCGGCTGTGGAGCGCCGGCGGCAACAGCGTGAAGCGGCCCGCGTGAGTCACGCGAACGGTGCCTTCCCAAAGCGTGGAGCCCGCCGCGCAGCCGCGCCACGCGGTGGCTTCCAGACGGCCGCGCATCACCCGGTCCTCGCGGTGACCCGGATTCAACTCGGACCCTTCGGCGCCGACGGCCGCTCGAATGTCCAGGCCCCCGCACAGCGGGGCGATGACTTCGGTCTGCTCCACTTCGAGCGGACGGGTCGAGGTGATGCGCGCCCGCAGGGTTTCACCCAGGCGCAGCGGCAATCCGGCCGGCTCCTGCCTGGTGGAAGGTTCTCCCCAGGCATCCGTATCCGGGACTTCCCTGAAGAACCTCACCTCCAGACCGCCTTCCGCGGATGTGTCGGGCGCCTGCAGCAGGGACGCCCACCCGCGCTTGAGCTCGATCCGGCGGCTGCCCGGAAGATCCGGCGTGGACCGGTCCGCCAGGATCTCGGGCTGGGTGAGCCACGAAATGGCGTTTTCGGGCTTGGACACCGCGGCGAGCGCCTCGCGAACCGGCACATCCGGATCGCGCAGGTGGGAAGCCACCACCGACGGCCACACTCCGGACTCACCGCGTCCGCGGCCTCCCAGGAGCCACAACCAGGCCTCGGGCGGGCAGGAGCCCGCGAGCAGGGCGCGATCGGCCGAAGCCCACAGCTCGTCTTCCATCACGACCGAAAGGAATTCGGCCGGAAGGACGGAATTCGCCACCGGCCCCTCTCCTAGTCCCGCCACGGCTGCGCCCATCGCAGCCGCGCCGAAGCGTTCACGCACGGCCAGCAGGGCGATCCTTGCGCGGCGCGCGTCCTCCGCCGAAATGCGCGGTTTCCTGAGCCCGCGCGCCACGCGGTCCGCCAGGGAACGCACTTCGCGCATGCAGGCGTCCACGGGCGTATCCCGCCCCCCGGTGGACGCGATAAGCGCTTCGCAGGCTTTGTCCATGTCCAGCGAGCCGTCAGCCCGAAGGAGCGCGCGAGGGCCCCGCAGGGTTTCCAGCATCAACTCCCTCTCCCGCGGCACGTCCAGCGGCGCGACATGCTTTCCCCTGGGCGCCCCGGCGGGGGTCGCCTGCGCTTCGGGAGCCGCATCCCCTGGCTCGTTTCCCGCGCGGAGCTCCAGATAGTGGAGTCGTTCGAGATTTCTCACGGAGGCTCGCGCCGCCAGTCGCCACGCGCCCGAAGGCTCCCCGGGACCTACCGACGTGGCAGCTCCCGCCTGGATGGCCGCGGCAAGCGCCGGCGCATTCCAGCGGAGCGTGGTCACGGTATCCCAGGCCACGCCCGACGCGTCCGGCCCTCCGAACACCACTCGCCGGCGGGGCTGCACCGGATACTGGCGCTCCAGCCCGTCGCCCTCTCCGGAAGATCGCGCGATCAGGGTGAGCTTGAGCTGCGAGGCGTCCGCGCCCACGCGCACCGGCAACAGCAGTTCGGCCGGGCTTTCCGGGGACACGGTCACGTCCGGCATGGGACCGGCGAACTCTCCCCCCAGGACGCCCACGGTCCAGTCGCTGAACCTTCGCGCGGGCTCGCCGGCCGCCTCGCGCAGGGTGGCCCGCAGGACCACGCTGTCGCCCCCCACCAACGCCTGCGGGCTGGACAGGCTGAGTGCGACCCTCCGGCGCACGGTGACATCCGCCCGCGCATGGCCGACCGCCGTTCCCACGCCCACCGCATGGGCAGTGATACGCCAGGACGTGAGGTTGTCGGGAGCGCGGAAAAAGGCGCGCGCGGTTCCATCGGACCCGGTGCGCAGCCGAGGCAGCCACAGCGCCACGTCACGAAAGTCCCGCCGCACCAGGCTTTCGGAGTCCTTGCCGCCCGCCCGCTCGCCGCGCCGGACGCTCGAGGTGATGAAGAGTTGCAGCGGGCGGGGCATCCAGAAAGCTTCCAGCAAGTCAGGATTGCCGTCGCCGCCGAAGGACAGCAGTCCGCGGTCAAAGACCGCCAGATCCACTTCCGCCGCAGCGGGCTTGCCGGCCCCATCCAGCGTGGTGACCGTGAAGGCGATGCTGTCGCGCGGCGACGCCACGTCGCGGTCGGGGCGAACCTCGACGGCGAGGCGGGAACCGGCGAGGCGGACCACGGTCTGGGCGCTGCCCTCCAGGACGTCGCCGTTCCACGTGGCGTAGCCGGTCACGCGCACGCCGCCGGCTCCAAACAGGGATGCGGGCACGCTGAATTCAGTGGCGCCAGCGACAAATCTCACATCCGGCAGCCAGGTGAAGGCATCGCGGCCCGCCAGCGCCACGTGCAGCACTCCGGGCCTGCCGGCCCGCACCTGGAAGCGCGCCTCGGGGGCCGTCTCACCCACGGTGTCCTGCAGCGCGCGCAGCTCGAAGCTGACCTCGGCCTCGGCCCCGACGCGCGAACCCGCTACCCACCAGCTGTACTCGGTCTGTGCCGCTCGACCGAGACTGTCGATCGCCGTGGCCCGAAGCCGCAGCTCCGAGCCTGAACTGGCCGCGCTGGCGGAGCGCCAACGGATCTCGCCGGATGCGTCTGTCGCGAGATCCGATGATTCGAGCAGTTGCGCGCGACGCACCCGGCGGTTCAGTTCCAACCGGTAGAGGTCGATGTGCACGGCTCCACCGGACACCCGGCGGCGGGGCAGCGCGAGCAGCGCCAGGCGCGCCTCGAGCGGCTTTCCTGGCGTGGCGGGCTCCCCGTCGAGCACCGCGACGTGCCGCGAGGAGGCCAAGGCGTGCACCGAGATCCCCGCCTGCACGGGCTCGCTGCCGCCCTCTTCGGCCCGTACCTCGTAGTGAAGATCGGCATCCCCGGCGAGCAGCTCCGGAACCACCTCGGTGAATGTCGCCTCCCCGGAGCCGTCGCTGATCAGGATCTCCCGGCGGGAGAGACCAAGCCACGTGTAGCCACCGTAGCTGCGGTCCTGCCCCCAATCATAGGAACAGCTCTGCTGCGAACCTTCCAGGCAGAGCCTGACCCCGGTTGCCGGCAGGCCGTCCTGGCGGCGCACCTGCACCAGGAAGCGCACCGATTCGCCCGGCATGGCGACGCTGCGATCGGATGTGATCGACACCGTAAGCGCCGGAGTGGGTCGGATGGTCAAGGGCAGGCCGCGCGAAGTTCCGGCGCCGGCCGAGACGACCGTGACCATCGCCTGCCCCGATTCGAGATTGGAAGGCACCGGGAGCGAGTCCACGTAGACTCCCTCGGCGTCCAGACGGCCGGTGCGGTCCACCGGATCCGCGCCTCCCGTGGTGAGGCGCAGCGTGACCGAGGAATCCACCACCGCCCGAAGCGATCCTGCGTCCTCGGTACGAGCGATCACCTTGACCCCCACCTGCCCGCCCGGGCGGACCGCCGGCCGGTCCATGAGCGCCACCAGGCGCGCGGGTTCGGCGGACGGGGTTTGTTGATCCATGCGCAGCTGGGCGGGCCTCAGGGGATCGGCAGACTCGAGCACCGGCCCGACACCCGTGGGCACCACGAAAACTCCATCCACGCCGGTGGCGCCCAGCGACACTGCCTGCGGCCCAGCTTCTCGTATCGGAACTCCGGCTACGCCGGACCCGTCCGCGAGCCTCACCGCGCGCAGGCGCCGCTCACCCGCCCGCACTTCGCCGATGAGCGCGATGTCGCTCACATGGAAGGTCAGCGTCCTGGTGTCGCCGGAAGGGGTGGCGGCGCTCAGGGTGTAATTGCCCGCGGGCAGAGCTGGAAGCTGGACCTGGATGCGGCCGCCTTTCCCATTCCGCGGGGACAAGGAGGCGCGAAAGACCGAGGCGCCGCGGGCAGTCGAGGCGCGCAGTTGCACAAAGGCGCCCTCCCGGGCCCATAGCTCGGCCTGGATGAGGGCGCCGGGGGCCCACGTGTCGCGAACCATCGAAAGAATGAGCGGATCACCCCCTTTGCCCGAAAGCGCGTCCATCGTCAGGGTCAGGCCGATGACATCCGAAGAGTCCGGCGGCAGCGGCACATTGGCGCCGGACTGGCCGCTCTTCCACGCGTAGAGTTCGCCCCCCGGCTCCAGGCCGCCCAGGCGGAACTCTCCGTGCGCGCCGGTCTTCGTGGAGCGGTCGCGCGACTGGATCGACACGCCGGCGATGGGATCCCCGCGGGGGCCGACCACCCGACCGCTGACAGTTCGACCCGGCAGCAACACAAGGTCGGGGAGCGAGCGAACTTCGCCCGGGCCGAGGCGCAGGCGAGGGCTCACGCGAGAGCGATACCGGTCGCTTCGCGCGGTCACCTCCAGGTATTCGGGCCGCACGCCGGAGAGGCGAAACGAGCCGTCCTTGCCGGTCCTGGACCTGGCATCCAGCGCCCGCACTTCGGCGCCGGCGATGGGGCGGCCCGCCGCGTCCAGGACACGGCCGGTCAGGATGGCCGATCGAGCAAGGGTGACCACCACGCCGGAGACGGTTTCGCCGGCGCGCACCGGCACGGTGCGGCGGGCCTGGCCGGCGTAGCCTTTCATCCGCACTTCCAACTCCGCCCGGCCCGCCGGGAGCCTGGGGAACACAAAACCACCTTCGTTGCCCGTGTGAACGGTGTCCAGCACACCCGTCCAGGAATCGGAGGCGATGACCAGTGCGCCCTTCACGCCCGATCGGGAAACGCCCGCTTCCACCACCCGCCCTCTCACGGAACCGGTCCTGGGCTGCACGGCGCCTGCCTGTGCGCTCCCGCCGGGCAGGGCCAGCGCCAGCAGGCACGCCATGGTCACGGATCGCATTGGATCCTCCAGCGGACGAGTTCGTCCGCGGTCAGGGGGAATTGCTGCACGCTGTAGACGCCCGCAAGGACCGGACGCCCGGCGGCCTTGGGTCCCAACCGGGACCGGGCCAGGCGCCAGCCATAGCCCGAAGTGCGGGCCTCCCCCGGCAGGATCACGGCATCGGCTTCACCTGAGGATAGGTAGAGGGCCATGGAGCCGGGATCGTAGGGCGCGTCCGGAGATACCGCCCGTCCGGAGCCCAGAATGCTAATCCGGCCGCGCAGGACCGCTCCCCTGCCTTTCAGTTCGCTTTCCGAAAGCGCATCCAAGAGCGCTGAGCGAACCTCCTGCGACACGCCTTGCGCCCGCCCGAATCGGGCGCCGCGGCAGCCGGCCACCCCGGAGGCGCTCCAAACCGTTGCATAGATCGCAGTGGAGTGGGCGCCGCAGGCATCCCAGGCGGCATGGTCGCTGCAAGGCGGAGCGGAAAATGAGTCCGTCGGACCAAGAAGGAGCGCCAGGGCGCCAAGAATCGAGCCGGCAAGGGGGGCTTCGCGGGAGCGCGACATGACCGAAGTCTCGCGGCGCGCCGCGGGACTGTCAAGGGAAGGTGGAACGCGGGGCTGGGTGGCCGTGGAGCCGGGGCGCCCCCGGGGGATCAGTGGCCGATGACCCGCCGGGCCTTGTCGCGAAGATCGGACAGCGCAACGCGCTCGGTGGGCCGGATGTCGGCCGCGTGGGCCGCGGAGCCGTCTCGCGGGGTGTAGCGCAGGTGGCCCTGGGGCACCACCACCATGGAGTCCAGTTCCCGGCCCACCTTGACCTGGCCCTCGCATACGCACACGCAAGTGCCGCCGTTGTCGCAGATCACGGCCAGCGTGGTGCCGGTGACCATCACATGCGTGTCGGGCGAAACCACCAGGAGACCGGCCCCTGGGAATGCCCGGCCGGTCGTAATGCGCAATTCTCCGGCACGGATATTTGCGAGCCCCTGGCGATCCCACCAGCGGCCCGGAGCGCGGGGCAGGGAAATGTCGGAGCCCGGTGCGATTTCCATGATCAGGTTGTCCGCGGCGGCCACCTGGAGCGAAGCCGCTCCGGTGAGCTGGATCCGGCTGCCCGGGCGCAGGAGCGCCGCGTAGTCGGCCGGCTTGCCCGCGGAATACCGATGCCCGTCCACCCGGATCTGTCCGGAGCCCTGCACCTTGCGCACCTGCCAGTCGGGCCCGGCATTGAGTTGAAGCACGATGTACGCGGCGACCGCGGCGCTGGCGAAAATTAAGAACGCGCCTTTCCACGCCCCGCCTGCCGGCTCGCGCTTCACCAGGGCCAGCCGCGGCTGGAGCCTGCCTTCTGCAAACTCCGCACGCAGGCGGCCCTTGAACTCCGGGCGTGCGGACACCGGGCGCAGGGAGCGCACGGCTTCCTCGGCAGATGCAGTCTCGGGAGTGAGCGAATCCCGGTCGTCGGTCATTTCATGGTTTCCTTGAGGAGGACGGCCAGCGCGGCCAGTCCGCGCGAGTATCGCTTTCGCTGGGCGGCCGGCTGGATGCCGAACGCCACGGCGATCTCGTCATGCCCCATGCCCTCGTACGCGTGCAGCACCACGGCTTCGCGAAGCCCCTCCGGGAGCTTCGCGAGCGCCAGCTGCACCTGCTGCTCTCGCTCCGTTCGCAGGAGCTCCGCCTCCGGACTTTCTCCGCCGGATGGCAATTCGTACTCGTTCCCGTCCTGGTCCTGGAGCGGAATCGCCCGCCGCCCCATCCGGTAGGCGCCCGAGCGCCACAAGTCGCGGCACACGTTGGTGGCGATGGTCACCAGCCAGGGGTAGGGATCGCGCGAAGGATCGAGCCGGTCCAGGGCGCGATGGACTTTCAGGAACACGTCCTGGGCTGCATCCTCGGCAATGGTCCGGTCCCCCGTAAGCCGGTAGGCCAGCGAGAAGATCCGGTCGAAGTACCGGTCGAAGAAGGCTTCCAGGGCCTTGGGGTCCCGGGCGCGCACGCGCTCCAGATCGGCCGCGGTCGGCCGCTCCGGCGCTTCCGCGGCGCCCGGCGTGCCCGGCCCGGACCCGGCGCCCCCGGCGCCTCCCGCTTCCCTTGTTACGAACGAGCCCGGAATGTGTGTCATGCCCTCTCGGCCCGCCCTGGCGGGGAATCGTGGTGATTGGCAGGCCCCCGGGAACACGGAACCGGAAGGTGCCCCTGTTCAAACCCCGGGCAGGCTATCACGGCCCCGGGCGGGCATCAACCGACCCGCCGGGCCCCGCGGGCCCGGAAGCGGCAGGGGGGCCGCGGGACGCTGTCGCCGGAGCCGGTTTCGCGCTATCCTCGCACGCAAACGCGGGTCCAGCAGCCCTCGAAGAGTTCGCCGGCTCCGGGCCGGCGGTTCCCCATCACGCGGCGGCAGGAAGGAATATTCCGAGAATGAATTATCGACGACTGGGAAGCGCGGGGCTCAAGGTGAGCGAACTTTCACTTGGAGCCTGGGTGACCTACGGCGGCTCGGTGGGCGACGAGGGCGCGGACGCCTGCATGACCGCTGCCTACGATGCCGGGATCAACTTTTTCGACAACGCCGAGGGCTACGCGCGGGGCAACGCCGAGACTGTCATGGGCTCGGTCATCAAGAAGAAGGGCTGGCGCCGCTCCAGCCTGGTCATCTCCACCAAGTACTACTGGGGCCTGGGGCTCGGGGGCCCGAATGACACCGGCCTCTCGCGCAAGCGCCTGATGGAGGGCATCGACGGTTCGCTCCAGCGCCTGCAGATGGACTACGTGGACCTGATTTTCGCCCACCGCCCCGACGTGAACACGCCGATCGAGGAAACCGTGCGCGCCATGCACGACATCGTCACCTCCGGCCGGGCGCTCTACTGGGGCACCTCCGAGTGGCGCGCCGAGCAGGTGATGCACGCCTGGGGGATCGCCGAGCGCTACGGGCTGCACAAGCCGCAGATGGAGCAGCCCCAGTACCACATGTTTCACCGTGAGCGGGTGGAAGTGGAAATGGAACGGCTCTACAGCGAGATTGGGCTGGGACTGACCACCTGGAGCCCGCTCGCTTCCGGGCTGCTCTCGGGCAAGTACAACAACGGGATCCCCGAAGGCTCGCGGCTGGCCGCGCAGAACATGGAATGGCTGCGCCCCGACGTGCTGCAGCCGGACCGGATCGAAAAGGTGAAAAAGCTCGTGCCGATCTCGAAGGACCTGGGCTGCACCATGTCGCAGCTGGCGCTCGCGTGGATCCTGCTCAACTGCAACGTCAGCTCGGTGATCACCGGCGCGAGCCGCCCGGAACAGGTGAAGGAAAACCTGGGAGCCCTGGACGTGGTGCCCAAACTGGCGGCGGACGTGGTGGAGAGGCTCGAAGCGGTGCTGGCGAACAAGCCGGTGTTGCCGCGACCTTAGTCCGGAGCGGCCTACCGGGCCTCGGCCACATGAAATGTGCCGCCCACGCGGCTAGGGCACCACGACGATCGTCCCGGTCATCCCTTTCATCTGGTGGGAGCCCTTGTCGCAGTAGAACCGGTACTCCCCGGACTTGGTCGGAGTGAAGCGCAGCGTGCTGCCGCCCTTGAGCATGCCCATGCCGGCGTCCAGGCCAAGGCCCGCCTCCTGCGCGTCGCAACTGAAGTTGTGGGGGATGATCAGCGACGCGTTTCGCACTTCCAGCACCACCGGGACTCCGGCCTTGACCACGATCCGGTTCGGCTCGAACCAGAAGCTGTGGGACGTGACCTCCAGGTGCTGGACGCCGGTCGAATCCGTGACCGCGATCACTTCGCTCACGGGACGGTTCACACCGGAGGAGCATCCGCACAGCAACGCAGCGAGCGCAATCCACACCAGACTCTTTCTCATTTCGTGCCTGTCTTTCATCGAGGGAGCTAACCTTTCGCCTGCGATCCGGAGCGCGCGGGCCCGATACCCAGCGCCCGCTCCTCGGCGCGAACCCGGGTTCGGAGCGCCGCCAGGTTGAAGACCGTGAAGATGGCCGCGGTCCGCCATGCCCCGAAGAGCAAGGCTGCGGCCGGCAGTTCGGCGGCCACCGCCAGGTAGTTCGGATGTCGGAAGAACCGGTACGGCCCGCCGGTCACCAGGGGCAGGTCCGGAACGACCCAGATGTGGACGCTCCACCGCACCCCCAGGGCGCGCATGGTCGCGAGCCGCAGCGCCTGAGCGGCGAGCACGACCCCGAGCCACACCGGCCAGAACCGGCCGGGGCGGGAGTCCGCGAACATCACTTCCGCCGCCAGGCTCAACGGAAAGAGCACGTGCAAGAGCACCAGCCATGGGAACTGGCCGGATTCTACTTCGCGGCCGCCCAGCGCCCGCATCCGCAACTCGTTGCGCGCCGAAAGGCGCAGTTCGCCCATTCGCTGCAGGGTCAGCAGGAACAGGAAACTCCCCAACTCCCAGGCGACCCTTGCGCCCGTATCGGAGCCCGGGCTCAATCGGACGCCCCGCGCAGCAGCAGGTACTCGGCGGAAAACCCGGGACCCAGGGCCATCATCACCGCGGTCTGGCCGGCGGCGATCTCCCCGGCTTCGAGGAACCGCTCCAGGACGAACAGGCACGTCGGGGAAGACATGTTCCCGAAGTCCCGCAGCACCTCGCGGGAATGGCGGTAGGCGTTCTCCGGCAAGTCCAGGGCCTCGGCGAACGCGCTCAGCACCTTGGCTCCGCCCGGGTGCATCACCATGTGGTCGATCGTCTCCAGGCCCAACCCCTGGACTCTCAAGAATTCCTCCAGGCTGGGGCGCACCTTTTCCTGCACCACCGTCGGGATGTCGCGGGAGAACACCACGTGCAGCCCGTCGCTCTCCACGGTCCAGCCCATCAGGTCCAGCGTGTCCTTCCACAGCTTGCTGCGGGAAGCGATCACATCCAGCGGCGGCATGCCGCCCGCGGGGATCGCGGCCCGGGCCCCGGCGACGATCACCGCGGCCGCGCCGTCGGCGAACAGGGATGTGGCCACCAGGTTGCGGCGGGAGAGATCGTTGCGCTGGAAGGTCACGCTGCAAAGCTCCAGGGCGATGAACAGGATCCGCGCCGAAGGATCGCCCAGCGCGAATTCACGGGCCCGGGCCAGGCCGGCGACGCCCCCGGCGCAGCCCAGGCCCCAGATCGGGGTGCGGCGGCAATCGGACCTCAGGTCCAGGGTATTGGAGAGCCGGGCGTCCAAGCTGGGCGTGGCGATCCCGGTCGAAGAAACGAAGATGATGTGGTCCACGTCGTGCGATTGAAGACCCGCGAGTGTCATGGCCTTGCGCGCCGCCTCTCCCGCGAGCGCAACCGCGGATTCGATATAGCGTTGGTTGCGCTCCGCGAAGGTGCGGTCGGCGGCCAGCCAGTCGAGCGGCGCGCAGAAGTGCCGTTTTTCGATGTGGGCGTGGTCGAATACCTGGATCAACCGGTCGTCGGTGGCCAGGACATCCGAGAAGAGACTCTCGATCATGGTGCGCACGTCCGCCTGCCTGACCACGTGAGGGGGCGAGGCCGTGGCAACGGCGAGGATTTTCGGGCAATCGCCCATCAGGCTATATCTTTCCCGCCGGGTAACGGCGAAGCGGTTCTGGGGAGAGAAATCAATGTACCACGCAACTTCGCCCCTCCCAATCCCGTAGAGTGGACTACCCGGCCCCACCCCTCCCGGGGCCGAAACCTCTCTCATTCGCCATAAGTAGTTTTAAACAAAGGTATTAGCCACCTTTTACCCGGAGAAAAGCTCATGAAAGTGGCAGGCGAGGCTCTCCCGATCCGCCGAGAGCTGCTGGCGTTGCTGGCCAGCCTCGTGACCCTGGCGGCGGCCGCGGCGGCAAGGGCGGAAACGGTCACCGTCCCCGGCAAGGATGTGGCGGTCTACAACCTGGCGGGCGAGTTGCGGGTGGAAGCCGGGACCGGCCCATCCGTGACCGTGGACCTGACCCGAGGAGGCCGGGACGGCGGCAAGCTGAAGATCGCCCAGGACCTCCTGGACGGCCGGCAGGCCATGCGGGTCCTCTATCCGGGCAACCGGATCGTTTATCCGCGGACGAAGGGTTGGAGTTCTACCTCGATGGCGGTCGGCCGGGACGGACGCTTCGATGACAAAGGCGTGCACGGGATCGCGGAGCTCTTTGCGCGCCACGTAAGCATCCACAGCAGCGGTTCGGGCGACGAAGCCTACGCCGACCTGGTGGTCCGCGTGCCGCGCGGGCAGAAGATTTCGATCTACGTGGGCGTGGGCGCGGCCTCCGTCTCCAACGTGGACGGCGACCTGTACGTCTCCACCAACTCCGGCACGGTGAGCTCGATCCAGACGCGCGGCAGGCTCTCCCTGGACACGGGCAGCGGAGACGTGGCGGTCGCGGATGCGGCCGGGGACCTGATCGTGGACACCGGCTCGGGCGACGTGCGCGTGAACAAGGTCAGCGGCAACAGCGTGAGCCTGGACACCGGGAGCGGCAAAGTGGCCGGAGCCGCGCTGGTGACGGGCCGGCTGCACGTGGATACCGGCAGCGGCTCCATCGACCTGGAACTGGTGGCCTGCCCCGACGTGGACCTGGACACCGGCAGCGGATCGGTGGCCCTGGGACTGACCAGCGACGTGGATCGGCTGAAAATCGACACCGGATCGGGATCGGTCCGCGTCACCGCGCCGGAAACGATCGGCGCCCGGGTGCACGTGGACACCGGCAGCGGCGGGATTTCAACCGACCTGCCCATGAGGCTCACCGAGAAGACCGAATCGAGCCTGATCGGCACCATCGGCGACGGACGTGGAACCATCGTGATCGACACCGGATCGGGCAGCGTGAAATTGTCCCGCGGAACCGGAGAGGCGTCGCACGGGCCCTACTGAACTAGCCCTCTCTCAGCACCACCCGGTCCAGCCGCAGCACCTCGCCCACCGACCAGGCCTGGAAGGGACAGCCGCGCGGGGTGAACGGCGTTTCGGCGTCCGCCACCTCGGTGATGTGGCCCAGCCCGGCGGTTTTCATGCTCGCGAGCAGCGGCTCCAGGAAGCGGCGCCGCGCCTCGGCCTTCACTTCCGGCGCGCCGCCGCGCACCCGCACCCAGCTTTCCACGAATGCCCCCGAGAGCCACGGCCACACCGTGCCCTGGTGGTAAGCCCCGTCCCGCTGGCGTCGATCGCCGATGTAACGGGGGTGATAGTCCTTCTCGCCCGGCGCCAGCGAGCGGGGGCCCAGCGGAGTCCACAGGTGCGCCTCGCAGGCATCCACCACCGCGCGCGCGCGTGAATCGCCTAAGGGTGCCAGCGGCAGCCCGCCCGTTGCAAAGAGCTGATTGGGACGGAAGGCCTCGTCCACGGCGCCCGGCACGTGGTCCACGTCCACCACGTCGAAGAGCATGCCGCGCGAGGCGTTCCAGAACCGCTCGTTGAAGGAAGTCAGCGCCTTCTGGAACGTCTTTTCCCAGCTCTTGCGGTTGCCCCTCGCAAAATCCAGCGCGTTGAGCCATAGCGCCTGGATCTCCACCGGCTTGCCGATGCGCGGCGTGACCACCCAATCATCGGCCTTGGCATCCATCCAGGTGAGCTGCAGGCCCGGTTCGCCCGCGGCGATCAGGCCGTCCGAGTCCATGCGGATCTGATAGCGCGTCCCGCGCGAGTAGCCGTCCAATATAGCCTCCACGGCGCCCATCATGGCCTTGCGGTCGGCGGCGGACACCCGCTTGCGCAGCCGCTTCAGCTCGCGCAGGTACTCGGCAACGGCCACCACGTACCACAGCGACGCGTCCACGGAGTTGTATTCGGGCCGGTCCCCCTCGTCGCCGAAGCGGTTGGGCAGCATGCCTTCGGAGACCGCGCCGGACCACTCCACCAGGATGTCCCGGGCATCGCCCAGGCGTCCCGAGGCCAGGCACAGTCCGCGGAGCGCGATGAACGTGTCGCGGCCCCAGTCGGTGAACCACGGATAGCCCGCGACGATGGTGCAACCTTCCCCTCGGCGCACCAGGTAACTGTCGGCGGCCCGGTCCAGCGGGGTCGGGAACCGGCGCCGGCGGCGCATCTCGGCCAGGCCCTGCTCGTGCGCCCACGCGATCGGGGAGCCTCCCTCCACCAGTTCCTTCGGCGCGTGGCCCTCGGCGGCCAGCACCCACACCACCTCGCCGTCGGAAAGATCCCACTCCAGCACGCCGGGTGAGCCCAGGTCCTCCAGGTCGTCCAGGCCCCGGGCGGTTTCGTCGGCGTAGAGGAAGTTGCGGTACCAGTCGGGCTTGTGCGTGTAGTGCGCCAGGGAATAGGAGTCCACCGCCGGCAGCGCGGCGTTCGGCCACCAGCGAACGTGGTTCAGACCCACCTCGGCCTTGAAACCGAAACCGTCGTGGGCGCGGAGCAGCGAGTGGTAGTCCCTTCCGGAAAGAAAAGGCCTCACGCGCAGCATCACGCCGGTCTGCCTGCGAAGCAGTTTCCAGCTCAGGACGCAGGCCGCCCGGCCGCGCGGTACGAACAGGCTGTGCTCCAGGCGCACGCCGTTCGGGAGCTGGTACATCCAGCGCGGCCACGGCTGGTGCTCGAAGGACTCGATCCGCCGGGCCCCTTCGGGGTGGGCCACGCCCGGGGCGTAGCGCTGGGTGGTGAGCGGGAAGACGCCCTCGGGAGTCACGATCTCGGCGTCGAAACCGTTCACCAGCACCACCCGCCCGGTCGGCGGAGTGGTGGCGGCGAGCAGCACCGCGTGGTAGCGGCGGGTGCGCTCCAGAAGCGCCGTGCCGGACGAAAACCCGCCCAGGCCGTCGGCCTCCAGCCACTCGCAGGCGCGATTCAGTGGGGAGCTCATCTGGCCGCCTTGCCGGCGCGCCGGCGCGCGAGCTCCGTGAGCGCCGGAATCACCAGCGCGGTCCAGCCGGTCTGGTGGCTGGCACCCACGCCACGGCCGTTGTCGCCATGAAAATACTCGTAAAAGAGCACGTAGTCCTTCCAGTGAGGGTCCTGCGAGTAACGGGCCTGGTCTCCGTGACAGGGGCGTTTTCCATTGGAGTCCGGCAGGAACAGCGTGGCCAGGCGCGACGCCAGCTCCTGGGCCACCTCGGAGAGATTCATCATGCGGCCCGATCCGGTCGGGCATTCCACCTTGAGGCTGTCGCCGTAGAAAAAGTGATACCGCTCGAGCGATTCCAGGAACAGGAAGTTGAGCGGGAACCAAACCGGCCCGCGCCAATTCGAATTTCCTCCGAACATGCCGGTTTCCGATTCCGCCGGGGAGTACTCGACCTTGTATTCCTGCCCGTCCGCGACCATCACGAAAGGGTGATCCAGGTGATAGCGCGAAAGCGCGCGCAGGCCGTGCGGCGAGAGAAATTCGTTTTCGTCCAGGATGTACTTGAGCACGCGGAGCAGGCGCTCCCGGGTGGGGATGGCCAGCAAGCGGTGCTCCCCTACCGTGCCATCCCCGCTTTCCATGTAGGAAATGTGGCCGGCCAGATCGGCGCGGTTCTTCAGGAACCAGTCCATGCGCTTGCGGAACCCCGGCAGCCGGTCGATGATTTCCTGGCGCAGGTTCTCGCATGCGAAGAGCGGGATCAGCCCCACCATGGAACGAACGCGAAGCGGCGTCTTGGTGCCGTCCACGTGCAGCTGGTCATAGTAGAAGCCGTCCTCCTCGTCCCACAACCCGGTGCCGCCGAAGGAATTCATGGCGTCGGAAATGGCCACGAAGTGCTCGAAGAATTTCGAGGCCACATCCTCGTACGATGGCTCCTCGCTGGCCAGCTCCAGGGCCATGCTGAGCATGGTGGCGCTGTAGAAGGCCATCCACGCCGTGCCGTCCGCCTGCTCGAGGTGCCCGCCCGTGGGGAGCGGCTTGGAGCGGTCGAACACGCCGATGTTATCGAGCCCCAGGAAGCCGCCCGAAAAGAGATTGTTCCCTTCCAGGTCCTTGCGATTGACCCACCACGTGAAGTTGAGCAGCAGCTTCTGGAACACCCGCTCCAGGAAGTACCGGTCGCGTCCCCCGCGGGGCCCGGTCATCTTGTACACGCGCCAGCAGGCCCACGCATGCACCGGAGGGTTGACGTCGGAGAACTCGAACTCATAGGCCGGAAGCTGCCCGTTGGGGTGCATGTACCATTCGCGCAGGAACAGCACCAGCTGGTCCTTGGTGAACACCGGGTCGATGTGCGCGAACGGGATCATGTGAAAGGCCAGGTCCCACGCCGCGTACCATGGGTACTCCCACTTGTCGGGCATGGAAATGACGTCGCGGTTGAACAGGTGCTGCCAGCCCTGGTTGCGCCCCAGGGCGCGCCCCGGCGGAGGCGAGGGTTGAGAGGGATCGCCTTCCTTCCAGTCCTTCACCACGTAGTAGTAGAACTGCCGGCTCCACAGGAGTCCCGCGCTGGCCTGGCGAACCACCGAGGCCTCCTCGGCCGTCATGCCATGGGGAACCTGGCGCGCATGAAATTCGTCGGCTTCATGCAGGCGGTCGGCGAAGATCCTATCATAGCGATCCCCGAGGTCGGCCACGCCACCCCCCTCCGGCCTCAGCCGGAGCCGCAGCTGGACCTGGCCGCCCGCCGGCACGTTCAGCACGTAGTGAAACGCGGCCTTGGTCCCGAAACCCTCCTGCTGGACTGCGCCCTGCCGGCCATGGACGACGTACTCGTGGAACGCGTCCTTCACGCAGGGACCTGGCGGCGCCACGCCGAAGAGCCGTTCCGAATTGGTTTCATTTTCGGTGAATAGCAGGTCGGGGAGCACGCCGCCCGGCGCGGGCGCCGCGTCCAGCCGGAACGAGCCGAGCGAGGCATGTTCGGCCAGGACGCTGCCCGTTTCCACCTGCCGCATCGAGGGCTTGGGCCAGTAGCCTTCGCCGGTGCGGCCCCAGGACCAGGTGTTCCGGAACCACAAGCTCGGAAGCACGTGGATCGCCGCCGCCTCGCTGCCGCGGTTGGCGATGGTCAGGCGAATCAGCACCTCGTCGGGGGAAGCCTTGGCATACTCGGCAAAGACGTCGAAGTAGCGGCTGTCATCGAAGATTCCGGTGTCCTCGAGCTCGAACTCGCGGTCGGCCTTGCCGCGACGGCGGTTTTCCTCCACCAGCCGCGCGTACGGAAATTCGCCCTGTGGATATTTGTAGAGCGCCTTCATGTAGGAATGGGACGGCGTGGAATCCAGGTAGAAGTAGCACTCCTTGACGTCCTCGCCGTGGTTGCCCTCGGGGCCGCTCAAGCCGAAGAGGCGCTCCTTGAGGATCGGGTCCCTGCCGTTCCAGAGCGCGAGCGCGAAGCACAGGCGGCCCTCGCGGTCGCACATCCCCAGCAGGCCGTCCTCGCCCCAGCGATAGGCGCGGCTGCGGGCGTGGTCGTGGGGAAAGTAGTCCCAGCAGGCGCCGCCCTCGGAGTAATCCTCGCGCACCGTGCCCCACTGCCGTTCGGACAGGTACGGGCCCCAGCGCTTCCAGTTCTCTTCGCGCAGGGCATCCAGCTCCAGGCGGCGGTCTTCGGCCAGCGTGGGGCCCCTGCTGGCCGCCTCGGCGGCCCTGGTTCCAAACGCGGGCACCTAGCGGGTCCCCGGCGCGGGCGTTACGATCGATTTTATCAGCACTGGAAAGATCTCCTTGCCCCTCGGGGCGGGAAGGGGCCCATTGTTTTGGATCGGCGCCCGGGCGTCAAGGCGCCGGCGGGGCTGGCCGGGAAGAGCACCTTCAGAGTGTGTTGCACTTCAGGCTTCGCCGTCTCCTCGGGCTTTGTCCTTGACCCTCTATACTGGAAAAGCTAGCCTTTTCGACACAACTTCATACAAGCTACCGTGCACGCGATGTCTCGTGATACCTCGATCCCGATCCCTTCCGAAGGCCTCGCGCGAATGGCGCGAACCCACGGGGCACCCATGATTGGAACAACGGTAGGCCGCTTTCGAATCATCTCCAAGCTGGGAGAGGGCGGGATGGGGACGGTGTGGAAAGCCGAAGATCCCCTCCTGGGCCGCCTGGTGGCCATCAAGCTGCTGCCCGACTCCGTCACCGGTTCTCCCGACGCGCGGATCCGATTCGAGCGCGAAGCCCGCGCCACCTGCCTGCTGGACCATCCCAACATCGCGACCGTCTACGATGCCGGCGCCCTGGGTGATGCGCTCTGGATCGCCATCACCCTGGTGGACGGGGAAACCGTCAGCCAGATTCTCGCACAACGACGGATCCCCCTGGGAGAGGCATGCCGCATCGCCCGCGACGTGGCTGCAGCGCTGGCCCACGCCCACTCCCGGGGAGTGGTTCACCGTGATGTGACTTCGCGCAACATCATGATCGCCGCCGATGGCCGCGTCATGGTGATCGACTTTGGGCTGGCGTTGAGAAAGGGAACCGGGCGCATCACCAGCTCCCACGTGGCCATGGGCACGGCCGCGTACATTTCGCCCGAGGTGGCCAACGGGTACCCGGCGGATCATCGCAGCGATCTCTATGGGTTGGGCGTCGTGCTGTATGAAATGGCCACGGGCGAACTGCCATTCAAGGGTGAGCGCCCGCTGGCGCTTCTCTATTCCGCCGTCAACGAACAGCCGGAGGCTCCGGGTGAAAAGGGAGTGCCGCCCGGGCTGGAACAGGTGATCCTCACGGCCATGGTCAAGGATCCGACCGGGCGATACCAGAGCGCGCAGGATTTTCTGGAGGCGCTGCACGACTGTGAGGAAGAAGTCAGCCGCCCACCCAACGCCGGGGAAAGCCCGCCGCGGCCTCGGAAGAAGCTCGCAGGAACCCGGTCCGGCCAGGTGCGCTCGCACGGCCGACCCGCCGGCCCCAGCGTGGCGGTACTGCCGTTCCACAGCCTCAGTCTTGATCCCGATGGGGATCCCGCGGGTGAATCCTACGCCCGTGGAGTTGCCGATATCCTCAGCGCCTCCCTGTCGCGGATCCCGGGCCTGGTGGTGATCCCACCCGCCTCCGCCCAGCGGGCCCCTACCATCCTGACCGACCTCAAGAAAGCGGCACGCTTCCTCGGGGCGGGCCTTGTGCTGAGCGGCACGGTCCGGCGATCGAACGACCGGCTCCGCCTGGGTTTCGCGTTGACGGACCCCGTCAGCGGAACCCAGCTGGCAGGCGAGAACATGGATGGAATGGTTTCCAACCTCGCCGACCTGGAGGACCAGCTCATCGCCCAGGTCTCACGGTCCCTGCAACTTCAGTCGGCGTCCGGAATGGCGGGGGCGGTGGTGCGCGAGGGCCGGCTGCGCGCCCCGGCCCACAAGGAGTTCGTCGAGGCTCTCGGCCACTTGCAGAGGTTCGAGGACAGCGCGTCGATCGACCGGGCCATTGAAATGCTGGAACGCCGACACGCCGACGAGGGCGACACGGCGATCATCCAGTCCACCCTTGGAAGAGCCTGTACGTAAGTCCGCCCCCCGCCGGGCGGCCTTTCACTTCTCCGGCAACGCCTCGACCACGCGCTTCAGCGCCGAGAGGTCATCCTGGATTTCCCTGCGGGAGTCGGGGGTCAGGACCGGCTCGAGCAGGCGCGCGAGCCAGGGGTGATAGTTGATCTTGGCGGAGTAATGCAGCTGGGTCACGTTGCCCCGCTCATCCAGGTGCATCCGCTCGTAGATGTCGAAGTCCGGGTGGGTGACCATCTGGTCCAGCCGCTTGTTCATCTCAAAGCCCGTCACGGTGCTTTCCATGACGAACTTGTCGCGCCCGGCCGCCATGACCTCCCGGGACCGGGCCCCGATCCGCAACCCTCCGTCGGTCAGCACCGAATCCTGCACCAGGCCGGAGATCCAGCGCTTCAGGCTGTCGGGCTCGTGCAGGTAGGGGTAGACTACCGCGGCCGGACGGCGGATTTCGATCGTGGCCTCGATCCGTCCCGCGTTGTAGCGGAGGCCCGCCAGCATCAGCACCAGCATGCACAGGGCCCCCAGCAGCAGGATGGCCATGGTGATTCTCGCGATCCAGTTCATTCGCTGTTCCCGGTTCCTCGATGCGGCCGCCCGGTGCGCCCACCGCGCCAGGCCCGCGCCACCAGAATGAAGGGGACGGCCGTCCAGATCAAGGGCCCATTGCCCGCATGCCCGCTTGCCTCCCGTGCCCCGGGCGGCTACTCTTCCTGCCATGGCCGAACCCAAGAGCTTCGACTTCACTTCCGGCTCCTTCCCCGCCGGGTACGACCGCTTCCTGGCCCCGCGGCTGTTCGAGCCGTGGGCCCGCCTGCTTGTCGAAGAGGTCGCGCTCCAGCCGCACGAGCGGGTGCTGGATGTGGCCACCGGGACCGGGGTGGTGGCGCGGGAGGCCGCAGCGGTGGCCGTGCGCGGCCGGGTCATCGGCGCCGATATCTCCCCGCCCATGCTCGCGATCGCCCGTCAGAAGGGCTCCCCCGAAGGGGCGGCCCCGATCGAGTACGTCGACTCTCCAGCCTCCCCGCTGGCCGCGCCGAGCGACGCGTTTGACGTCGCGCTCTGCCAGCAGGGTCTGCAGTTCTTTCCAGAACAGTTGGAAGCGCTCCAGGAACTCCGGCGCGTACTGGTTCCAGGCGGACGCCTGGGAGTGTCCGTGTGGTGCGCACTGGAAGAGTGCGCGATCTTTCACGCCTACCAGCGCGGCGTGGCCCGGGCCATCGGGGAGGAAGTGGCCGCGATGATGCGCAAGCCCTTCATCTGGAAGTCGGGTCAGGAACTGGAACAACTGGCCGGCAAGGCGGGATTCCGGGACGTCCGCGTGGAGAGCCGCTCGCTCCCGCTGACCTTTGAAGAGGGCCTGGGGCAGGCGGTGGACGCCCTGTGGGGCACGCCCATGCACGACACCCTCAATTCCTATCCGGAAGAGACCATCCAGGCCATCCGGGCAGCCGTTCGCGAGGCCTTGGCGCCGCTGACTCAGGGCTCCGCGGTCACCGGCCCGATGAAGTCGTACCTGCTCTACGCCCGGGCCTGAGCCGTGGATCTCCACCACTGGTTCGAGATCGATCCCGACATCCGCAAGGCTTCGACGCTTCCTTCCAGATTCTACTTCGATGCCGCGATCTTCCCGGAACTGCGCGAGCGCGTGTTCGCCCCCAGCTGGCAGCTGGCCGGCGATGCCGACATGGTCAAGGTGCCGGGTCAAGTGCATCCGTTTACTTTGCTGGAAGGCATGCTGGACGAACCGCTGCTCCTGACCCGGGACACTTCCGACCAGCTCCACTGCATCTCCAACGTTTGCACCCACCGCGGCAACCTGGTCGCGGAAGCCGGCGGGGTCGAGCACGGCCTGCGATGCCGCTACCACGGGCGGCGCTTTGGGCTGGACGGGTGCTTTCACTCCATGCCGGAGTTCGAGGCCACGCAGGACTTCCCCACAGCCTCGGATGACCTGCCCCGGATCCCGTCTGGAAACTGGGAAAAGCTCCTGTTCGCGAGCCTCGCCCCCGGCGCGCCCCTGGAGCAGGTGATCGGACCGATGCGGGAGCGCTGCGGCTGGATGCCGCTTCGCGAGGCGCACTTCCATTCCGCGAGATCCCGCGACTACCTGGTCAATGCCAACTGGGCGCTTTACTGCGACAACTACCTCGAGGGATTCCACATTCCGTTCATTCACGCGGGGCTCGCCGGGGCGCTGGACTATGGCAGCTACCGAACCGAGCTGTTCGAGTGGAGCAATCTGCAAGTGGGGATCGCGCGCGGCGCGGAGGAAGTGTTCGACATCCCGGCCTCATCCCCGGATCACGGTCAGCGGATTGCCGGCTATTACTGGTGGGTGTTCCCCAACACCATGTTCAATTTCTTCCCGTGGGGACTCTCGGTGAACATCGTCAAACCGCTGGCGGTGGACTGCACCAAGGTGAGCTACCGGACCTACGTGTGGGACCCCTCCCGGCTGGACCGGGGCGCGGGCTCCTCGCTGGACCGCGTGGAGCGAGAGGACGAGGCGGTGGTGGAATCGGTGCAGAAGGGAGTGCGGTCGCGTCTCTACGACCGCGGCCGCTACTCCCCCACGCGCGAGCAGGGGGTGCATCACTTCCACCGCCTGCTCGCGCGGAGTCTCTCGGCGTAGCGGGTCTGCTACTCTCCGTACACCAGCACTTCAAAGGTTCCGGGCAGCATCGGCGCACGCGGGTGGGGCTTGTCCGCGGTGGGCTCCGGGGCCGTGCCGAACTGGGCCGTCACCACGAACACCCGGTGCGTCTTCGGGTCCACGGTCATGGTGCGCGCGCCGCGCTTGGTGGGCACGGTCTCGGCCACCTTGAAGGTGCCGTCCTTCTGCCGCTGGATGACGGTGAGCGTGCCTTCGCCGTTGGAACTGAACGCCTGGCCGAGCGCGGCGTCCCAGCCGGCACCGTCCGGGTTCTTGCCGATGGGCAGGCTGCCGCGCAAGATGCCGGTTTCCGAATCCAGCATGATCATCTTCTCGTTGCCGCACACCGCGAACAGGATTCCATCGGCCTCGTCGAAAGCCAGCCCGCTCGGCCCCTCGCCCATCACCAGGCCCCAGTGCGCCAGCACTTTCAGGGAACGGGTGTCGAACATGATCACTTCGTTCTTGTCCTCGATGTTGATGAACATGTGCCCCTTGCCGTCGGTGCGCGCAAATTCCGGCTTGCCGCCCAGGGGCACGGTGCCCACCACCTCGTTTTTTTCAGCATCGATCGCCGTGGCGTCCTGGCTGCCGGCGTTGAAGGTGAACACCCGCTTGGTGGCCGGGTCAAACAGGATGGCATCGGGGCGGATTCCCACGCGCACCCGCGAAAGCTCCTTGAGCGTGGCCATGTCGAACACCGTCACCGTGGTGTCGGCGCCGTTGCTGGTGTAGCCGCGGCCCAGCCCCGGAGCGAGCGCGATGCCGTGGACTCCCGGGGTGTGCGGGATGTCCCCGACCACCTTGAGGCTGTCCGCATCGAGCACCATCACGTGGCTGCTGCGCGAGAGATAGACCCGGCGGGCAACCGGATCGACGGTCAGGTCGTCCCATCCGCCCTCTCCCCCCACCACCGCGCTGTTCACCAGGTGATAGCCCGCTCGGGCGGGAGCGGCCGATCCTGATACGGCCAGCAGGGCGGCGGCGGTCAGCGCAAAGTGCTTCGGGCGAATCATCATGGGATCTCCTGGTGAGTGGCGGGCGATGGTGCGGCTGATTTGGCCGCACGCAAGAATCGCGCGAATCTAAGGGTCGGAGGCTTTGAATACGGTCCTGGCAAAATCTTGAAGTCGCGCGGGATCCAGGCCGCCCGCCGATCTTACCCCACTGCACACGTCCACGCCAAAGGGCCGCACCTGTCGCACCGCTTCGGCCACGTTTTCGGCGCGCAGGCCGCCCGCTAGGAAGACCGGCACGCCGGCGCCCTCGCGAATGCGAAGGCTCAGCCGCCAGTCGTGGGCCCGCCCGGTTCCACCCAACTCCTTGACGGCGGCCTTGGGGTTACCGGAATCCAGCAGCAAGGCATCCACGTGCGGCGCAAGTTCCAGCGCTTCCTCCACCGACTCTTCCCCCAGCACGTGGATCACCTGCACGATGGAAACTCCGGGCATGCCGGCCCGCAGCTGCTGGTAGGTTCCATCCGTGAGGCGATCCACGATCTGCACCGTGTTGGTGGCGCAGCGCCGCTGCTGGTCGATGATCAGCTCCGCGGACTGGCTCGAAGTAAGGAGGAAGGTCGCGATCGGGGGCGGAACGGCGAGCGCGATCTCCCGGATGCGCTCTTCCGAAATCACGCCGGGGCCGCTCGGCATCCTGGATACCAGGCCGATCGCCGAGGCGCCCGCGTGGATCGCCATCCAGGCCTCTTCGGGGCTGGCGATGCAGCAGATCTTGATCCGGACCGGGCCCATGCGCGGCCTCAGTACCGGTCCAGGTCGTGGCCGATCACGGCGGCCCCCTGGAATCCGCCGGCGCGAATTCCGCGCAGGATCTCTTCGTCGGTGCCGTTCATCCGAACGATATGATAAAGCACCAGTTTCCGGGGCCGGGCCCGCTGCGCCAGCGCCCCCAGCTCGCGGTCGGAGGTGTGGAAGGACTTCATGTACTTCGGCCAGTCTTCTCCGCCGGGGCGCTTCTCCGCCTTCAGGCGGGACTCCGGATAGACTTCGTGGATAAGCAGGTCCACCCCGCGCGCGGCCTCTTCCAGCGCCGGGCTGGGCCGGGTGTCCCCGGAGATCACGATCGACCGGCCGCCGGCATCAATCCGGTATCCGAACGCCCACTTCCAGCTTCCGTGCGGCACCGGGATCGCGCGGATGCGCACTCCCGCGGAGTCGTACACCACGCCGCCCGCGATTTCGTGCACGTCCACCCGGTAGCCTCCAAGGACGCTATGTTCCAGCCCGCCCTCGCGAATGTGAATGTCCTCGTCCCAAGCGGCCAGGATGTGCTCGGTCATGCGCCGCGTACCCGGCGGGCCGTACACCCGGAGCGGTTCCGTTCGGCCCATCACCCAGGAGGTGAATATCAAGTCCGGATAGCCCAACGTGTGGTCGCTATGCAGATGAGTCAGGAACAGCGCCGTCACCGGACCGCCGCGCACCGGCAGCCCGGCCGCCTCCATCTGCCGCTCCACGCCGGGCCCGGCGTCGAAGAGAAAGATCCGCTTGCCGACCACCACCGCGGTGGCCGGGCCCTGCGCCTTCGAGTCGGGATACGGCATTCCGGTGCCGAGGAGGACGACGGTGGCGGTGTCGGGAGGGGTCGATTCGCCCGCAGCTGCTCCGCGGGCCGCCAGGCCGGTCCCTGCCCGGGCCGGAACAAGGGGGGAAAGAACTCCGGCCAGCGCGAGCAGCACCGCCCACCCGAACCTGCCTTCAACGATTCCTGTCGATCTCATGCGGTCTCCCTGCGCCGGTTCCGAGTCGAGAATAGGCTTCACCCGTCCCCGGGCAGGGACTAATATCTCCCGATCGGGCCAGGGAATCGAGGACCAAATTATATGTTCCTTAAGGGGCTGAGGAGGAATCTCATGGCCATCGCGAAGTTCATCGCGGCAGTGGTGCTCCTGGCGCTGCTGCTGTTCGGCGGCATCCTGGGCTACGGCTGGACCAAGGCCGTGCCCGTTGTAAATCGGCCGGTTGCCGACGTGCACATCGCTCTGACTCCCGAGCGTATTGCGCGGGGCCGGCACGTGGCAGAGGTGCGGTGCGTGGGCTGCCACAGCCGCGCGGATTCGGTGCTCCTTCAGGGCGGCGCGGAATTCCCGCTCGACACGCCCGGGGGCATCCTGCCCGGGGTCCTCTACATGCCCAACCTCACGCCCGGGGGCGTGCTCAAGCGCGCCTCCGACGGCCAGCTCATCCGGGCCATCCGGGAGGGAATCGGCGTGGACGGGCGGCCGCTGATCCTGATGCCTTCGGCCGAGAACCGGGAGCTGTCCGACTCGGACATGGTGGCCTTGATCGCCTATCTCCGGAGCCAGCCGGCCTCGGACAGGGTGCCCGGGAAGCGCAGCGTCGACTGGTACACCTGCTGGCTCTTCGCGCTCGGCAAGGCCGGTTCCTCGGTGCAGCCGCCATACTTGAAGGGCGCGGCGGAAGTGCCCGCGGGCGAAACCGTGGAGTACGGGCGCTACCTGGCGAGGTCCATGCGGTGCGGGGAATGCCATGGGCCCGATCTGCGGGGAGGCGATGGGATCCCCGACCTGCACGCGTCCACCCACGCCTACCCCGAATCGCTCTTTCAAAGAAAGCTGCGCACCGGCATCGGGCCTACCGGGAAGATGGGCGAGAGCGGCATGATGCCGTGGAAGGTCTTTCGGCGCCTCACCGACACGGAGATCCGGGCGATGTTCCTGTACTTGTCGAGAACCTAGGGGGAACGAGGATCACGCCGGGGCCCGGCTTGCTTCCAAGGCTTAAATACGAGACACCCTGAAGTGGAGTTCTCCGGCACAATTCACACGTGAGAGTGTCTCGGGCCAGAAGAAGCGTACGGGAGGCGTGAGCATGAGTGTCGTCGGACGGGTCGAGAGTTTGTGGCGCTATCCCGTGAAGAGCATGAGGGGCGAGGAGCTCAGGGAGGCGTTTATTGGATTCTCCGGCGTATTTGGAGATCGCCTTTACGCCTTCAGGAACCTGGGAGGCCCCAAGGGAATGCCCTTCCTGACCGGCACGAAGATTGGACGGATGCTCTTGTATCACCCCAGATTCCGCCACGCCGAAAGAGCGGCAAAGCCGGTCAACGTGGCGGAGGCGGAGAAGATCGCGCCCGGCCTCAACCCGCTCTATCCCGGTCCGGCCGATCTCGTCGTGGACGTCGAGACCCCTTCGGGAGAGGTGCTGGCGATCGATGACCCCGGCCTGATCCGTTTGCTGTGCAATGAAGTTGACGGTGCTATCAGCCTGGAACTTCTGCGTTCGGATCGCGCGATGACGGACTGCCGACCTATCTCGCTGATCTCGAATGCAACGATGCGCCAGCTTGGCGAAGAGATCGGAACCGGGTTGGACAAGCTGCGTTTCAGGGCGAATGTCTATGTCGATCTTGATTCCGGGGCGGGATTCCGGGAGGACGCGTTCGTCGGAGGTAAGTTGCAGATAGGCCGCAAAGCGGTAGTCGCAGTCCTGGAGCGCGACCTGCGCTGCAAGATGATCTCGATCGACCCCGATACCGCGGAGGCGAATCCCCAGATTCTGAGGCATGTCGTCAAAGTGTACGAGAATTACGCCGGCGTCTACGGCGCAGTCCTGGTGGAAGGGATCGTGCACCCGGGCGACGAGATCGTGGAGCTGACGTAGACTCGTGGATTCGGCTGGATCGGCTCCGAGCGGCGCTCCTACTCGAACCTCTCCACCGATGGCGTAACCTTCTGCCCCAAATACGAAGAGGCCGTTCGACGTGCTCGCCGAACGGCCTCTTCGTTCTAAATGGCTCCTCAGGTAGGACTCGAACCTACAACCCTCCGGTTAACAGCCGAATGCTCTACCATTGAGCTACTGAGGAATGAAGCTGTGGACCTCAAGGTTTGTCGGCCTGGGGCGCTGCGTCCTTGAGAATCTTGAAACGGCATTGTAGCGCGCCCGCGCCATCCGGGTCAAGCTCCGAAAGCCTTTGGGAAATAGGCACTTCCGCGCTCAATGCCCGTCGAAAGCCGGCTTGGCGCCTCAATCTGCCCCGCCCCGGGGCCGATCTAGGAGTGATATCCTGACAACCCATCCCGGACCCTCCGGGATACCGTAAACCCTTGCCATTGAGCTGGAATGACCCCTTTTCGCGACTCCAGGGGCTGGGCCGGACCCGGCGCCATGCTGGCCCTGATGGGCGTCCTGGGCACGATGGCGGCAGTTTCCGGGCGGGATCCCGCCCCGCGTCGCGTTGTGGCGCCCTCGGATTCCTCCATCGCCCTCGGCTGGATCTCCAATATCGCCCGAAACCAGGGCGCCGACTCCCTGGAGCAGCTCTTCCGGGTGGAGGCCCCCGGGGCCAACACCGTGGTGTTGGGCACGGGCGGGTTCTATTCCATCCTGTCCACGTCCTCCCCTGCCCGAAACCACTTCATGATGGATTCCACCTGGGCGGGCGGCGGCGATCCCAACATCAACCAGTTCACGTTCACTCGGGCCCTCGATGCGGCGCACCGCGCCGGGCTCCGGGTGATCGTGGGGCTTCCGTTCGAGGCCGAAGTGCGCCGAAGACTCGCGAGCGCTCCGGGGTACGGGAGCGACTACTCGCCGCTCGACAGCCTGGAGCGGTGCGTGCGCTTCGTGCTGGAGCACACCGCTCCCGGGGACCTCGCAGGCTGGTACGTGGGCGACGAGCCCAACCTGGGAGTGGGCTATCCGGGGGATCCGTCGAAGTCGGCGCGCTATGCGGGCGGCGTGCTCGATTCCATGGTTGCCCGCATCCGGCGAGTGGATCCGGACGTGGCGCGCCACCCGGTGCTGCCGATCCTGTTCGGCGCGCCCGAGCGCGAGTTCTCGGCGGACCAACTGCGTGATCACTATCTGGGGCGGGTGGCCGACGCGTTCATGGTGGACGCCTACCTGGGAGGGACGCGGCCGGATTTCACGGCCAACCGCGGAGCGGCGCATTCGCGCCTGGAGACGCTCGCGCGCAACGTGGCGCCCGCGATGCGAAGATCGGGAGCGCGCTGGTACGCGGTGCTGCAGGGCTGGAACATCTCCGCCCCGTACTGCAATTTTGACCGGTGGTACCGGTGCGGAACCAATCTTCCCGAGGGCGAAATCGGTTCCGGAGCGGTGGCGGTCCAGCCGGGCGGGGCCGAAGTGGACTCGGTGGAAAGCCCCTATTCCATCGCGCGTGCGCAGCTGCGCTACCAGGCGCTCTCCAGCCTGGCGGGCGGCGCGCGCGGCGTGCTCTTCTTAGGAGGAGTGCCGCGGGACTCGGTGACGCGCACCGGGACTCCGTACGCCACGGCGGGCTTCCGGGCGCGCGCGGTGGCGCCGGTGCTGCGCCTGCTGGCCTGCTCGCCCATCCCGGGGGAATCGCTGCCGCGCTCGCTGGAACTGGGGCGCGAGGTGTCCGCGCTGGTGGCCACGGGCGCCGGCGCGGCGGTGAACTTCTCGGCCCGCGAGACCGCGGGCCTCACGGGCGTGTTCTACGTGATCGCATCCAACGATGGCCCGGGCGAAGAAGGCTGCGCCTGGGATGTTGCCCGCCTGGGGGCAGGTCTGGTGATGGCCGAGGTGGTCGGAGGCGATGGAGCTGCGCCTCGGGACACGCTTGGCTTGAAGGCGCTGCGCGAGCGGCGGGGCCGTTTCGAGGACCGGCTGGCCCCGCACTCGGCGAAGATCTACGTGGTCGGGCCGGCATCGGCCCTGCCGGGGCTGCAGCCCTCGACCGGCGCGCTGAGCGCGGCACCGGAGATGTTCGTGAGCGTCTCGCCCAATCCTTCGCGCTCGGTCTTGCGCATCCGCTTCGAGTCGGCGATCGCGGGCAGCGGTATGGTCCGGATTTTCGATGCCGCCGGGCGTGCCCTGCGCTCCTGGTCGGTGCAGCTCGCTTCGGGGGGAACTTCGGAGATCTCCTGGAACGGCGTCACCGAGCGGGGCGACTCCCCGGCGGGAGTCTTCTTCTGTCGGGTGCAAACTCCCTCGGGGCTTCAGACGCTCAAGCTGCTGCGCGTTCGCTAGGACGCCGCCCTACCGCCCCATCCCCTTCAGCTCCACCCTCGCCACTTCCCTGCGCCGCTCGTAGCTGTCCGGAAGTCTGTGATAGCCGGCGTTGGCGTCGCTGATCCGCTCGTTCACCGCGCGGGCGACCAGCCGGTACGGACCCCTTGGGACTTTGAAGCGCATCACGACATCGCGCCCCTCCCCGGGCTTGAGCCGGGTGTCCGAGAGCAGCTTCACCACCGGGTACCACTGGTAGCGCTGGCCGATCCGCTCCTCGGCTTGCGCCAGCGTGTCTCCGCGAGCGCCCAGCGCAAAGAGATGCACGATCACGGCGCGCTCCGGGTCTCCGCTGGGCAGGTTGTGGCCCGCGCGAGCGTTCACCGCGCGCACCTTCCAGAGCGCCTGTGCGCCCGCCCTTGCCGCGGGCGCGGGGCCGGGCTTGAGCTGCACCCCCACCGGCGCCAGGCCGGCCAGCGTGTGCCACAGCGCGGGCTCGGTCTCTCCACCCTTCCGAAGATGGCTGGCCATCCACCCGTGGCGTCCCACGCGTCGGGGCGTGGTTCCTTCGGCCAGCGGACGGGTCACGGCGGGCATGTGGCAGTCCTGGCAAACGGTGCCCTTCTTTGCGAATGGCCCGGCCGCCCATTCGTCGCCGGTGGTGAAGGTGCAGATGAAGTTCTTGCCCGGATAGGACTGCACCGCCTGGTGGCAGCGCGCGCACAGCTCGGCGCTTCGGAAGGCCGGGTTGTAGCGGACTTCGTGCGGGGCGTCCACTTCCTTGTACGGCCCTTCGACCACCCCGTCGCGCACGTGGCACGAGGCGCAGGTCACTCCCTCCTTCTTCAGCTCCGGCTCAAATTTCGGATTGGCCTGCTTCACCGGGCGCTCCACGTCGTCGTCGATCAGCCCCACCACCAGCGAGTCCAGCTGATTGCGGAGCGGGGTGTGGCAGTTGACGCACAACCACGAGACCCCCGGCTGTTTCTTGAGTTCAGCCTGGAACTGCGGATCGGGCCACGCCTGCGCATGGACGGACTGTTGCCACTCCCGGTAGATCTGCTGGTGGCAAACGCCGCACTGTTTGGCCGAGATGCCGTCGAGGCCCTCCGGGGTGTACTGGAGCGGAATCGGCTGCTCGAAGGGCGGGCGCGTGGAATAGAACTCGGGGATGGCTCCCAGGCAGGGCACCAGGGCGAGCGAGAGGAACAGCAGATGCGCCGGCCGGACCCGGATCATTCGAGCGCCAGGTAGGCGCGACGGATCGCCTGCCAGTAGGAAGGTTCGCTCTCGATGGCGTCGTAGGAAAAGAGCGCGATCCCCGAGGCGCCCATCCGCCGGGCCGCGGTGATCTTGCGCGCTGCCCCGGAGGCGGTCTGGTCGTACACGCCCACGCCGGCCACGATCCTTTTTCCGCCCGCCTCGGCCATGATTCGCTCCAGCTGCTTGTGAAAGGTGCGGTCGTCCGGCGTGTAGATCATCGGGCAGGCGAAATCGATCAGGCCCTGGTTCAGCCAGCCGATCCAGTCCTGGCGGTTGCGCCCGCGGGCGGCGTCCAGGTCGGAGATGGTGGCGGCCGAAAGGCGCGCTCCCGGGCGGATGGAGTCCACGGCCGCGCGCACCTCGCGGACCGTCTCGGTCACGCTGGCGGTCTGCCACTCGGCCCAGCGGCGGGCCAGGTCGGTGACCCCCTCGGGACCATAGCGCAGCTTGATGTACTCGGGCCGGTCGGCCATCCAGGCCGGGTCCACTCCGGTCGTGCGCATGAACCCGGCGCGGGTGGCGTAGTCAAAACCGGTGCCGGCCGAGGGATAGCGCACGTAGTCGAGTTGGATCCCGTCCACGGCGTAGTGGGTGAGCAGGTCCTTCACCACGTCCAGGAACTCGGAGCGGACGGCGGGATTGCCGGGGGCCAGGTACATCCCTTCCACGATGGACTGGTTGAACTCCTGGCGGGTCATGCCGAACACCGAGTGGCCGTCCGGCATCACCGCGAGCCAGTCCAGGTGGGAGTTGGCCAGGTGGCCGGGGTCGCGGGGGTTCTTCTCGGCGGACCAGATCAGGAACACGTTGAGCCAGGCGTGCACTTCCATGCCCTGCTCGTGGGCCAGGCGCAGGGTCAACGCCAGCGGATCAAACGAGGTGTCATCCAGAGCCTCGGCCCGCGGCTCCACGTTGGAGCGGTAGAACGCGTCGGCGCGCCCCCGCACCTGCACGAACAGCGTCTTCACCCCGTTGAGCCTGGCCCGGCGCACCATCCGCTCGATCCGCTCGGGGCTGGTCATGGTCTGCCGAACCACCCAGATGGCGCGCATGTCCTCGTCGGCGCCCGCGCGCGCGGGGCGCGCCGGGAGGAGTCCTAGAAGGACCCCAAGCACAAAAAAGAAAGCGGCGAGGCAGGCCCTGGGGCCGCCCCGCCGCTTCCGGATCACGGGATTCGAAGAGTTCAAGAGCACGGCTACTTCGCGGCGGCTGCGGCCTGGCCTTCCTTCTTGGCGGCCCGGGCGGCTTTCGCTGCCATGGCCTCCTCGGCGTCGCGGCGTTCCTGGTCCTTCTGGTCCTTGTTCTTCACCAGCTCGAGGATGGCCATTTCGCCGGCGTCCCCGAGGCGCGCGCGCACCCGCACGATCCGGGTGTACCCGCCCGGACGGTTGGTGTACCACGGCGCGATGGTGTCAAACAGCTTCTTGGTGACGGCCGGGCGCATCACGTAGCTGGCGACTTGACGCCGCGCCGCGATGCTGCCCTTCTTGGCGAAGGTGATCATGCGCTCGGCGAACCGGCGCGTCTCCTTGGCCTTGGCCACGGTGGTCTCGATCCGCTCGAACTGGAACAGCGCGGTGACGAGGTTCCGAAGAACCGCGCGGCGGTGTTCGTGGGTCCGGCTGAGCTTTCGATGGTCCTTGCGATGACGCATTAGTGGTCTCCGTTGCTGGCCTGGCCGGCGGATACCCCGATGGAACCGAGGTCCATGCCGAAAGAGAGGCCCATTTCGCTCAGCACGTCCTGGATCTCCTTCAGCGACTTGCGGCCGAAGTTGCGGTACTTGAGCATTTCACTCTCGCTCTTGGTCACGAGCTCGGCCAGCGTGTTGATGTTCGCGGCGCGCAGGCAGTTGCTGCTGCGGACCGAAAGCTCCAGCTCCTCGACGCTCTTGTCGAGCAGCTTCTTCAGGCGCATCGAGCCCTCGTCCTCGTTCGACTCGATCTCCTCGACCTCCTCCTCCTCGAAACCGACGAAGAGCGAGAAGTGGTCCTTGAGGATCTTGGCGGCGTGCGACAGCGCGTCGCGCGGCGAAAGGCTGCCGTCCGTCCAGATGTCCAGGATGATCTTGTCGTAGTCGATGCGCTGGCCGATGCGGGTCTGCTCGACGGTGTAGTTCACCTTGTGGACCGGCGAGAACAGCGAGTCCACCGGGATGTGCCCGATCGGGCGCTCCGCCACCTGGTGCTGGTCGGCGGCCACGTAGCCGCGGCCGAGCTGGATCTCGAGCTCGGCGTTCAGCTCGCCTTCGTCGTTCAGCGTGGCCACGTGCAGGTCGGGGTTCAGCACCTCGACCTCGTGGTCCACCTGGAGGTCGCCGGCCTTGACTTCGCCTTTGCCCTTCTTGCCGATCATGGCGCGCTTGGGGCCTTCGCCGTGCACCTTGAAGCGCACCTGCTTGAGGTTCTGGATGATCTGCGTGGTGTCTTCGTACACGCCGGTCAGGGCGCAGAACTCGTGCAGCGCGCCGTCGATCTTCACCGCGGAAACCGCGGCCCCGCGAAGCGAGGAGATCAGGACACGCCGAAGCGCGTTTCCAACGGTGATTCCAAACCCTCTTTCGAGGGGCTCAATGACGAAACGGGCATACCGCTCGGTGGCGGTTTTCTCGTCCATCTCGATCTTTTTGGGCATCTGCAGGGACTTCAGCTTCATGAAACTAGGCCCCCTTCGGCCGCTGTCGGGCCGAGGTTACTTGGAGTAAAGCTCCACGATCAGCTGTTCCTGGATGGGAAGCGAAATTCCCTCCCGGCCCGGCCTCTGGAGAACACGGCCATTCAGCTTTTCAGTGTCGAGGGACAGCCAGTCGGGCGTCGCGCTGCGGCTCTTCGCCCGCTCGACGGCCTGGACGATGACGGGCACGCTGCGGCTGCCCTCGCGAACGGCGATCACATCGCCGGGTTTGACAGGGTAGGATGGGATGTCCACCACGCGGTCGTTCACGGTGAAGTGACGGTGACGCACGAGCTGGCGGGCAGCCGGACGCGAAAGCGACAGGCCCAGCCGGAACACGACGTTGTCCAGGCGGGTCTCCAGGATCTGGAGCAACACCACGCCGGTAACGCCCTTGTGGCTCTCGGCGTCCTTGAAGTACTTCCGGAACTGCTGCTCCAGCACCCCGTAGTAGTAGCGGGCCTTCTGCTTTTCGCGCAGCTGGAGACCGTATCCGGTCACCTTCTGGCGACGGCCCTGGCCGTGCTCTCCGGGGGGATAGTTGCGGCGTTCGACCGCGCACTTATCCGTGAAGCAGCGCTCGCCCTTCAGGAACAGCTTCATTCCCTCTCGGCGGCAGCGCCGGCACCGTGAATCGTGATAAACCGCCATTACACCTCCATGCGGGCGCCCTCTATGGGCTGACTCCCCGCGGGTTTGCTACACACGCCGCCGCTTGGGCGGCCGACAACCGTTGTGCGGAATGGGAGTGACGTCCTTGATGGCCGCGATCTCCATGCCGGTGGCCTGGAGCGACCGGATGGCCGCTTCGCGACCCGCGCCGGGCCCCTTCACCCACACCTCGACCTTCTTGAGGCCGAGCTGCATGGCGATACGGGCTGCGTTCTCCGCCGCAATCTGGGCTGCGAAGGGCGTGCTCTTGCGGGCGCCCTTGAAGCCGACCTTGCCGGCGCTGGCCCAGGCCACGACGTGACCGTCCGTGTCGGTGATGGACACGATGGTATTGTTGAACGTGGCCTTCACGTGAGCCACCCCGTTCATCCCGATCTTGCGATCCTTCTTTTTGACCTTCTTAACAGGCGCGTCAGCCACTCTTCAGTTCTCCTGTCTTCGTCCGCTTACTTGTGCGCCGGACCCGCAGCCTTCTTCTTCTGGCTCATGGTCTTCTTGGGGCCCTTGCGGGTGCGGGCGTTGGTCTTGGTCCGCTGACCGCGCACCGGAAGGCTCCGGCGGTGGCGAAGACCACGATACGAGCCGATTTCCATCAGGCGCTTGATGTTCATGCCGATCTCGGAACGCAGCGCGCCCTCGACCTTGTGAGAGGTCTCGATCACGTTACGAATGCGGCCCGTCTCTTCGTCGGTGAGGTTCTTCACCCGGGTCGACGGGCTCACCGAGGTCGCCGCGATGATCTTCTTCGCGGTGCTCGGGCCGATACCGTAGATGTACGTCAGTGCGACGTCGATGCGCTTTTCATTCGGCAGATCAATGCCGGCAATACGAGCCAAGGAATGCCTCCTGTTGCTACTTCTGGCGCTGCTTGTGGCGCGGGTTTCGGCTGCAAATGACCCGGATCACGCCTTTGCGGCGGACCACTTTGCAGTACTCGCAAATTTTCTTAACCGACGCTCGGACCTTCATGGTTCCCTCGTTCCGGGGCCTTGGTTCGCCCCAAGTCTCGGGCGGCGCTGAGTCCGCCCGTGTTGCGCTACTTGTAACGGTAGACGATGCGTCCGCGCTCCAGGTCGTACGGCGAAAGTTCAACCGTAACCTTGTCCCCGGGCAGGATCTTGATGAAGTGCATCCTCATCTTGCCCGAGATGTGGGCCAGAACCACGTGTCCGGTCTCCAGCTCCACGCGGAACATCGCGTTCGGCAACGGCTCCACCACCGTGCCTTCAACCTGTATGCCTTCCTGCTTCGCCAAACTCGGTTCACCCTTCCCTGCGGGGCGAGGCCCCACGTTCGGGTTCCTGCAGCCCGCGGCCCTAGGCCCGGCTCAGGATGACCGGGCCGTCGGCGGTGACGGCCACGGTGTGCTCGAAATGGGCGGAGACGCTGCCGTCCCGTGTGACCACGGTCCAGTCGTCATCCAGGAGCAGGGTATCCGGCCCGCCCTGGTTCACCATGGGCTCGATCGCGAGCACCATCCCGGCCTGGAGCTTCTGGCCCTTGCCGGGCATTCCGTAGTTCGGAACCTGCGGTTCCTCGTGCATCTCGCGGCCGATCCCGTGGCCGACGAGCGAGCGCACCACCGAGAACCCCGCGTCCTCGACCAACTTCTGGATGGCGTGCCCGACGTCGCCGAGCCGGTTGCCCGGCCTTGCTTCTTCGAGCCCCTTCACCAGGGCGGCCTGGGTCACTTCCAGCAGGCGCTTTGTCTCGGCCGGCACTTCTCCAACCGGCACGGTCAACGCGGCGTCGCCGAAGTACCCGTCCTTCTTGACTCCCACGTCCAGGCTGACCACGTCGCCGCTCTTCAGCGGACGATTTCCCGGGATCCCGTGGACGATTTCCTCGTTCACCGAGGCGCAGATGTTCGCCGGGTAGCCGCGGTAGCCCTTGAAGGCGCACTTGCCGCCGCGGGCCTCGATGTACTTGCGGGCTTCCTCGTCGAGCTCGGCAGTGGTGACGCCGGGACGAACCAGACCCTTCAAGTGCTGCAGGCAACCCGCCACGATCGAGGCGCTCTCGCCGATCAACGCGAGTTCCTTGGGACTCCGAAGGTGGATCACGCTACCGGCCCGCTCCATAGAGCGCCGCGGTCACGCGACCCGACACTTCGTCCAGTGTCCCCAACCCATCCACCTTCCGGACCATCCCGCGCTTCGAGTAGTACTCGACCAGCGGATGCGTCTGCGCCTCGTAAACCTTGAGCCGCTCGCGCACCACCTCGGGGTGGTCGTCGGAGCGCTGGATCAGCTTTTCGCCGTCGGCCTCGCATGCCTCGGTGGCGGACGTATACACCCTTCCGCACCTCGGGCATACCCGGCGGCTGCCGAGCCTGGTGACGATTTCCTCGACCGGCGCTTCCAGCGTCAACACGCCCAGCAGCGGGATGTTCCGCTCGCGCAGCATGGCGTCCAGCGCCTCGGCCTGCGGAACGGTCCGCGGAAAGCCGTCCAGGATGAAACCACTTTCGCAGTCGTCCCGGGCGATGCGGTCGGCCACCAGCGCCACCACCAGGTCGTCCGAGACCAGCGCGCCCCGGTCCATGAACTCGCGGGCCTTGATTCCAAGTTCCGTTCCAGTCCGGACCGCTTCCCTCAGGATGTCCCCGGTTGAAATCTGGGGGATTCCGCGGCTCTTCGCGAGCAGCGCGGCCTGGGTGCCCTTCCCGACTCCCGGTGGACCGATGAACACGAGCCGGATCGCCATGGGGGCTTTTTACCGCATGCGGCCGCGGATCTTACCCTTCTTCACCAGCCCATCGTAGTGACGCATGAGCAGGTGCGATTCGATCTGCTGCAAGGTGTCGAGCGCCACACCGACCACGATCAGGACGCTGGTTCCGCCGAAGCGGAACGTGACGTTGAACGAATCCACGAGCAGGTCCGGCACGATGGCGATGACCGCCAGGAACACGGCGCCGGGCAGGGTGATCCGGTTCATGATGTAGTCGATGTACTCGGCGGTCTTCTTGCCGGGACGAATCCCCGGGACGAATCCGCCGAACTTGCGAATGTTTTCAGCCAGATCGTCCGGGTTCAGCACCACCGCCGTGTAGAAGTAGGTGAAGAACAGGATGATCATGGCGTACAGGACCATGTAGATCGGCGAGTTGTGCCGCAGCGCGTTGCTCACCGACTGCAAAAAGTCGTTGTTCGGGAAGAACGTCGCGATCGACGCCGGCAGGATGATCAGCGACTGCGCGAAGATGATCGGGATCACACCCGCCGTGATCACCCGCAGCGGGATGTGCGTGTTCTGCCCGCCGTAAGTCTTGCGCCCGACCACCCGCTTGGCATACTGGACCGGGATCTTGCGCTGCGCCTGAGTCATCAGCACCACCAGCGCCACCACCGCCACCATCACCGCCACCAGCAGCAGCACCACCACCCAGTTGATCGTGCCGTTCTGGATCCCCACGGCCGTCTGGAGGATCTCGTTCGGGAACCGCGCGATGATGCCGATCATGATGATCAGCGAAATTCCGTTGCCGATGCCGCGCTCGGTGATCTGCTCGCCCAGCCACATGATCCCGATGGTGCCGGTGGTCAAGGTGAGCATGTAGATCATCCGGAACGCCAGGCCCGGGTGCGGCACCACCGAGATTCCGGACCGTGCCCGCAGCGACTCCAGGAACAGGGCGAAGCCGAAGCTCTGGAGCAGCGCGATCAGGACGGTCAGGTAACGGGTGTACTGGTTGATCTTCCGGCGCCCTTCCTCGCCCTCCTTCTGCAGCTTCTCGAGGTGCGGGAATA
>JANXVU010000133.1 GCA_025351485.1 Candidatus Eiseniibacteriota bacterium | reverse complement strand
AGCGATCCGGCCGACCAACCCAGGTCCCACAGCAACGTGCACATCGCCAGCACCTTGGTGCGCTGCGAGGGCTCGGTGAGCTCCATGAGCAACGCGGCCGTCAGGGGCGAGGCCGTCTGCATGAGCGTGGAGCGCATCCAGTAGCTGAAGACAGCCACCGGCAGAAAGCTCTCCACGCTGAGTGATAACAGGAAGGGCAGCGAGGCCAGCTGCAAGAAGGCCACCGTCTTGACCAGCCCGTAGCGGCGGGCCAGCGGGGGGCCGGCCAGGCCGGCGAGCGCGGTCACTACCTGGGCCGAGGAGAAATAGAGCCCGATCTGGCCGCTGGTGCTGTGAAAGCGCTGCGCGAAGTATAGGTTGAAGAACGGGATCACGAATCCCGCGCCCAACCCGATCAGGAGATAATTCCAGGCGAACACCGCCACGTGTCGGCCGCGCGGGCGGGGTTCCACCCGGGCCACGGTCTCTTCCTCCGGCTCGGGATCGGTCAGGCGCAGCAGCGGCAGCAGACCCACGAGCCCCAGCGCCGAGGCCGAGATCAGCACGATGCGGTAGGCGTGCAGCGGATCGATGTGGGTGAGTTGCTCCAGCCATTCGGGGGCCCGGCCCCCGAGCAGGCTACCCACCAGCCCCGCCGACAGCGACACCGCGAAGTGCACCCCGAAGAGCTGGGTGCGCTCGCGGGGCACGCTGTTTTCGGCCAGGAAGGTGGGCGTGGACACCTGCAGCACCGAAAAAGCCGCGCCGTAAAGGAAGCTGGTGGCGTACAGGATCCCCGGCGCCAGCGACAGAGCCCGCACTTCCAGGGCCAGGCAGCCCAGTAGGGAGGCCCCCAGGACGGTGGCCCGGCGCCCGAATTTCTCGTTGAGCCAGCTGGAGGGCAGGGTGCCCGCCGCGAGCCCCAGGGCCCACACGGCCGCCACCCGGCCCACATAGCCCTCGCGGAGCCCGGCCTCCCTGAGGTATAGATTGAACAGCACTCCCTGCACGAAGTGCTGGGACCAGAAAAGGAACGCGGCCAGCAGGAACCAGCGGGCGTTGGGCGTGAACTCCCGGGCGCTGCGGGCGGCATTGACCACGAGACGGCGGACCATGGCTCTTAGAAAAATCTCCCCAAAGAAGTCGGCTGCGAAAGAAGCCCATGGTAGGGACAGGCGCGCGCGCGCTCAAGCGGCCCGCAAGGGCTCGGCGCTCGCGTGGCTGCGCGAGGCCGTGGAGATTCCCGGGGTTTCCGGGCATGAGGAGGCCCTGGCGTGCTGGTTCGCCGGCGTCGCCACCCAACTGGGCGCCGAGGTGCGGATGAACCGGCTCGGCTCCTGCGTGGCCGAGCGCCGCGGCAAGGGAGCCCCGCGCGGACCGCGTCCCCGGGTGCTGATTTCGGCCCACGCCGATTCCATCGGCCTGGTGGTGACCCATATCACGCCGGGCGGCTTTCTGCGCGTGGCGCCGATCGGCGGGGTGGACGCGCGCATCCTGCCCGGGCAGGACGTGTGGGTGCATGGGCGCCAGACGCTGCCCGGCATGTTCGGGAGCATCCCGCCGCACTTCCAGTCGGGCGGCCCGCCGAAGCCATTCGAGCTGGATGAGCTGTTCGTGGATATCGGACTTGCCGGCCCGGCGGCGCGGCGCGCGGTCTCCGTGGGCGACCTGGTCAGCTATCGGTCCCCGCTCACCGAGATGGCCGGCGGCCGCGTGTACGGGCGCGCCATGGATAACCGCGCCAGCGTGGTGGCGGCGCTGCTGGCCCTGGAGCAGGTGGCCAGGTTGAACCCCGCCGTGGATCTGCTGGTAGCGGCCACCACCATGGAAGAGGTTGGCCGCATCTGCGTGGGCGGCATGACCACGGCCCACATCGAACGCCCCGACTACGCGATCACCCTGGACGTGACCCACGGCGAGATGCCCGGGGTGGAAGAGCCGCACGCCTACAAGCTGGGCGGCGGTCCCGCGCTGTGCGTGGGGCCGCACATCCATCCGGCTATGTTCAAGGCCCTGGTCGAGACGGCCGAGCGCGAGAAGATCCCCTACCAGGTCGAGCCCGCGCCAGCTTCCACCGGCACCGAGGTGGGCGACATCCAGACCGCCGGCGAGGGGATTCCCTCGGCCGTCGTGAGCATTCCGCTCCGCTACATGCACAGCGCCGTCGAAACCCTGTGCCTGGCCGACCTGGAAAAGGTGGCCCGCCTGCTGGCCCGGTTCGTGGTGCGCCTGGAGCGCGGCGTCACCCGGGGAGAAGATTGATGGCCAGGAATTCCGGATTCCCGTGGGCGCTGTTCGAGGCCCTGTCCAATGCCCGCGGCGTGACCGGCGACGAAGGGCCGGTGCGCAAGATTCTCAAAGATTTCCTGAAGCCCCACGTGGACTCCATGGAAGTGGACGCCATGGGCTCGATCCTGGTGCAAAAGAAGGGCAAGACTGCCGGCGCCCGCATCCTGCTCGGCGCCCACATGGACGAAGTGGGTTTCATGGTGATGAAGATCGAAAAGTCAGGCCTGTTCCGGGTGGCCAAGGTGGGTGGCCTGGACGACCGGATGCTGGCGGGCAAGCGCGTGCGCGTGGGTCCGGGCGCCGCGCCCGGCGTGCTGGGAGCCAAGGCCCCGCATCTGCTCAAGGCCGAGGACAAGGCCAAGATCGTGAAGCTCGAGGACATGACCGTGGACGTCGGCGCCAGCACGGAGGCCGAGGCCCGCAAGATCGCCTCCCCCGGGGACACCGCGACCTTCGAATCCACCTTCGAGAGCTGGGGCCCGTCCCTGGTGCGCGGCAAGGCGTTTGACGACCGCGTGGGGTGCGCCATCCTGGCGGCCCTGGTGGCCGGGCCTTCGCCGGTGGATTTCGTGGCGGTATTCACCACCCAGGAAGAGATCGGCCTGCGCGGGGCACGCGTGGCGGCCCAGAAGTTCGAGCCCGACGTGGCGGTGGCGCTGGAAGGCACCGGCGCGGCCGACACACCCTCCAAACGCTCCGAGGCCCTGGGCGCGTTCCCGCGGCTGGGAGACGGCCCGGTGCTGACGCGCCGCGACAGCAGCACCATCACCGATCGCGAAATCTTCGCATTGTTCGAGGAGGCGGCCGGCAAGGCCGGAATCCGGTGGCAGGAAAAGCGCCCCGGCATCGGCGGCACCGACGCGGGCGAGTTCCACCGGGCCCGCAGCGGCGCCCGCAGCATCAGCCTGTCCGTGCCGTGCCGATACATTCATTCGCCCGCCGCGCTGGCCGCGCGGTCGGACATCGAGGCGGCCCTGGAGCTGGCGCGCGCCGCGCTCTCTCCCCTGGGCCGGGTCAAGAGGCCCGCCGGGCCGCGCCTGGAGAAATCATGATCAAACTGCTGACGGAACTTTGCGGCACCTTCGGCCCCTCGGGCGAAGAGGAGGCGGTGGCCGCGCTGGTAAAGCGGCGCGTGAAGGACGCGGTGGGGGAGATCACCACCGACGCCATGGGCAACGTGTACGCTCGCCGCCCCGGCAAGGGCGCGCGCGTGATGCTGGCCGCCCACATGGACGAGATCGGCCTGGTGCTCAGCCATATCGATGCCCGCGGCTTCGCGCGCTTTTCCAACATCGGCGGGCTGCGGCTGGACATGGCCGCCAACCAGCGCGTGCGCCTCAAGTCCGGGCGCGTGGGCGTGATCATGGAAGAAGAGCGGGGAAACAAGGACGACAAGAAGATCGACCGGCTGTACATCGACTTCGGCTACGAGAGCGGCCCGGCCGCCCGCAAGGAAATCCACGTGGGCGACGTGGCGTGCTTCGACCGAGGCCTGGAGTGCCAGGGCAACCGGGTGATTTCCAAGGCCATGGATGACCGGGTCGCCTGCGCGGTGCTGATCGAGACCGCCCGGCGGGTGCAGAAGACCCCCAACGACGTGACGTTCGCCTTCACCGTGCAGGAAGAGGTGGGAGTGCGCGGCGCCATGCCCGCAGCCTACACGCTGAACCCCGACGTGGCGCTGTCCGTGGATGTGACCATGAGCGGCGACGTGCCCGAGTGCCGGCCCATGGAAGTGGCGCTGGGCGACGGCCCCGCGATCAAGGTCAAGGACGGTGGCCACATCGCCCACCCCAAGGTGCGCGACCTGCTGGTGCGCCTGGCGCGAAAGATGAAGCTTAAGCACCAGATGGAAGTGCTGAACCTGGACGGCGCCACCACCGATGCCGCGGCCATCCACCGCGTGCGGGGCGGCGTGCCCACCGGCTGCGTGTCCATCCCGTGCCGCTACGTGCACACGGTCTCGGAAATGGTGGACATGCGCGACGTGGAAGGGGCGGTCAAACTGCTGGCCGCCTTCGTCACCACCGACCTGCGCAAGGAAGGTTTCTGAGTCCCGGGGCCCTGGGCCTGCATGCTCCCTTCGGGGAGATCGCGATCCGCACCGTGGCGGTGTACGTCGCGATCGTGATCGGCGTGCGCGTCTCCGGCCGCCGCCAGCTGGGCCAGCTCACTCCGTTCGACCTGGTCCTGATTCTGCTGATCTCCAACTCCGTCCAGAACGCCATGGTGGGCCCGGACAACTCGCTCCTGGGCGGCCTGGCGGCCGCGGCCATTCTGCTGGCGCTGAACTTCTTCACCAACACCCTCACCGGCAAATCCCAGACCCTGCGCCGGGCGCTGGAAGGCGATCCCATCCTGCTTTTCCACGACGGTGAGTTCATCCAGAGCCATTTACAAGTCGCGCAGGTCAGCCAGGAGATGGTGGAGCAGGCCATGCGCGAGCACGGCTTCGAGATGCTGAAGGAAGTGAAGAGCGCGGTACTGGAGGTGGACGGCAGCATCAGCATTCTGCCGGCGAGCGCGCAGATGGTAAGGACGCACCGGGTGCGGCACCATTTGCGGGCGTCAAGGCCGGGGGGGAATTAGGAGAGCCTCCTCATGAAGCCCCGATGGATGTGCCTCGTCCTCTTGGGCGTCTCCATATCCGCATGTCAGAATCACTCCGCTCCAGTTCCGCAGGTTACCCCAGCTGAAGCCCATCTGATCGAAAATGCCCTCCACCTCAAATGTCCGTGCAGCCTGGACACGATGGCTATCTGCTTTGACGGGGGAACACGTGTGGGGGACATTTGTGATTCACGGGGAGTCCATCTTGGATTCTGTAAGGACGGACGGATGGTCAGCGTGGACAGTCTGCGTGCCTCGGGCAGGATCCGTCGTGTGGGGGGCAAGGAGACCACCTCAGCCGATGTCTGGAAGTATTACATAGGAGCTTCGTATCCCACCTATCCCGGTGCGAGAGTGCTCGAACAGGGAAGCGGTTCCCTCCAGGAAGCTGAGGGAGAGGTATATGTCTTTCTGTTCCTTTAGCCGGGCAGAAATGTGAAAGCTGGGCTGCGGGAGTTCGGGTTCACCATAGCGATCGGAGTGGGGAAACTTGGAACCGAAAAGAACTCCGGCTCCGAGATCGATCGGCCCCGTCCGCAGGCTGGCGGCAGGTCCGACGTAACCCATGCGTGTGGATCCGTCAGCTAGCGAAACGGTGCCGGCACGCAGGCTCAGGTTGGTGTGCGTGGATGTGCGGGCTTCAACGGCCATGCCGTAGGATTGGAAGTCCTTGCGCGCGCTGCTCTTGATATAACCATAGCAGCCGCGGCTGATGCTGGCGTAAGACCCGAATCCGCCTTCCGCTGCAAATCAAACGCTGGAGCTGTCGTCGCCGACGTGCCCAATCAGCGGGGCAACGACGGCGAGCACGGGAAGATATCGAACTTGGAACCGCAAGCGGCCTCCTCGGGGGAGCTACGGCAGCGCCCCGCCATACTGCAGCTGCACCAGCCTCGAGTAGATCCCGCCCCGTGACAGCAGCTGCTGGTGGTTTCCCTCTTCGCGCAGCTTCCCATGATGGAACACCAGGATCCGATCTGCCGACTGGATGGTGGAGAGCCGGTGCGCCACCACGATGGAGGTGCGGCCCTTGAGTAGCCGTTCCAGCGCCTCCTGGATCAGCGCCTCGGTCTCGGGATCCACGCTGGAGGTGGCCTCGTCCAGCACCAGCACCTCGGGATCGTAGGCCAGCGCGCGGGCGAAGGCCAGCAGCTGCCGCTCGCCCGAGCTGAGGGACGTCCCGCGCTCGTTCACCGGAGCTGCGAATCCTCCCGGAAGCTTCCGGATGAACTCGTGCGCCCGCACCTCGCGGGCGGCCGATTCCACGCGTTCCTCGGAAATGGACACGTCGCGAAGGTGGATGTTGTCGGCAATGGTCCCGGAGAACAGGAACACGTCCTGCTGCACGTATCCCAGGCGGTGGCGCAGGGTCTCCATGCTGAGTTCCCGGATGTCCCGGCCGTCCCAGGTGATCCGGCCCTTGGTCACGTCGTAGAAGCGCCCCAGCAGGTGCACCAGGGAAGTCTTGCCCGCGCCGGTGGCGCCCACGATGGCGATCTTTTCCCCTGGGCGAATGGTCAGGTTCAGGTCGCGCAGCACCCATTCCTCGTCGTTGTAGGCGAACCACACGTCCTCGAAACGGATCCCGTCCTTGAGCGGCGGCGTGGCGTGGGGGCGCGCGGCATCGGTCACGGTGGGCTCGGTATCCAGCAGGTCGAAGATCCGCTCGGAGGAGGCCATGGCCGACTGAAGAATGGTGTACTTCTCGGCCAGGTCGTTGATGGGCCGGAAGAAGCGCTGCGCGTACTGGAAGAACGCCACCAGCGCCCCCAGGGTCAGCGCTCCGTGGAGCACCTGCCGGCCGCCGAACCACACCAGCAGCGCCAGCGCCAGCGCGCTCAGGAAGTCCATCACCGGGAAGAATACCGCGTAGTAGAAGACGTTCTCCACGTTGGCGTCGCGGTGGGCGTCGTTGATGTTCTTGAACTTGTGGCGGCGGTTCTCTTCCTGGCCCAGCATCTGCACCGTCACCATGCCTGAGATGTTCTCCTGCAGGAACGCGTTGATGCGCGCCAGCAGGGTCCGGATCTTTCGGTAGGAGTCGCGCACCCTGCGGCGGAACTCCATGGTGGCCAGGAAGATCAGCGGCAGCACCGAGAAGGTCAGCACCGCCAGCCTGACGTTCCACGAGAACAGCACCCACAGGATCCCGATCAACATGAACAGGTCGCCGATCACCGACACCACACCCGAGGTGAACAGCTCGTTCAAGACGTCCACGTCGTTGATCACCCGGGTCATCAGGCGGCCCACCGGCTGGCGGTCGAAGAAGCCCAGCGGCTGCCGCTGCAGGTGGGAAAACAGCTGCATGCGCAGGTCGCGCATGATGCGCTGGCCGGTGTATTGAAGCATGAACGCCTGGGCGTACTCGGCCAGGAAGCCGCCCAGCAGCACTCCCACCAGGGTCAGCCCCAGCTTGTCCAGCAGCAGGGGATTGTGGCCCTGCACCGCTTTGTCGATGGTGAGGCGCCACACGTAGGGCACCGCCAGCTGGAAGCCGGTCCCGACCAGCATGATGCCGATCGCGAGCCCAACCCACAGCCGGTACGGCTTCAGATAGCGCAGCAGCCGCCGCATCAGGCGGTTGTCGTACGCCTTGCCGAAGATTTCCTCTTCCTGCTGCTCGTGGTCGCTCACGATTCCGTCTCCAGCTCTTCCATCAGCTGCTGGCGCCGCGCCAGGCGCGCGTACAGTCCGCCGGACTCCAGCAGCTGGTTGTGGGTGCCGCGTTCCACGATGCGCCCTTCCTCCAGTACCACGATCAGGTCCGCGCCGCGCACGGTGGAGACGCGGTGGGAGACCAGGAGCGTGGTGCGACCGCGCATGATGGGCTCGATGTTTCTGAGAATCGCCTCTTCGGTGCCGGTGTCCACGCTGGAAAAGGCATCATCCAGCACCAGAAAGCGGGGATGGCGCACCAGCGCGCGGGCCAGGGTGGCGCGCTGCTTCTGGCCGCCCGAAAGGGTGATGCCGCGCTCGCCGATCACCGTCTCCAGTCCCCGCGGGAACACTTCCAGGTCGGCGGTGAGCTCGGCCATGCGGGCGGCCTCGGCGATGCCGTCCTCGGAGCCGCCGCCCAGGCGCACGTTTTCGCGCAGGGTCTCGGAAAAGAGGAAGGTGTCTTGCGGCACCCAGCCGAACGAGCGGCGCAGGGCGCCCAGCGAGTAGTCGCGCACGTCCCGGCCGGCCACCAGCACCTGGCCCTCGGTGGTCTCGTGCAGGCGCAGCAGCAGCCCCAGCAGGGTGGTCTTGCCGCAGCCGGTGGGGCCCACGATGGCCACGGTGCGGCCCTCGGGGATCTCGAGCTCGATATCCCGGAGCGCCCACGGCCCTTCGGGGGTGAAGCGGAACGAAACGCCCTTGAAGTGCAGGCCGCCGCGCGCGGGAAGCTCGTCCTCACTGCCGCCCAGGATCTCGGGGTCAGAATCCAGCACTGTTCCCATGCGGTGCATGGAGGCCATGCCGCGCTGGAACAGGTTCACCACCCAGCCGGCCGCCATCATGGGCCAGGCCAGCATCATGAGGTAGGCGTTGAAGGCCACGAAGGAGCCGATGGTGATCTTGCCGCTCAGCACCTCGTGCCCGCCCACCCACAGCACCACCGCCCCTCCGGCGCCGGAGAGCAGCCCGAACAGGGGATAGAAGAACCCGGTGATCTTGATCAGGCTGAGATTCTTCTTCACGTACTCGGCGTTGGCCGCAGCAAAGGCATCCATCTCGCTCTTCTCGCGGGCGTAGGCCTTCACCACCCGCACCCCGGCCAGGTTTTCCTGCACCCGCGTGCTCATGCGCCCCAGGTGGTCCTGGATCTCTTCGTAGCGCCGGTGGATCAGCCCGCCCACCCGGGCCATGACCACGGAAAGAATCGGCATGGGGATCAGCGCCAGCAGCGTGAGCTTGGCGTCGATCCGCAGCATCAGCGTCAGGGCCACCGCGAAGTTGACCAGGGTCTGCATCGACTGCATCAACGCCGGTCCCCACATCATGCGGACCGAGCCCAGGTCGTTGGTGGCGCGGCTCATCAGGTCGCCCACGCGGTTGCGCTGGTAGTAGGCGGGGGAGAGCGTCAGGAGGTGGGAGAAGTAGTCGGCGCGCAGGTCCCGCTCGCAGTCGCGGGAGGCACCGATCATGAGGAAGCGCATGGTGTATCGCATCAGGCCGCCCACCAGGGAAAGCCCCACGATCCACATGGCCGCCGACTGGATACCCTGGAGCGCCTGCGGGTCCAGCGTGGTCAGCAGGCGACCCTCGTGCGGGGCCCACTTGGCCACGGTGTCGACGGCGCGCCTCATGACCCACGGCTGGGCCAGGGAGAACAGGTTGGCCCCGACCAGGGCCACCGTGCCGGCCAGGAGCTTTCCGCGATAGGGCGTCAGGTAGGAAACGGCCCGCTGGAAATTGGAGGGTGGGGCCGGGGCGCCGGGGGGCCTGGAGGACAACTCTACGTCGCCTCCTGGCGCGCGGCCCGCACCACTTCCAGGATCTGGTCGTAGCGCCCGAACGAAGGCATCAGGTACACGCCGTGCACCTTGCCCCGGGCCTCCAGCAGCAGCTCGGTGGCGAGGCGTGCGCCCTCGGCCTGGCCGTCGGCCCCGGCCACGCGCATCCGCTCGCGCACCCACGCGGGCACGCTGATGCCGGGCACCTCGTTGTGCAGGAACTCCGCGTGGCGGCTGCTCTGCAGCGGAAGCACGCCGAACAGGATCGGGATGTTCACCGGCCCCAGGCGTTCCAGGAAGTCGTTCCAGGTGGACATCTCGTACAGCGGCTGGGTCATGGCGTACTCGGCCCCGGCCTCGATCTTCTGGCGGAAGCGCGAGATCTCTTCGTCCAGGTTTTCCGCGGTGGGGTTCACTGCGCACGCGATGCGGAAGTGCGCCTTGGAGCCGATGGACGTTCCCGCCCCATCGAAACCCTCGTTCATGCGCTTGATGATCTTGATGAGCCCGATGGAGTCCACGTCGTAGACCGCGGTGGCGTGGGCGTAGTCGCCCACGGTGGGCGGGTCCCCGGTCAGGGCCAGAATGTTCTTCACCCCCACCGCGTGTGCGCCGATCAGGTCGCTCTGGAGCCCCATCAGGTTGCGGTCGCGGCAGGTGAAATGAAGAATTACCTCCGAGCCCACCCGGGACTGGATGAGATAGGCCAGCGCCAGCGCGCTCATGCGCACCCGCGCCATCGGGCTGTCGGCGATATTGATCGCGTCCACGCCCTCGGCCTTCATCATTTCGGCGGCCCGGATCAGTTTGGCCGGTTTGAGCCCCTTGGGCGGGTCCAGCTCCACGCTGATCACGAATTGCTTGCCCAGCTTGGAGGCGAACGAGCCGTCGTCTTCGCCGTTCTCGGCCTGCTCGGGCTCCGCCGGAGGAGGAGGGGTGACCACGATCGGATGGGGACGCACTTCGCCCGGGTGGAGCCGGTCCAGCGCCGCCCGCATGGCCGCGATGTGCGCGGGGGTCGTGCCGCAGCAGCCGCCGATCAGGCGGGTGCCGGCTTCCGCGAACTTGATGGTGTACTCGGCGAAGTAGTCGGGGCTGGTCAGGTAAACGTAGCGCCCCTCGACGAACTGAGGCAGCCCGGCGTTGGGCTGCACCGCCAGCGGAAGATCGGTGGCGCTGGCCATCTTCTCGATCACATCCAGCATCGCCAGCGGGCCCACGGAACAATTCGCGCCCACCACGTCAGCGCCCGCCTCCGCCAGGGTGCGCGCGACCTCCTCGGGGGGGCGCCCGTGAAGCGTGATGCACTCTTCGGTAAACGTCATCTGGGCCACGATCGGAAGCGAGCACACCTCGCGCGCGGCGCGGATGGCGTCCTGCATCTGGTCCAGATCCCAGAAGGTCTCGAACATCAGCAGATCGGCCCCGCCCTCGAGCAGGCCTTCCACCTGTTCCTTGAACGCGGCGAACATCTCCGCGCGGCTCTTGGCGGTCGGCAGGGAAGAGGGCTTGCCGATCGGGCCGATGGAACCTGCCACCCACACTTCGCGGCCCGAGATGTCGCGCGCGGCGCGCGCGATGCTCACCGCCTTGCGGTTGAGCTCCACCACCCGGTCTTGCAGCCCGAAGCGCTCCAGCTTGATCCGGTTCGCCCCGAACGTGTTGGTTTCCACCAGGGCGGCCCCCGCGGTGATGTATTCGCGGTGGATCGCCTGGATCAGTTCCGGCCGGGAGGCGTTGAGCTCGTCAAAGCAATGGTCGTAGGGAACGCCGCGCAGGTACAGCAAGGTACCCATGGCGCCGTCGGCCAGGATCGGTACCCCGGTCCGGATCTGTTCTGTAAATGATTGGGACAAAACGGTCTCGCGGTTAAGGGATGGGCGAGGTCCGGGGGGGCATTGCGCTGCCGCCCGGCCAAGGGTGTATTCTACCAGAGGTGGGTGCGGCGTGCATTCCCCGGCCACGGGGGAACCGGCCCGGGACCGGCCGTGTAATGGCTTTGGGCACGCAGCCCCGCGATCGCTTGATTGCCCCTCCTTGTTGCATCTGAAATCCGCGTCTCGGGAGGCGCCCCTATGAAAACTCTGCGACTTCCCCTCCGGGCCTTCGTGGCCGCTTCTTTCGTTTCCGCCCTGCTGGCGTCCGCCGCCCTTGCCCAGGGATCCACGCCCGGGGACTCGGGGTTCGTTGGGCCCCCCATCCCCGCGCCTTGGCCGAACCCAGGGATCCTGCCGCCGGCCCCCTGCGTGATTGACAGCGTGTTCGTCCAGGTGATGGGGTACGAGGCCACTCCGTGCGACAGCTTCATGGGGGCCGAGGTGGTCGGCCCGAGTTCGGTCCGGGTCCGCAACCAGGTGTACTCCGACCGCCAGTGCCTGATCGGGCCGTTCAAGTTCTACCCCATCCGGCTGAACATGGGCCGTTTCCCCGCAGGCGAGCAGGGGATCACCATCAACCGCGAGACCCTGGTGATCAGCAGCCGGGGTGACTCGGCCTACGCCGTGAATGTCGGCGAAAAACTGCCCTTCTACGTGAGCGCATCCTGCAGCCTCGACACCGTGCCGCCTCCGCCACCGCCGCCATCTGCGCTGCCCTATGTTTACCGGATCTTCACGGACCCAGCGGCGCCCTGCGCGGGCCAGCCGGTTTCCATGGTGATGGAAGGGTCCTTCAACGACGGCTGCGGCGAGCTCATCCAGGCTTCCCTCGGCGATTCCGGCGGCGCCCGGCTGGTGTTGGACGTGAATCCGAGCGGAAGTGGAGCCTGCCCGACCTACATGAAGCCCTGGCGCGCGGTTTTCCCGCTGGGACGGATGCTCTCGGGGACGTACTCGCTTCGCATCAACGAACGCGTCCTGCATGACTCGCAGCACCAGGGCCTGTACTCGGATGTCTTCTCGTTCAAGGTGACGGAGTACTGCGATTCGGTCCCGCCGCCGCCCGGGATCCTGCCCTATGTGGATGCCATCGTGATCGGCCAGCCCACTCCGTGCGGGCCGGTGAGCATGAACCAGATCTGTCCGGGGGACAGCATCACGGTGCAGGTGTATGGCACGTTCCCGACCACCTGCTATTCCCTCATGCGGACCCTGCTGCTGCCCAATCCTTCCATGCAGCCTGGGATCCAGCCCCCCATTCTGCGACTGGAGGTCGAAGCCTGGCCGTGCTCGCGCCCACCGTGCGCGGCCAATCCGGTCCCCTGGGGCGCGGTGCTAAAACTCCCGCCCCTGCCGGGTCGCCAGTATCACTTGATGGTGGAGCTGGCGGAGTACACATGTGCCCGAAGCGATTCGGTCTGGCCGCCCTCCCGGGCGATTGTGCCCTTCGTGGTCGCCGACAGTTGCCCCTTCCGTTCGCCGTCCACTTGCGTGCAGGGACTGTGGCAGAGCACGATCAAGGACAGCCTTGGATCGAGCCGGGGGATGTGCGACGCCACCGTGAGCGCCACGCGCCCGGCGGTCCTGACCCTGGAGATGCGAAGCACCGTGGCGCTCTCGGGTGTCCAGGGCGAGTTGCGCCTCAGCCCGGCGGGGCTGAAGGTCACGCACCTCGATGCCGTTGGGCCCGCCGCCGGGATGCACCTCACGTGGCAGAGCACGGCGGACGGAGCGAGGTACGTGCTGTTCGCTGAGCACGGCGCTCCGATTCCGGCGGGAGTGCAGGGAGTGTCCCCGCCGGCGGTGCTGCGGGTGACGGTGGAGACGCCGCCCGGAACCCCGGCTCCGAGCACGAGCTGGCTGGCGAGCGAAATTCTTTTAGGCTCCGATAGCCTTGGCGCAGGCGTGCCGGCCTGCTCGGCCCTGCCGTGCGTCGGACCGATGAAGGAACTCTATCCGCGTGACCTCGGGCCCGCCGTGATCTGCGCCGAGAACCCGTGCGACTTCAACGGCGACGGGGTCGCGGACATCCGCGACCTGGTGCAGATGGTGCATTGCGTCAACGGCGAAGGGTCGTGTCCGGACTCGGCATCGAGCCGGTTCGATTGCGACAAAAATCGGCGGTTCGATCTGGACGACGTGCTGTGCTGCGCCGTGCAGATCCTGTCGGCCGGCCCGTGCGTGAACTGCGGATCGGACTCCGGCACCGGTCGCCCGGCGCCTACCGTGAAGGCTTCGGTCGGGGAATTTGTCACGACCGCCACCGGTGCGGAAATTCCGGTTCAGCTTGAAGGCAGCGATCTCCTGGGCGGGGCGCGGCTGGATCTCAGCTTCCCGTCCGACCGCTACCGGGTCGCGGGCGTAAGCCTGCCGCCGGGCGCGTCCTCGTGGATGGAGCTCCACCAGGTTCAGGGCTCGACGCTGCGAATCGGACTTATCCAGACGGCGAACCACACCGCAGGCCCGCCGAGTCCGGGCTCTTCGATGGATCTGCGGGTGCGGCTGGAGCTCCTGGCCGGCCGCGATCCGGGCGGCGAAGTGTCGATGTCCGGAGGCGAGTTCTCCGGGACCGACGGGGGACGCCTCCTGGTGACCATGCCGGCAAGCTCCACATCGCTCGGGGGCGCGCTGCGAATGGCGCTTTCCGCGAACCATCCCAACCCGTTCTCGGCCTCCACGCGTTTTTCGATCTCGATGGACCGGGCCTCCGACATCGATGTTGCCGTATTCGACGTGCGCGGGCGTTCGGTGGCAACCCTGTTTCGGGGTCGCGCCCAGGCGGGCTCGCGGGACTTCACCTGGGATGGCCGCTCGACTTCCGGAGGGCTTGCGCCTAACGGGATATATTTCTATCGTGCGACCTCGCAGGAGCGCGTGATTTCGCGTAAGATGATCCTCGTTCGAAGGCCGTAAAACCGATTCCGCCACCAAGCGAAAGGGGCGGCCCTGGCTGCCCCTTTTTTTCGCGCCCTGGTCCCGATCTCCCATGCCGCCACTGCATCGACATTCCTCCAAGAACGGCCCCGCGCCCGTCGTCTGGCTGGACGTGGACGACACGGTGCTGGACTTCACCGGCGCGCACCCCTCGGGCGTGCGGGCGGTGGAGCGTTGGGCCGGCCGCCACATGGATCCCCTGAAAGCAAAAAAGCTCGCCGAACTGTTCGACCGCTGCTTCCGGGTCTCGCTCCGCCACTGGCACAAGGGTGGGGACGGCACGCACGCCACGCTCCAGACGAACGGCGGCAAGGCCTCCGACGATTCGGCCCTGGCGGATCGGCTTACGCGGCGTCTCGAGCGGGTGACCGCCGACGGACCCAGGCCCGTGCGCTGGGCGCGCGAGGTGTGGTTGGAAATCGCCGCGGAGGACAGCGGCGTGAAGTTGCCGCGCGAAGAGGTCACGCAGGGCACCGCGGAATACTGGAAGGCTCTGGCGCCCGCGCAAAAACTCTACCCCGGCGTGGCCGAGACGGTGGGCGAACTGCGCGTCCGGGGTTACCGGACCTATCTCGTCAGCAGTTCCGATTGCCGCTTGATCCCCGGCCAGGGCGGCTGGCGCTACGAGCCCGGCCCGGCCATGGAGTGGAAGCGCGCCCGGATGAAGGATGCGCTCCGTCCAATCGCCGGCCTGGTGGAAGGTTTGGTGCTGGGGGACCCTTACGAAAAGAGCGGTCCCGAGTTCTTCCGCCACGCGCTGGAGCAGACGCCGCTCGCGCCCGGGGGTTTCGTGATCACGGTGGGGGACTCGCTGGAATCCGACATCAAGTACGCGCGCGAAGCCGACGAGCGGGTCCGGTTCGGGGTGTTGTGCGACCCGCACGGCCGCTACCCGGCCGGGCCGCTCCCGGGCGCGGATGCGCGGATCGACCAGGTTTCAGGACTCCTGCAGCACTTTTTTTGAGACGGTCCGCGCCCGCCGATCCGGCTGGCCACCCGGCCGTTTCTTTCTGCTATACTGCGCGCCGAAAGGAACCCAAAACATGAAAGAGAAACTGTACACACCCGGGCCGGTGGAGGCTTCTCCGCTGATCCTGCAGGCCGAAGCCCGTCCGCTGATCCACCACCGCACCCCCGAGTTCCGCGCCGAAATGAAGAAGGCCGGCGAGGGGCTGCAGCGGATCTTCCAGACCGACGATTCGGTGCTGATCCTGTGCTGTTCCGGCTCCGGGGCCATGGAAGGGGCGACCGTCAACATGTTCTCCCCGGGCGATCCGGTCATGGTGATCCGCGGCGGCAAGTTCGCCGACCGCTGGATGAACATCGCCAAGGCCTACGGCGCGGAGGTGACCGCCGTGGAAGTGGAGTGGGGCCAGGTGGCCGATCCCGACGCGGTGCGCAAGGCGCTCAAGGCCAACCCCGGGACCAAGGTTCTCTTCGGCACCCACAGCGAGACCTCGACCGGCGCGCGCCACGACGTCAAGGCGCTGGCCGCCGTGGCCCGGGAATTCGACGTGCCCTTCGTGGTGGACGGCATCACCAGCGTCGGCGCCATGGAGCTTCGAACGAAGGACTGGGGCCTGGACATGGTGGTGGGTGGCTCGCAAAAGGGCTTCATGATGGCGCCGGGCCTGGGATTCGTCTCGGTCAGCGCCCGCGCGCGGGCCATCGCCGCCGCTTCCAAAACCCCTCGCTTCTACTTCGACTTCAACAAGGCGCTCAAGAGCTGGGACGCCGGCGGCGACACGCCGTTCACCCCGGCCATCTCCCTGGTGCGATCGCTGGTGGTGGCGATCGAGCTGATCGAAGAGGAAGGGATCGAGAATGTGTGGGCGCGCCACGCCGCCAACGGCGCGGCCACCCGGGCGGCCATGAAAGCGCTGGGCCTTTCGATTTATCCCAGCGTTTCCTCCGAGGCGCTCACCACGGTGCTGGCCCCGGAGGGGATCACCTCGGACGCCATCATCAAGACGCTCCTGAAGCGCCACGGCATGCGCCTGGCGAACGGGCAGGACTCGCTCAAGGGCAGGATCTTCCGGATCGGCCACCTGGGTCTTTACTCCGCCGGGGACATCCTGGCGGTGGTGGGCGCGCTGGAAGACACGCTGGCCTCCCTGGGCCACGGACTCACTTCGGGGGCGGGGCTTTCGGCCGCCCAGCAGGTGTTTGCGAAATCCGCCCACCGCGAATCGGCGGCCGTATGAGCGCCCGAATCCTGGTCTCCGACCCCATGTCCGAGCAGGGGCTCGCGCTGCTGCGCGAATCCGGTTTCACGGTGGACTATCTGACCGGCAAGAAGCCCGAGGAACTGAAGGCTCCGCTGCAGGAGGCCGAGGGCTGGGTGGTACGCAGCGCCACCAAGGCCACCGCGGAGCTGATCGATGGCGCGCCGCGGCTGCGCGTGATCGGGCGCGCCGGCACCGGCATCGACAACGTGGACGTGCAGGCGGCATCGCGCCGGCGCGTGATCGTCATGAACGTCCCGGGCGCCAACACGGTTTCCGCTGCCGAGCTGACGTTTGCGCTCATGGCGGCGCTCGCGCGCCACATTCCGCAGGCCCACGCCTCGCTCAAGGCCGGGCGGTGGGAACGCACCTCGTTCGCCGGCGAGGAGCTCAACGCCAAGACCCTGGGCGTGATCGGCTTCGGCCGCATCGGCGAAGCGCTCGCGGTGCGGGCCCGCGCCTTTGAAATGAAGGTGCTGGCGTTCGATCCCTACCGCACCCAGCAGTCGGCGGGCCCGGCCAACGAGTGGGTCACGCTGGACGACCTGCTGCGACGATCCGATTTCGTGAGCCTGCACGTGCCCATGAGCAGGGAGACGCGCGGCTTCCTGGGCGCGCCGCAGTTCGCGCTGATGAAGAAGGGCGCCAAGCTCATCCAGGTCTCGCGCGGCGGCGTGCTGGACGAGGCGGCGCTGTTCGAGGCCCTGAAGAGCGGGCACCTCGGGGGCGCGGCGCTGGATGTGTTCGAAAAGGAACCGCCGGAGGGAAGTCCGCTCCTGACCCTGCCCAACGTCATCGCCACGCCGCACCTGGGCGCATCCACTGTGGAGGCGCAGGAAAACGTTTCCGTTCTCATTGCCGAACAGGTGCGCGACGCGCTCCAGGGCAAGGGTATCCGCAATTCGGTCAACCTGGCCGACCTCGGCCTGGCCGAAGGCAACTAGGGAAGGACTCCGTGCCCTGTCAGATCGTGGTGGGCGCCCAGTGGGGCGATGAAGGCAAAGGCAAGATCGTGGACCTGCTCTCCGAGGGCGCGGACCTGGTGGTGCGCTACCAGGGCGGCGCCAACGCCGGTCACACGGTGGTGATCGCCGGTAAGCAATTCATCCTGCACCTGCTGCCCTCCGGAATATTGAGAGCCGGCAAGCGATGCCTGCTGGGCAACGGCGTGGTGATCGATCCGCCCAACCTGTTCGAGGAGATGGCCCAGGTGGAAGACGCCGGCATCTCCCTGAAGGGCCGGCTTGGCATCAGCCCTGCGGCGCACGTCACCCTGCCCTACCACCGCTGGCTGGAGCAGATGGAGGAGACGGCCCTCGGCGTGGGCCGCATCGGCACCGCCGGCCGGGCCATCGGCCCGACCTACCGGGACAAGAGCGGGCGAATGGGAGTGCGGCTCTCGGATCTGATGCATCCCGAGCGGTTGCGCCGCCGCGTGGAGTCGCGGGTGAAGATGCTGGTGGACCCCACCGGGCAACAGTCGCCGCCGGGAGTGGACGTGGACGCGGTGGTGGCCGAATACGTCGGGTACGGGCGCATCCTGGCCGAATACGTGTGCGACGTGAGTCGGGAGGTGAACACCGCGTTGGACCAGGGGCAGCGGGTGATCCTGGAGGGAGCCCAGGGCACCATGCTGGACCTGGACCATGGCACGTATCCCTACGTGACCAGTTCCAGCACCGTCTCGGGCGGCGCGCTCACCGGCGTCGGCCTGGGTCCCATGTGCATCACCGGGGTGACCGGCGTGGCCAAGGCCTACTGCACGCGGGTGGGGAATGGGCCGTTTCCTTCCGAGTTGACCGACGAAGTGGGCGAGCTTCTGCGCAAGGTCGGGGCCGAGTTCGGCTCCACCACCGGCCGCCCCAGGCGCTGCGGCTGGTACGACGCCGTGGCCGTGCGCCACGCCGTCCGCACCAACGGCCTGGAGACCCTCGGGATCACCAAGCTGGATGTGCCGGACGGCATGCCGGTGCTGCGGATCTGCAACGCCTACAAGGTGGACGGCCGGCTGCTGACCGAACTGCCCTATGATATGGAAGATTTCGAGCACGCCGAGCCGGTGTACGAGGACTGGCCCGGCTGGAGCACTCCCACCTCCGGCGCGCGCAGCTGGGACGAGTTGCCGGCGGAGGCCCGCCGCTACCTGGACCGCCTTTCGGAAGTCTCCGGGGCGCCACTCGCGCTGGTCTCCGTGGGCAAGGACCGCGAGGCCACCCTGTGGCTGCGGGACATCCGTTTTGCCGTGGCCGGGAGCCGTTCCTGAACTACTGGCTGCTCAAGACCGAGCCCGGGAGCTACTCCTGGGAGCAGATGCATAAGGATCGCAGGACCACCTGGAGCGGCATCACCAACGCGCTCGCGTTGATTCATCTGCGAAAGGCCGCCAAAGGCGACCTGGGGCTGTTCTACCACACCGGCGATGAGCGCCGGATCGTGGGGGTTATCCGCATCGTGAAGGGGCCGCATCCCGACCCGGAAAAGAACGATCCCAAACTGGCGGTGGTGGATGTGGAATTAGTGGGGGCGGTGAGGACCCCGGTGGACCTGGCGGCGTTGCGCGAGGCCCCGGCCCTGGAAGGCTGGGACCTGTTCAAGAACAGCCGCCTGTCCTTCGTGCCGGTCACGGAGAAGCAGTGGAAGGCCGTGGAGAAGCTCACCGGTGGGGTGATCGCAAAATAGCTTCCCCGCCTCCGGACCCTGCGGTTCCGGCCTCGCGCCCGAAATGGAAGAGAGCCCCGCTCCCGAAAGGGAACGGGGCTTTTCTATCTTGCTCCAGGAGCCGGCTAGTCGCCCTGCATCACCTTCTGCACCGGGAACGCCGGGTGGGTGCGCTTGACCGGCGGGTGGGCCTTGAGCTCGTCCAGGCAGTACTGCACCGCCCGTTCCAGCTGCAGGTCGTGGCCCGACACGTAGGAATCCGGGGTGTTCTCCACGTCGATGTCCGGGTCCACCCCGTGGTTTTCAGCCGTCCACTTGCCGTCCAGGCCCCAGATGCCGAACTCCGGCATGGTCACGCTGCCGCCGTCCATCAGCGGAATCCCGTGGGAGATGCCCACCAGGCCGCCCCAGGTGCGCTTGCCGATCACCGGCCCCAGCCCCTTGAGCCGGAAGTAGTACGGGAAGGCGTCGCCGCCGGAACCGGCGTACTGGTTGATCAGGATGCACTTCGGTCCTTCGATCACCGGGCCCGGCACGTGGAACTCGCGACCGTCGCGGCCGGAGGCGTAGGAAACGATGGTGCGCCCCAGTTTCTCCACGAAGAAGTCGGGGATGAATCCGCCGCCGTTGAACCGCTCGTCCACCACGATGGCGTCCTTGCCGGTCTGTGGGTAGAACTGCTTGCTGAACTCCTGCACGCCTTCGATGGCGGTGTTGGGCACGTGGATGTAGGCCACGCGTCCGCCGGTCATCCGGTCAACCTTCTCGCGGTTCGAGTTCACCCAGGCGGTGTAGCGCAGGCTGGCCTCGCTGGCGACCGGCTTGACCACGTAGGTGCGCGGCTTGGGATCGCCGGCGGAAGAGCCCACCGCGATGGTGGTCTGTTTATCCACGGTGCCTTCGAACGCCGCGTACACGTTGGTCCCGGCGTTCAGCTTGCGGCCGTTCACCGAGAGCAGGTAGTCGCCCTCGCGCACCAGGATGCCCGGCTCGCCCAGCGGAGCGGCCACCGCGGAGTTCCAGTCGCGGGCCCGGTAGATCTTCTTGAACCGGTACAACCCGCTGGCCGCGTCCAGTTCGTAGTCCGCCCCCAGCAGTCCGGTGGCCACCTTGGCCACTTCCGGCATCTCTCCGCCCTGCACGTAGGTGTGGGAGGTCGAAAGTTCACCGATGAGCTCGCCCAGGATGTAGTTCATGTCGGCGCGGTGGGCCACGTACGGGATCATCTGGCGGTAGCTCTCGCCCACCGCCTTCCAGTCCAGTCCGCCCATCTTCGGGTCGTAGTAGAAGTCCCGCTCCAGCCGCCAGGCCTCGTTGAACATCTGGTTCCACTCCTGGCGCGGATTCACCGTGGCCATCAGGTTGTCGTTCGGGATCTTGCCGTCGCCCGGCTTCTTGCCCTCGGCCACGTCCACGATGCCCATGCCCGCGGCGCCCTTGTACAGGACCTTGCTGCCGTCCTTGTTGGGCGCCCAGCTGGAGATGCCGCCGATCACGGTCTTGGTTTCGCGTTTCTCGAAATCAAACATCTTGAGCTGGCCCTTGGGACCGGGCGCTCCGTCGTCGTCCCCGCCGGGCTGCGCCGAGAACAGCAGCTTGCCCTTGAAGGCCCTCAAGCCGGCGAAGTTGCCGACCTTGATCGGCATCGCCGTCTGGCGCGAGCTGATGCCTGCGAGCTCGATGCGGGTCGGGGGAGCCTCGGCCGCCGGCTTGGCGTCCTTGGCGTCCTTGCCGTCCTTGGCGTCTTTGCCTCCCGCTCCGGCCTTGGCTCCGCCGGCCGGGGACGCATCCGCGCCCTCCTCGTCGCTTTGCGGCGGGACCGGAGTGCCAAGCGAATCCCGGAGCGCCACGGCGTAGATCCCGTCGGTGACCGGAAATTGGAAGTTGAACTCGAGGTTTCCGAAGCGTGGATTGAAGGTGCGGCTGGAGATCAGGTACAGGTACTTGCCCTCGGGGTCGAAGGCCGGAGAGTCGTCGTTGTCCAGGTCGGCGGAGACCTGGGTGGACTTGCCGCTGTCGAGCGAGTGCAGGAACACCTTGCTGAATCCGCTTTCCACCTGCTTGGCGTAGGCGATCCAGCGGGAGTCCGGGGACCACGAGTAGCGATGGATCTCGCCAAAATCGGAGCCGTCCACCTGGTGCAGCGTGCCGCCGGCGGCGTCGCACCACCAGAGGCGGCGGGCCCGGTCGGTGAACACCAGCTTCTTCGAGTCCGGCGACCAGTCCAGGTCGAACGTGTAGGTCGGGATCCCGTGGGTTACCTGGCGGTCGGGCGCCTTGCCGTCGCTGCCGCACACGTGGATCTCGTACTCGCCGCTCTTGTCCGAGAAGTAGGCGATCCACTTTCCGTCCGGGGACCACTGCGGGTTGCGCTCGCGGCTCGCGGGGCTCTGGGTGAGGTTGCGCACGTCGCCCTTCTCGGCCGGCACGGTGAAGATCTCGCCGCGCGCTTCGATCACCGCGCGCTTGGCGTTGGGCGAGAGGTCGAAGCCGCCCTGGAGCGCCGCGACGTTGCGGAATTCGGGCCGGGTGGCCGGCTTGTCGTCGGGGGCCATGACCCGGATTTTGTTCGCTTTTTCGCTGGGCAGGTCCAGGACGTACAGGTAGCCGCCGTTCTCGAAGACAATCGCGTCGGAGCCCACGCTGGGCCACTTCACGTCGTAGTCCTTGAAGGTGGTCACTTGGCGGTGGGTCTTCTTGTCCAGGTCGTAAGCCCAGATGTTTTGGCGGCGGCCGTCGCGGTCGGAGCAGTAGTAGATGGTGCGGCCGTGCCACATGGGCCACTCGTCCACGCCCTCCCAGTCGGTGATTTTCTCGGAGGTGTTCTTCTTGAAGTCGTACAGCCAGATGTCCGGGGCGTTGCCGCCCTTGTAGCGCTTCCAGGTCCGGTTGTCATAGGCCGGGGCGACGTAGGCGATCTGGTTGCCGTCGGCGGAGAAGGTGGCGTATCCGGCCGTCGGCAGTCCCAGTAGCTCCTCGAATCCGCCGTTCGCTGGAACCTTGAAGAAGCGGGTGTAGCGGCCAACGTCCGAGGCGCGGGCGGAGCGGAGAAGAATGGATCTTCCATCCGGGTACCACTCGGCGACCTGGTCGATGCCCGGGTGCCAGGTGAGCCGGTGGGGCTCCCCGCCCTCAAGCGGCATGGTGTAGGCGTCCACGTTGCCGTCGTACTCGGCCGTGAAGGCCACGGACCGCCCATCGGGAGAAATCTTGGGGAACTGCTCCACGCCTTCGTGGCTGGTCAGTCGCACCGCGTCGCCGCCCGCGCGGGGCACGCGCCACAGGTCGCCGGCGTAAACGAACACGATCCAGTTGCCCTCGATGTCGGGCTGGCGAAGCAGCCGGCATTCCTCCATGGCGGAGGCCGGCCGGGCCGGTCCAAGCAGGAGCGCCGCGAGCGCGGCCAGCACGGTAAGACGGCGGAAAGACATGAAGAAGCCTCCTGGATATGGGAATTCGGGGGACGAACGCCCGCCGGGGTATGGGGGGCAACGGGGCGGCGGGGAATACGTCCGTAAGTGATTCCGAGCAGGAACGAAGGGAGTTTCACCACTTGGGGGCGATCGGTCAAGGTGGCTTTCGACCCGGGGTTCGGCGGCCGTTGCCGTTGACAGGCGGGCGCCGATACCGCCACAATTCGGCATCCGCGACGCATTCGCCTCCATCAAGCCTTGACCCGTTAGCTCAGTCGGTAGAGCACCTGCCTTTTAAGCAGGGAGTCGTTGGTTCGATTCCAACACGGGTCACTTTTCTTCCTACGTGCGAGGCACCACGTCCTTCACCAGCGCCAAGGGGTTGTTCACCTTTAGCGGCGCGGCCGAGTAGAAAGCCTGCGCGTAGCGGGCCCCGATCGAAAACGCGTGCTGCCGGGCGAACACTTCGAACCAGTCCAGGAAGTTGGTGGAGGCCATGCCCGACGGGCGTGGCCGGTCGGGGTTCGAGAATTGGCTGGTGTGGACCTCCAGGGCGGCCCTCCATTCGTCCGCCCACTCCGACACATCGGCGACGAAGGTCGGCTTCAATCCCGGCGGCAGGAAATAGTAGTAGATGGCGCTGGCCTGGTGAGGCTCTCCCTCGATGGGCATCTTCTTCAGGTGGGCGTAGTTGTAGCCGTGGGAGACTGCCAGGCCGGTCTCCATGTGGTCGCTGTGCCCGAGCCCGCGGCCGGGCGGGAGGTCCCAGTAGGGCGCCATCACGATCCTGGGCCGGTACTTGCGGATCGCCTGCGCGACTTTGCAGCGCGTCTCGAAGTTGTTCTCCACCCGGCAGTCTCCCAGGTCCAGGGACTCCCGCGCGTCCAGCTTGAGGATTCGCGCCGCCTCGGCCCCTTCCGCATCGCGGATCTCGGGCGTGCCCCAGCCCATGTCGCCGCGGGTCATGTCGATGATCCCGGTGCGGGCTCCCTCGGACTTCATGCGAAGCAGCAGACCGCCGGCGCCGATTTCGGCGTCGTCGGGGTGCGGGCCAAAAACCAGTATGTCCAGGTTCATCTTGAGCTCCGTGGGCGGGCGGTGGCGGCGGCGAGTCCCAGTTCGCGGGCCTGCACCGACGGGGGATAAAGGGCGACGCCCGCAAGCCGGCGCAGCGCCTGCGCCTCCGGGACTCCGCGGTCTCGCAGGGCCTTCCAATGCTTCTGCAGCGCCAGCACCTGGATGGCCGTGGCCGCTTCCCGGCCCGGCTGCTCCAGGATCTTCGCCACGTCGCCCTCGCATTCCCGGCGGTCCACGCCGGTCAGGTTGCTGAGGTCGGTCGGAGCTTCCTGCGGTCCCATCATGCGCCGGCCCAGGCGCAGGTCCTCGAGCCCGCGCGCCAGCACCAGCAGCCGAGTCCACGACTCGAACAACCGCGTCTCGCGCGAGGTGAACTGGCCCGAGGAAGAGGCCAGTTGCTGGCCGAAGTAGCCCCAGGCGCGGAACGGCGTGTTCCCCGCGGACCACAGTCTCGCGGGAGGGTCGTTGCGGTGCAGGCTCCACAGCAGCGTTTCCCCGGGCACGTCGTTGCGAGCGGCCAGGACCGAGTCGAAGTAGAAGGACGACTGCGACAGGAACGCCTCCTGCACCTCTCCCGGAAAGTTTACGTCGATCAGCGCGATCCCGAAGAGGGCCCGGTCCGTGGCGGCGCGCAGCGGTCGCGGCCGGGTGTAGGAGGCTGCCTGTCCTTCCACGCGCCCCCCGAAACCAAGGGGGAGCAACTCGAGAGATTCCACCGGCAGCCCCGGCCAGCGGCGCCGGAAGTAGACCTCGGCGCTCCGCAGCACTCCCCTCACGCTGGGCACCAGGTCCTCGGCCGTCGGATGGGTGCCCCGCAGGATGTTGACCATCTGGAGCCCGGTGGTCCGGGGATCGATCGATGCCGCCAGGCTGTCCATTTCCATTCGCGCCCGCTGGGACGCTTCCAGCAGGGCGACTTCCCACACCGATGCGGAGTCTTCGATCCCGTAGCCTTCGCGAAGGAGCCGCGCAAAGAGTTCAGCCCCCGGCCGGGCGTCGCCCGTGGACTTCGGCTGAACGTCGTGCACCAGGAAGTCCGCGAAGCGTTCCAAGGTGGCCGACGCTTCCGCCGAGGACTTCTGGATGCGGGCGCGAAGCCTGGGACTCATGGGCAACGTGTCGCACAGGGTCTTCACGCGCTCGATCACGCGGCGGCAATTGGCCGTCTCGCGGTTGCCGTCGATCACCATGTAGCGCGAGGGCATGCTGACCATCGGGCGGTACATCCCGGTCAGCATGCGCCCGGAGGATTTTTCGAGCCGGTCGGCGGTGCGCTCCAACTGCTCTTCCAGGCGTAGCCCGGGAAGATTCAACGTCTGCACCAGCGCGCCCGCGGGAAGGTAGGCCCCCGGACGGCGCTCGCGCGGATCGAGCTCGTGGATCAGGATGCGTTCGCGCGCCAGCCTGGCGCGCGCGAGCCGCGCGTCGGGCGACGAGCCGGACCGGGCACGGATGGCCCGGTCGAGCGCGGCCTTCTGCTTCGTGCGGCCCGCGTCGGAAAGGTCGTCCAGATCGGAAGCGGCGGCGTCCACGCCCGCCTCGGTGGCCATCTCCGGCAGCGCCCGGAGCACCGGCGCGAGCCAGGAAGGAAGGGCCGGGGATGGGCGCGGGGCCGCGAAGGCGGGGGAAGTCAAACTTATGGCCAGCGCGCAGGCGCCGGCGGCCGCAAAATGCTTCATCGGTATTCTCCAAGGGACCGGGATCGAGGCAGGCACAATTCCGACATTCTAGGGGATCGGCCCCTGCACTCTCAACGGTCATTGCGGGCGGCGGGATGGGCGGCTACAATGGGCCTCATGCAATGGACCTTCTGGGGAGCGGCGCGCGAAGTGACGGGATCAAACCACTTGATCGAGACCTCCGGGGCTCGGGTCGTGATGGATTGCGGCCTCTTCCAGGGACGCCGCGAGGAGTCCCGGGCCAAGAACCAGCAGCTCCCCTACGACCCGAAATCCCTGGATGCGGTGGTGCTGGGCCACGCCCACACGGACCATTCCGGCAACCTGCCTTCGCTGGCCGGGGGCGGGTACGCGGGCGATGTGCATTGCACGTCGGCTACCCGCGACCTGTGCGCCATCATGCTTCAGGACAGCGCCATGTTGCAGGAGAAGGACGCCGACTACCTGCGCCGCCGGGGGCACAAAGGCCCCCTGATCGAGCCGCTCTACACCACCGAGGACGCCCAGCGGATCGTCGCCCAGGCGGTGACCCATGACTATCACCGCCCGTTCCAGGTCCACGATGGCGTCTACGCCACGTTCTACGACGCCGGCCACATCCTGGGATCCGCCCTGACCCGCCTGGAGATCGAGGAGGGCGGGGTAAAGCGCAGCGTGGTCTACGCGTGCGACCTGGGCCGTTCCGGCATGCCCATCCTGCGCGATCCCGAGCCCCCGCCGCACGCCGACGTGATGGTACTGGAGTCCACCTACGGCGACCGATTGCACCAGCCCCTCGTGGACGCCGAGGACGAACTGGCCGCCCATCTTTCCCGCGCCGCCGCCCGCAAGGGCAAGGTGGTGATTCCCGCGTTTTCCCTGGGGCGAACCCAGGAACTCCTCTATTCGATGCACAAGCTGGTGGACCGGGGAAAAATGCCGCGCATCCCGGTGTACGTGGACAGCCCGCTGAGCGCCAACGTCACCGACATCTTCCGCCGGCACCCCGAGTGCTTCGACAAGGACATGAACGAGCACCTGCTGGTGCACCCGGATCCGCTCGGCTTTTCGGAGTTGCACACCATCCGGAACGTCGAGGACTCCAAGAAGCTCAACAATATGCCCGGCCCCATGGTGATCGTGTCGGCTTCCGGGATGGCCGAGGGCGGCCGCGTGCTGCATCACCTGGCCAACACCATTTCCGATCCGGCCAACATGGTGCTGGTCGTGGGCTTCATGGCCGAGAACACGCTCGGCCGGCGGATCGTGGAAAAGCGCCCGGAAGTGCGCATTTACGGCGAATCCGTTCCGCTGCGCGCCGAGGTGGTGGTCATGAACGCCTTCAGCGCCCACGGAGACCAGGCGGACCTGCTGCGACTCGCGGGCCAGGTGAAGCCGGACCGCATCTATTTGGTGCACGGGGAGCCCGCCGCCCAGGCGGCGCTCCAGGCCAAGCTGCGCGAGGCCGGATTCACGAACGTCGAAGCTCCGGCCCGCGGCCAGAAGATCCAGTTGTAGGCCTGCTTTCGGCTTCCCCAAAGCCTGATTCCCCCCTCAAGACCCCCCGGAAGCGTGCCGATAACCCCGGCATGCCTGGGCCCTGGCAGCTTCCGCTCCAGCCTCCGCCCGACTCTTGATCCCGGCATCTTCTTTCCCGGTCGGGCCCATTCCCCGAGGGAGCTGACGTGGCACCTGGCGTTTCAAGCCGAGAAGACCTGCAGCGGCGCGTGCGCCGGCTGGAGGGCCTGCCCTCGATGCCCGGCGCCCTCCAGGAAATCTGGAGGGCGGTGCGCAATCCCAGTTGCTCCGCCGCACGGCTCTCCGACGCGGTATCGACCGATCCGGGCCTCACTGCCCGCCTGATTCGAATGGCCAACAGCGCCTATTTCGGACTCAATCGCCCGGTTTCCGACGTCCGCGAGGCCGTGGTCGTCCTGGGCTTCGAAGTGGTCAAGTCGATGGCCATCGGCGCAAGCGTCGTGGACGCCTTCCAATCCCTGGGCAAGGACTTTGACATGACCCGCTTCTGGCGGCACAGCGTGAGCACCGGCATCGCCGCCGAGCAGGTGGCGCTGGCCATGGGGGGCGTGAAGCCGGAAGTCGCCTTCTGCGGCGGCGTCCTGCACGACGTGGGCAAGCTGGCCCTGGTCACGGTGATCGGCGCCGAGTATCGCCGCGCCTTCGATGGGGCCGACCCCGGGATGAACGCGGTGGATGCCGAGGAGGCGGCGCTGGGCGTGGACCACGCCACGGCGGGCAAGTGGCTGGGGCAGAAGTGGAAGTTCTCGGAGGAGCTGATCGACATCATCGCCTGCCACCACCGCCCGGAGCTGGCGGGAGAGCGGCGGCGCCTGGTCACCGCGGTGGCCCTGGGGGAGGCGTTGCTCCCGGAGGAAGATCCCGCGTCGCTCGAAGCGGACCGGTCCCCCTTGCGCCCCGAGTGGCTCGCGGAGCTCGGCGGCGACGAGGCGAGCGTGGAAATGATTCGGACCCGAATCGGTGACCGGATTCGCAATTCCGGCCCCATGGCGGCCTTCTGAAATGATCCCTACCGAAGCGAAGCGCTACCTGGAAATTCTACGCGAGGCGCCGCAGGGCCCGCCGGGCCACGGCGCGCGCGAGGGCGCACTGCGCGCGCTCGAGAGCATGTTGGCCTCGGCCGCCCAGGAGCGCGAGACGCTCATTCGCACGATGGAGCGCGCCTCCACCGAGCTGGAGGGCCGCGTGCAGGAGCTGTCGCTGCTCCGCTGCCTGTCGCTGGTGCTGGCCGAAACGTTCGAGAGCAAGGAACTCGAGGGCGCGGTCCTCCGGGTGCTGGCCGAGGAGCAGGAGGTGGAGGACGCCGCCATCTGGATCGCCGACAGCGAGGAGCTGCACTGGTGCGCCGGGATCGGCCGTGGAGAGCTCGGGGGCGCCCCTTCGGAGAGCGCCTGCGAATCGGCGGAGATGGGCGTTGGACTGATCGGCCTCACCGCCACCCGCCGCGAGGCGCTGGTGGTGCACGACGCCCAGGTCGAGGCCCGCTGCCACGAGGCCGAATCGTTCCTGTGCCGCGGGTCGTTCTGTCTGTTCCCGCTGCTGTGCTCCGGGCGGATCGTGGGTGTGATGTGGCTGGGTTCGATGGAACGCTTCGCGTTTCCTACCGAGCGCGTGCGCATCCTGTCCATGGCCGCAAGCCAGATTGCCCAGGGGCCGGCCGGCTCGGAGCTCTTTGGGCGGCTGTCGAGCTTCAGCGAAAGTCTTTCCGAGGTGATCGAGGCCCGCTCGCGCGAGATCGAAGAAAAGTCCGAGGAGATCCGGCGGACCCGCGCCGCCTGGCACGGCCTGCTGGAAAGGCTCCACGTTGGCGGCGTGGCCTCGGACCTGGAGCCGATGCCCAAGTCGGAGCGGCTGCACCAGGTGGTCCGCAACCTGCGCGCGGTGGTCGCGGTCCACGAGGGCGACGGTGGCATCACCCTGTCCTCGGCGCTGGCCCTGGCCGAGTCCTTTGCCGCCGACTACGACACCTACCTGGATGACGCGGGTCGCACCGGTTGGCCGGTGTTGATTCCCGAGCCAAAGAAGCACGCCGCCTGAAACCGGGCGGCCGGCGCGGTGAAGCGGCCCGGGAATATTCCCGGGCCGTTTTGCTTTTCCGGCCGCCGCTGGCGTCCATTGCCAAAATCCGCTACTTTCCACGGGCCGCGCCTCCGTCTTCGGGAGCGCGGCCCGTGAACTCTTTCCAAGTCCGAACCGCCCATCCCGAGGGAGGGTACGCGCACCCATGCGCCTAGGAATCATCGGTAAGTCCCAGTCCGGAAAGACCAGCCTGTTTCGAATCCTCGCGGAAAAGGAGTCGTCCGCCGCGGGCGGCCGCCAGATTGGCGTCGCCCAGGTGCCAGATGAGCGCGTGGACGTCCTGAACGCCATGTTCGAGCCGGACAGCCTGGTCCGGGCGAGGGTGGAGTACGCCGAGGCGGAGGCCCGCAAGAAGGGATCCAACGCGGAGGTGCCCGAGGCGCTGCGCACGGCCGACGCTCTGGTGGCGGTGCTGGGCCTGTATCCGGTCACCGATCCGGCCGGGCTTGCCGCGGCCGCGAAGACCGAACTGGCCGACCTGCTCATGGAGCTGGTGCTGTCCGACCAGGTGCTGCTGGAATCCCGCCAGGAAAAGGTTCAGAAGGCGCTGCGCGTGGGCAAGAAGGCCGAGAGCCCGCGCGAGCCCGCGCTCCTGGACAAGTGCGTGGCCGCGCTCAACGCCGAGCAGCCGCTGCGCGCCCTGGACTTCGATGTCGAAGAGGACCGGCTGCTCAAGGGATACCAGTTGCTCACCCGCAAGCCGCTACTGGTGGTGCTCAACGTGGCCGAAGACCACGTAGCCGCGGGGGAGAAGCTGGCGCATGAACTGGAGCCCGGCGAGGGCGCCTCGGCCCTTTCCATGTGCGCCAAGGTGGAGGCGGAGATCGTGGCGCTCCCGCCCGAGGAGCGCCCGGCTTTCCTGGAAATGATGGGTCTCACCGAGCCCGCGCGCGACCGCCTGATCCGCGCCTCCTACGACTTGCTGGGCCTGCAGTCGTTCTTCACCGTGGGCAAGGACGAGGTTCGCGCCTGGACCATGCGCAAGGGCGGCAACGCGATCGAAGCCGCCGGCGCCATCCACAGCGACCTGGCGCGCGGCTTCATCCGCGCGGAGGTGATCTCGTACGCCCAGATGCTGGAGGCGCAGACGCTGGCCAAGGCCCGCGACAAGGGCTGGCTCCGACTGGAAGGAAAGGAATACGCCGTGCAGGACGGGGACATCCTGAACATCCGATTCTCGGTGTAGCCGTGATCTCCGGACTCCGCTCCCTGCACGCATCCACCCAGGCCCGCGGGCTCGCACTTGCCGCGGGCCTTTTGCTTGGACTGGCAGTTGCTGGCCGTGCACAGAGCCTGGCGCCCGAAGTCGCGCCGTCCACTCTGTCGGCCGATCTGGACGGACCGCGGGCGCTCTTCGCCAATCCGGCGCTCCTGGGCGTCGGCACTTCCGGCGGGCTGGACATCTCGGCCACCTGGCATGCCGCGCGTTTCACAGGCTACCAGGCGGACGTGGGCGGAAAGTCGCTGCACGCCGGACTCCGGGTCGATGTCTCGCCTCTGGTCCCGGTGAGCGAGCTTCGGCTGGGCAGTTCGTTCGGCACTTCGCTCTTCGGCGGTGGGTACGCCCTGCGCTTTCGGCACGAGCGCCTGTTCGGCGCCGGCCGCGGAAAGGGCGCGGACCTGGGATTATTCGCCCGCCCCGCGGGGGCCATCTCGCTCTCGTGGGCTCTGGTGAACGCGTTCGGAAGTGACGAGCTGGGAACCCGCCACCAACTTTATGGCGTGGCGCTGCGGCCCCTGGGCCCTCGCCTGACCGTGGGCGCGGACCTGCGATGGGACGAGGGCGGCTACCGCACCGATCTGTGGCGGGTGGGCGCGCGGGCGATCCTGGGCGCCGGGGCGGAGGCCTCCGCCACGTATCAGCCCCACCGCTCAGGCCAGCCGGCCGAGGTCCAGGTGGGCCTGACGCTCCGGACCCGGCACACCGACGTCCGGGGCACGTTCCGCCCCGTCGAAGGCGGGCGCACCGCGATGAAGACGCTGGCCCTTTCGGTGCGCTCCGAAGGATTGAAGGACGCGCCGCTGCTCCGGCCCCGCGGCCCGGTGACCATCGACATCGAAGGACCCTTCTCGGACGAAGCGTCGAGCTTCTCGCTCCTGGGCGCCCGGAGCAGTTCGCTGCTGGATGCCGTGGAACGCCTGCGCCAGGCCGCGGAAGATCCCTCGGTCACCGGCGTGCTGCTGCGCGTCGGCTCCGTCGGCGGGGGACTTCTGGGCCCTCTCACCGCTGCCGGCGACGAGCTGCGCGGGGCAGTGTTCCGGTTGCGCCGCGCCGGCAAGCCGGTGGTGGCCTACCTTCCCGGCGAACTGCTGGGCCCCTCGGAGCTGTACCTGGCCTGCGCGTGCGACCGGGTGGTGGCTCCGCGGCTTTCCAGCGTGATCGGATTGGGCGTGGCCGTGGAAGTTCGCCGCCTGCGGGGCATGTTTGAAAAGGCCGGCGTCCGCTGGGAGCACTCCGAAGAAGGGCAGTACAAGAGCACCTTTCACTCTTACTACACGGATTCCTCCAGTGCCGCGCAGCGCGCGGAACTGGATTCGCTGGTGAAGCTGGAATACGGCCAGCTGGTCCGCGCGCTGAGCGGCGGGCGTGGTATCCCCGAGGCCCGGGTGCGGGCGCTGGCGGACACCGGCGCGCTGACCGCGACCGAGGCGCGGCGCGAGGGGTTGTTGGACGCGGTGGGATTCGTCGAGACCGCCCGCGAGGAGCTGGGCAAGGCGTGCGGCCGGGCGCAGGCCGGCCCGCCGCCCGCGCTGGTTCGCGAGACGTGGCTCGAGGAGCGCTGGGGCGCCCCGCCCGCGGTGGCCGTGGTCACCGCCGAGGGAGGGATCGTCAGCGGCAGCGACTCGCACGACGCGATTTTCGGGGGCGAGCTGCTGGGCTCGCGCAGCCTCTCGGAGCGGATCGAGCGGGCCGCTTCGCTTCCCGGAGTGCGAGCGGTGCTGCTGCGCATCAACACGGGTGGCGGTTCCTCGCTGGGCTCCGACCGCATCCGGGAAACGGTGGAGCGGGTCAAGCGCGAGCGCGGGGTCAAGGTGGTGGTCTCCATGGGAGACATGGCCGCCTCCGGGGGCTACATGATTTCGGCGCCCGCCGACCGGATCTACGCGGACTCCATGACCGTCACCGGAAGCATCGGCGTGGTATGGTCGGTGCCGACGTTTGCGGGCCTGTACGAGAAGCTGGGGGCGAAGCGGGAAGTGTTCAAGCAGGGCGAGCACAGCGACGTGGCCTTCGGGGGCCGCGAGCTCACCGGCGAGGAGCGGGCCCGCCTTTCGCACCTGGTGGACGAAACCTACGCACAGTTCCTGGAGGTGGTGGCCGCCGGACGGGGGCTTTCGCCGGACAAGCTGAAGGCGGCCGCGCAGGGCCGGATCTGGTTCGGCGTGGAAGGGCGCGCGCTGGGGCTGGTGGACGAGCTGGGCGGGTACCCGGAGGCGCTGGAAGGGGCTGCCCGGCTGGCCGGGCTCGCGCCGGGCTACCGCGTGCTGTGGGTCGGAAAGTCCCGGGGGAGCCTGCTGGAACGAATCCTGGCGGGCTCCCCCGGCGCGCTCCTGGGCGGAGCGCGCGAAGAACGGTCCGACGTTTCGGGCGACTAGAGCCGGTCGGGCGAGGGCCGCTCCGAGGGGTTCGCGCCCCGGTAGACCCGCGGCTTGGGCACGAAGAACGACCCGATGAACAGCGCCGCGCCGATGGACGCCGGGATGGTCATCCAGACCCACGCCTCGGTGGCCCCGGTGGTGGACCACATGGCGAACATCAGCGCCAGCCCCACTGCCAGGGCGATGCCGCCGCCAAGACGCAGGCCGAACACGCGCTGGTCGTGCGACTGGACGAAGAGGCCCGCGTCGACATCGGGGTCCATCATCGGGGCCTGCGCGGGGGGCGTGATGCCCTTTTCCATGGCCTTGATCCGCTCCTGGATCAGCAGCTCCTGGATGCGGGCGCGGGCCATGGTGCGGGCGATCCGGCTTCCGATGCCTCCCACGATGGCGATGATGGGAATCGAGAAGATCAGGATGGGAACGAGCGCTTCTCCGATGCCTCCGAAACTCATGATGGTGGTCCTTTCCGGGGCCGGCGGTTCCTGTCGCCCCCTGGCTTGGGGTAAGTGGCGCCACGCCCTCGGCGTGGCCGGGTTCGAAGGGTAGGTAGCTTTGGCGGCCGGATTGGTTACAAGAAAAGATTCGGGCCCGAAACCTGAAACCTCCAGGCCCTCCGGTGCGACTCACCGACTGGGGGAGGAGCCGGTGTACGGCAGCCCCGAAGAAGATGCCCGGCTGATGGAATGGGCGCGAGCGGCCGCCGAAGGCGACGAGCACGCCCTGGAAGCCCTGGTGGAGCGCTTCGAGCGTCCGCTGCGAGTCCTGGGGTCGAGGCTCCTGGGCGACTCCCAGGCCGAGGACCTGGCCCAGGAATCGTTTTTCCGGATGCTCCAGTCGCTCCAGTCGTTCCGGGGCGAGTCGCGATTTTCGACGTGGCTCTTCGGGATCGCCTATCACACGGCCCTGGGCATGCGCCGCCGGTCGAGGCGCCCGGCCGAGGACACCGTGCCCCTGGAGAGCGCCGCCGAGGCGCTGGCCCCCGGAGATCCGGCCGAGTCCCAGGCGCTGCGCGGGGCGGTGGAATGGGCGCTGGCCCGCATCCGGCCCCAGCACCGCGACGCCGTGGTTTTGCACTATCTCAGGGAATTGTCGATCGCGGAGGTCGCCGTGGTGATGCGGGTGGCGGAGGCGACCGTGAAGGTGTACCTGTTTCGGGGCCGCCAGGAGCTCTACCGGGTGCTGGAGAAAGAGGGAGGATTCACGCCGTGACCGAACCGCGCTCGCCTGAATTCAAGGACAAGGTCCGCTTCGCCCGCGAGGTGGAGGAGTGCCTGCTGGAACCGGTCGTTCCGCGCGCGCCGTTCCTGGCCCTGAGGGTCCGGGAGCGGCTCCTGATCGAAAGGGTGCGAATCGGTCGCCGCCGCGCGGTGCGCCGGTTCGTGCTCCAGGGGGCGGGACTCTCGCTTGCCGCGGCCCTGGCCGTGGTCCTGGGAGCGTCGCGGGTTTCGGAACAGGCCGGGGCCCTGCTGGCTTCCGCCCCGGCCATGGCCGCCGCGTCCTCCTTCCGGATGGCTTTGAGCGCCCCGGTGCAGACGCTCTTGCATGTGCCGGGGCTGGGCGGGGTGGTGATCGCCTCTCTTCTCGGGGCGGTGCTGCTGTTCCAGTTGCGCGAACTCTTTTCCGATCCCCTTGCGGGGCTCAGCCGCCGCCGGCTGCTTTGAAGCTCCGGCTCTTCCTCGGGGTGCTGGCCATTTCCACGGCGGCGCCCCTGATCCGCTGGGCGGGCGCTCCTCCGGCGTTCCTGGCCGCGGGCCGGCTCTCGCTCGCCGCACTGGTCCTGTTTCCGATGGGGTTGTTCGATTCTTCCGGGGGATACTCGCGCTGGAAGCCTCGCCACTTCGTCCTCACCACCTTCAGCGGGCTCCTCCTGGGCGCGCACTTCCTGTGCTGGATCACCTCCCTGGGTCTCACGTCCATCGCGAGCAGCGTGTTCCTGGTGACGCTCCACCCGATCGTGACCTCGGTGCTCGGCCACTATTTCAACCGGGACAAGATGGGCCGACGGCTGGGCTGGGCGCTGGTCCTGTCGGCGCTGGGTGCGGCGGCCCTGGTGGGACCCGACGTGATGAAGGAGGCCGCCTCGGGAAGCGGCATCTGGGGCGGGCGCGTCCGGGGCGATCTGCTGGCGTTCGCGGGCGGGCTGTGCGCTTCCGGCTACTTCCTGCTGGGCCGGGCGGTCCGGCGGGATTGTTCCACCGCCACGTACGGCGGACTGAGCTACATGGTGGCGGCCGCGAGCGCGTGGGCCGCGGTGCTCGCGACCGGCGCGCAGGTCTCCGGGCTCCCGGCGCGGGCCTATGCGGCCGCGATCCTGATGGCGCTGGTTCCTCAACTTATCGGACACACCACCCTCAACTGGGCGCTCCGCCGCCTGCCCGCCGGCCCGGTGGCGGTGGCCATCACCGCCGAGCCGGTGGGGGCCAGCCTGATCGCCTGGGCCTGGTTCGGAGAAGTTCCGCCGTGGGGCATGCTGCTGGCTATCCCATTCACTTTCATGGGGATCCGAATGGCCACGGCCGACGATCCCGCTCCGGCCGAGCTGCTCGATTCCGCCTAAGGAAGCACGTTTGAACCTCCGATAAAGGATCATCGGCCGGTTCATCGCCCGGGTGGCCAGGGAGGTCCTCGGGCAGCCGTCACCGCCGCCGGTCCGCCTCAGCCCGGCGCGCTCAAGGACGAACATGGACGAACTCGATCCCCGGACGGATCTTCCTCCGCTTCCCGACCCGGAGACGTCTGATCTCAAGGCCCTGCCGTTCGTGGGCTTCGAGGTGGTGCGGCTCGCGCTGGATCCCGACACTTCGGTGCCACGCCTGGAGTCGGTGATCCAGACCGACGTCGCGCTCACGCAGCGCCTGCTTCGCGTGGCCAACTCCGCTTTCTACAGCCGCGGCTACCCGGTTCAATCGGTGCGCGAGGCGGTGGTGCAACTGGGCCTCACCGAGCTGCGTCGCATCACCGTGACCACCTCGGTGCTGGACTTCATGGCCGACGGGCTCACGCCAGAGTTCGACCGCCACGCCTTCTTCATCCACTGCCTCGCGGTGGGCTCCCTGTCGCAGGAGATTTGCGAGGCCCTGGGCTACGAAGACCCGCCGATCGCTTTCGTGGCGGGCCTGCTGCACGACGTGGGCAAGACCTTCTTCGACCAGCACTACCCCGAGACTTTTGGCAAGGCGCTGAGGCTGGCGCACCGGGAGCGCCTTTCGCTCCGCGACGCCGAGCGCGCCGTGTTCGCGAAGGAAGTGCACCCGCTGCTCGCCGACCACGCGGCCATGGGGCGTTGGGCCCTGAGATCGTGGAAGCTGCCAGAAGTGTTCGCCGAGGTTGCCGGAAGGCACCACGAGGACGCCCTGGGGCACCAGGACACGCTGATCCAGGTGGTGCATTGCGCCGACCTGATCACGCGCCACCTGGGGCTCGGGAGCAGCGGTTGCGGGGACGAAGCCGACTGGCCGAGCGCGCTGGCCACCCTGGGGTTGCCGATGGAAGACCTGATCGGGGCGATCCGCGAAGGAATCGAGACGGCGGGCCGGATGGGAGATGTGGCGGGAATCAAGATCAACTGCCCGTCGCCCGAGGCGCTGTATGCCGCGCTCGCCATGCAGGGCCAGGCTGGGGAAGAAGGAGAGCCCGAGGTCCGCTTCGGGCACGGGTAATTCCTAGGGGGTCCTGCGCATCCGCTCCCTCAGGACCGCCAAGGCCGCCGGCGCCGTGAGCGCCACCCTTCCGCCCGGAAGGATGCGGCCGCCCGACTTGAGCGCCCCGATGAGTTCCGCCGGGGTGGCTTCGGGCAATGCTTCCAGCAGCAGGGCGCACACGCCCGAGACGTGCGCGGCCGCCGCGCTGGATCCCGACACCGCCACGTAGGATTCGCCGTGGGCCTTTCCGGCTGTGGTGCCGAAGGCGCGCGCGGCCACCACTCCCACCCCCGGCGCGGCGATCACCGAAGCGTCCGCGCCCGAGGTGCCTTCGCCGGGCTCATCGGATAGGGAGTCGTATCCCTCCACGCAAACGGCCGAGGCGCTGCACGCCGGCGAGACCGGCCGTTCGCCGGAATCTCCCGCGGCTGCCACCACCACCACGCCCCGAGCGCTGATCTCATTCACCGCCCAGGCCAGCGCATCGTCCGGCGAACCGGGACCTTCCGTGCCCAACGAAATATTGATCACCCGGGCCTCGCGCGTGAGCGCCCACAGCAGGCCGGCCATCACGTCGCTCATGCGGCCCATTCCCCTGGAGTCGAGCACCCGCGCCACCAGGATCGAAGCCGCCGGCGCCACTCCCCGGAAGCGCCCGCGCGAAGCCTCGCCGCTGCCCGCCGCGACCGAGGCCACGTGCGTGCCGTGACCCACGTCGTCGCGCACTCCGCAGCCCGTGAAATCCTCCAGCGTCGCGACGCGTCCCTCGAAATCCGGATGCCCCCGGTCGATGCCGGTGTCGAGCACCGCCAGGCGCACGCCTTTTCCGGTAAGCCCTTCCTCCCATAGCGGCCGGACACGCGCCGCGTCCAGGGTGCTCTCGAGGAGTCCCCGCACCGCCAGGTCGGGCAGCACGTGCGTCACCTCGGGCCGCTCCGCGAGGGTCCGCAGCGCCTCGAGCGGGCACTCCAGGGAAAACGCGCGCAGGCCCGCCAGTGTATGGCGCACCCTGGCCCCCGCGGGCAGGAACGAATCCACCCACAGCTGCGCCGCGTGGAGTTCCTCGCGCAGGCGGACCACCGCCGCGAGTTGGCCCGCGCCGGGGATGCGCGTAGGTTCGAAGGACGAAGGGTCGAAAGTCATGCGCGCAGGATAGCCCGGCGGGTGCCGGTTCGCAACCGGGGCCTGCCTTGACCGTGGGGGGCTTCGGGGGTATCCTGTCTCTTGTCATTGCACACATAGCCTTCGGGGCGGGGTGAAAGTCCCCACCGGCGGTATAGCCCGCGAGCGGCGCCCTTCGGGGCGTTTGCAGACCCGGTGTGATTCCGGGGCCGACAGTCAAAGTCTGGATGGAAGAAGGCGGTTTCGAGCGCAGCGCCCTCCCGGAACGGGGGAGCGCGGGCGCGCGCGACCATGGGCCCCGGGGAACGTGTGTTCCCGGGGTTTTTTCTTTTGCGAGGCCCATGAAGGATTCGTCCGAAGTCCAGACCCTGATGATTGCCGCGCTGCGCGACGCCCGGCGCGGGCTGGCCCATGCGCGCCCCAACCCGATGGTGGGCGCTCTGGTCTGGAAGGGCGGGCGCGTGATCGGCCGCGGCTGGCACGCGCGCTGCGGCGGTCCGCATGCCGAAGTGGTGGCGCTGGAAGAGGCGGGCAGGCGCGCGCGCGGGGCGACCCTGGTGGTGACGCTCGAGCCGTGCTGCCACTTTGGAAGGACGCCGCCGTGCACCGACGTGATCCTGGCGGCGGGCATCAGGCGGGTCGTCGCGGCCACGCTGGACCCGAACCCGGAAGTGGCCGGCATGGGAGTCGGGCTGCTCCGTCGTCGCGGCGTGAAGGTGGAAGTGGGTCTCCTCGCGGAGCGCGCGATGCACCTCAACGAAGGCTATTTCTCCTCGCACGTGCGGGGGCGCCCGTGGGTGACGCTCAAGCTGGCATCCACCCTGGACGGCAAGCTGGCCGCCGCCGACGGCACCTCCCGCTACATCAGCGGGCCCGAGACGCTGAAGCTGGCGCACCGCCTTCGGGCGGAACACCACGCCATCCTGGTGGGACGGGGCACGGTGGAGGCCGACGACCCGGAGCTCACCGCGCGCCTGGTGCGGGGCACCTCGCCGGTCCGGGTGGTGCTGGATTCGCGCGGCAGGCTTTCCGGCGAGTCCAAAGTGTTCGACGTGGCCGCGGCGCGCACCGTGTGGATCACCGGGCCCGGCCTGCCCGCGGCGCGGATCCGCCGCATGACCGGCCGGGGAGTGGAGCACCTGCCCCTGGAACTCCGGCGGGGGGTGGGGATCGATCCCGGCTCCGTGCTCGGCATGCTGCTGCGGCTCGGCCTCCAGAGCGTGATGGTGGAGGGCGGCTCCAGCGTGGGGACGTCCTTCCTGAAAGCGGGGCTGGTGGACCGGCTGGTGGTGACCGTGGCGCCCAAGCTCCTTGGCGCTGGAAGCGTGCCCATCGTGGGCGACCTGGGAATCCGCACCATGCGCGACCTGGTGACCCTGACCCGGCCGCGGGTCGAGGTGATGGGCCAGGACGCCGTGCTGCAGGGGTACCTGCAGGAGCCACTGGAGTTGCTCGCGGACTGGAGGGGCTGAGTGTTTACGGGACTGGTGGAAACGGTGGGCACGGTGGGGGGGGCGGTGAAGGAACCTTTGGGGATGCTCTTCACCATCCTGGCTCCGCCCTGGCCCGCGCTGGAGGTGGGCAGCAGCGTGAGCGTCTCGGGCGTGTGCCACACGGTGCTGGAGAGCCGCGCGGGGCAATTCACCGCGCGCTCCATGGACGAAACGCTCCGGCGCACGACCCTGGGCTCGCTCGCGCCCGGCTCGCGCGTGAACTTGGAACGCTCCCTGCGCATGGGCGCGGAAATCGGCGGGCACCTGGTGGCCGGGCATGTGGACGGCGTCGGCCGGCTAACCCGGCTGGAAGCGTCGCCCACCGAAACCCGGGCGGAACTGGAACTTCCCGAGGATCTGGCGCGCTACGTCGCGCCCAAGGGCTCGATCTGCGTGGACGGGGTGAGCCTCACCGTGGGTGAAGTGGCCGGCCGGCGGGCCTCGGTCTACCTGATCCCTCACACGCTGGCGGTGACGGTGGCCTCGGACTACCGCGAGGGCTCAGAGGTGAACCTGGAAGTGGATCTGATCGCGCGCTATGTGGCGCGCCTGATGGAATACAAAGGATGAGCACGATGACGAAGAAGTCCTCTGCTTTGCGAAAGGGTTCCATGGGAAAGACCGCGCCGAGCATCAAGCCCACCAGGGGCTTTTCGAGCGTCGATGAGGCCATCGCCGACATTCGCCGCGGACGCATGATCGTGGTGGTGGACGATCCGGGTCGCGAGAACGAAGGCGACCTGGTCATGGCCGCCGAAAAGATCACGCCCGAGGCGGTCAACTTCATGACCGTGCACGCGCGCGGGCTGATGTGCGCGCCCATGGCCGCGGACTGGCTGGAACGGCTGGAGCTCCGCGACATGGCCGCCGAGAACACCGCGCTGGCCGGCACCTCCTTCACGGTTTCGGTGGATGCGCGCGGCCCCGGCATCACCACCGGCATCTCCGCCGCCGACCGCGCCTCGACGCTCCGCAAGCTGGCCTCGCCCCGCACCCGGCCCGACGAGTTCGCCCGGCCCGGCCACATCTTTCCGATCCGGGCCGACGAGGGTGGCGTGCTGCGCCGCGCCGGCCACACCGAGGCGGCCGTGGACCTGGCCCGGATGGCCGGGTTGAACCCGGTCGCGGTGGTGTGCGAGATCATGGCCCCCAACGGCGAGATGGCCCGCGTGCCGCAGCTCAAGGCCCTGGCCCGGAAGCACCGCCTGAAGATCATCACGGTGGCCGACCTCATCACCTGGCGCCGGGCGCGCGAGCGCATGGTGGACTGCATCGTGAAGACCAAGCTGCCCACCGAGTGGGGCGACTTCGACATGTACCTGTACGAGAGCCGCATCGACGGAGACCACCACGTGGCCCTGGTGCGGGGCAACGTGAGCGGTGCGGCGCCGGTGCTGGTGCGGGTCCACTCGCAGTGCCTGACCGGCGACGTGCTGCACTCGCAGCGGTGCGACTGTGGAGAGCAGCGGGACGAGGCCATGAAGCGCATCGCCGCCAGCGGACGCGGGGTGTTCCTGTACATGCGGCAGGAGGGGCGCGGCATCGGCCTGGCGAACAAGCTGCGGGCCTACGCGCTGCAGGACCAGGGCTACGATACCGTCGAGGCCAACCTCAAGCTGGGCTTTCCGGCCGACCTTCGCGACTACGGTGTGGGCGCGCAGATCCTGCGCGACCTGGGGCTGCGCAACGTGCGGCTCCTGACCAACAATCCGCGCAAGGTCGTGGGCCTGGAGGGCCACGGGCTCAAGGTGGTGGCCCGCGTGCCCATCCAGATGCCTGCCCACGCGGCCAACCGGCGCTACCTGGAAACCAAGCGCGAAAAGCTCGGCCATCTGCTGGCGCCGGAAGCCCCCGCGCCCGCCGCACGCGGCGAGGGACGCAGGAGAGTCCGTTGAAGGAATACCGCGGCAGGGTGGACGGCGAGGGTCTTCTAGTGTGCGTGCTGGTCAGCCGCTTCAATGAAGAGTATGGTCAGTTGCTGCTGCGGGGGGCGACCGCGGCCCTGCGGGCAGCCGGCGTGGCCGAGGAGAATCTCGAGATGATCTCGGTGCCCGGCGCGTTCGAACTCGCCGGGGCGGCCGCGTTCCGGATCCGCCAGGGTGGCCTGGACGCGGTGATCGCCCTCGGGGCGGTGATCCGCGGGGAAACCACCCACTACGACTTCGTCGCCGGCGAATGCGCCCGCGGCATCGCGGAACTTTCCCGCGGGTCGGACATCCCGGTGGTGTTCGGGGTGCTGACCACCGAAAATGACGAGCAGGCGCTGGAACGCGCCCATCCCGACCGCCAGGACAAGGGTGGCGAGGTGGCGCGGGCCGCGCTCGAGATGGCCCATCTTTATCGCGACCTCTCGCGGCGAGCGGAGACAACACGTGGGTGAACGGCGAAGGCTCCGCGAACTCGGGGTCCGGGCACTGTACCAGGCCGAAGTGGTGGGGGAAGACGTCGAGGACGCGCTCAAGAACGTGCTCGACTCCGCCAAGGTGAGCGAGCGGGGCCGGACGTACCTGACCTACCTGCTCCACCAGTTCGTGGAGCACCAGGCCACGGTGGATGCGGCCCTCGAGGCCCAGTCCCAGCACTGGAGCCTCAAGCGGATGGCGGCCACCGACAGGAATGTGCTAAGATGGGCGGCCTCAGAGCTTTGGTTCAGCCCGGACGTGCCCCGCGCGGTCGTGCTGGACGAGGCGATCGAACTGGCCAAGGAGCTATCGGGCCCCGATTCAGGACGCTTCGTGAACGGCATTCTGGACCGGCTTCCCGTTGACCCGCGCGAGGTCAAGCTCCCAGGTCCACCGAAGGACACTCCCGACCTGCCGGAAGAAATCCGGGCCGGACGCGGGGCGACGAACTTCGAGGTGGAAGAGGAGCCGGTGGAGGGTTCCGGGCGCGCCAGGCCCCGGTCGGGCGGGGGCCGGACAGGCCAGAAGGACGAGAGTTGAAGTTCGCCATCCTTTCGGACATTCACGCCAATTTTGAGGCGCTGGAAGCGGTGCTTCGGGACATCGAAGCCGCCCACATCCAGCGCATTTTCTGTCTGGGCGACATCGTGGGCTACGGAGCCAATCCGAACGAGTGCTGCACCCGCATCTCGGAAATCGCCGAGGCCCGGGTGCTGGGCAACCACGACGAAGCGTGCCTGGGCAAGGGCCACATCGAGCACTTCAACTCGGTGGCCCGCATGGCCGCGCTGTGGACCCAGAAAGTCATGGACGAGCCGACCCGCGATTACCTGGAGCGGGCTCCCATGTCCTTTCCGCTGCTCACCGGGGACGTCGAGGCGCTGCTGGTTCACGCCTCGCCCTACCATCCCAACGACTGGCACTACGTGCTCTCCGAGCACGACGCCGCTGCGGCCTTCCGGTCCTGCCCCGACAAATTGATCTTCGTGGGCCACTCGCACGTGCCGGGGATTTTCGTGGAGCGGGGTGGAGAGGTGATCTTTCACCGCGCCCTCGCCGCCACCCTGGAGCCCGATGCGAGATACCTGGTCAACGTGGGGAGCGTCGGGCAGCCCCGGGACGGCGACCCGCGCGGCGCGTGGTGCCTGCTGGACGGCGAGGCCCGCACGGTGACCGTCAACCGGGTCACGTATGACGTCGAGGCGGCCCAGGCCAAGATCCGCGCCGCCAAGCTGCCCGAAATCCTCGCCAGCAGGCTGGCCTGGGGAGAGTAGCTGCGGTTCCAATTCCACCCCGGCGGGTGTAGACTTCCCCCAGGCGCCGCCCCCGAATTCGCCACCCTCCGCAGGCAGACCCTCCGTTTCTTCCGATCCATTGGAATAGATCCCCCTCCCGAACGTCATCCCTCCAGACACGCTGCTGGAAAAGTTCGAGGGAGGATCCATCATGTCCAGAATCTTCGCGTCCGTGCGCCGCTCCGATCCGCGCCACTACCAGATCGCGGTGCTGTCCCTGCTCCTGCTGTACGGAGTATTCGTGCTCCGGTTCGACGTCACCCCGGTGCGCATCGCGCTCGTCCTTCTCACGGCCCTGGGGGCGCAGTACGCCTGCGGGCGGGCCTTTCGCGCCGGACCCTATGACCCCCGCAGCGCGCTGATCTCCGCGCTCAGCCTGTGCCTGCTCTTACGCACCGGGAATCCCTGGATCGCCGCCCTGGCCGCGGTGGTGGCCATCGCGGGCAAGTTCCTGGTCCGGGTGAACGGGCGGCACGTGTTCAATCCGACCAACCTGGCCATCGTTTCCATGATGCTGCTGAGCCGCGACGCCTGGATTTCCCCGGGGCAGTGGGGCAACCCGGCCTTTTTCGCGCTGCTGGTGGCCTGCCTCGGCGGGTTGGTGGTGAACCGGGCCATGCGCAGCGACGTGAGCCTGGCATTCCTCGCCTTCTACGCGGCCTTCCTGGCGGCCCGTTCGCTCCACCTGGGCGAGCCGCTCACCATTCCCGCCCACCGGCTCATGAGCGGCTCCCTGCTCCTCTTCACGTTCTTCATGATCTCCGATCCCCGCACCACTCCGGAGTCGCGCCTGGGCCGCGTGATCTTCGCGTTCCTGGTGGCATGGGCCGGCTGGTACTGGCAGTTCCGCATGTTCCACACCAGCGGGCCCGTTTGGGCGCTGGTGGCTCTCAGCCCCGTGGTGCCGATCCTCAACAGGCTGCTGCCCGGGCCGCGCTACGAGTGGGCGCGGAGCCGACAGGCCGCGGCGGACGTCCCGAAAGGAGCCTCCCGTGAAACGAATCTGGATCCCTCTGCTGTTCCTGCTGCCGGCCGCTAGCGCGCCGCCCGCGCGAGCGTTCTGTGGCTTCTACGTGGCCCAGGCCGACGCCCGGTTGTTCAACAAGGCGTCGCGCGTGGCGCTGGCGCGCGACGGCGACCGCACCGTGGTCACCATGTCGAGCGACTTCAAGGGCGACCTGAAAGAGTTCGCGGTGGTGATCCCGGTGCCCACGGTGATCACGAAGGAACAGGTGCACATCGGCGAGACCGCCCTGCTGGACCACCTGGACTCCTTCAGCGCGCCGCGCCTGGTGGAGTACTTCGACGAAGATCCCTGCGGGGTCCGGGAAGAGCGCGCCATGTCCGCTCCCGCGGCCGGTCTCCTGATGATGAAGAGCAGCGCCGGCGCGGCCCGGGACGACGCTCTCGGGGTCCGGATCGAAGCCCGCTACACCGTGGGCGAGTACGACATCCTGATCCTGTCGGCCACGCAGAGCTCCGGGCTCGGCACCTGGCTCCGGCGCGAGGGGTATCGGCTGCCGGCGGGCGCCGAGGAGGTGCTGGGAAGCTACATCCGCCAGAACATGCACTTCTTCGTGGCCAAAGTGAACCTGAAGGAGCAGTCGAAGCTGGGCTTTGAAACCCTGCGGCCCATCCAGGTGGCCTACGAGAGCCCCAAATTCATGCTCCCGATCCGCCTGGGCACGGTGAACGCCCAGGGTCCCCAGGACCTGCTGGTGTTCGTGATCACGAAGAGCGGGCGGGTGGAGTCCACCAACTACCGCAACGTGAAGGTCCCGACCGGAATGGACATTCCGCTGTACGTGAAGGACGGGTTCGGGGATTTCTACCACGCGCTGTTCGACCGGCAGGTGGAGAACGCCTCCCGCGAAGCGGTCTTCACCGAGTACGCCTGGCCCATGAACTGGTGCGATCCGTGCGCGGCCCCGCCGCTTTCAAATGAAGAACTGCGCGGCCTGGGAGTTTTCTGGGTGGAGGATGCCGCCACGCGGGGCGGCCCGGCGCCGGTGTTCCTGACCCGGCTCCACGTGCGCTACGACCGCGAGCACTTCCCCGAGGACCTGGTGTTCCAGGAGACGAGCGACCAGCAGAGCTTCCAGGCCCGCTACGTGATGCGCCACCCGTGGAAGGGTTCCGCGGCAGGCTGCGACGGCGCGCGCTCCTACTACGAGCAACTGCGGCGGCGCAAGGGCGAGGAGGCGCGGGCGCTGGCGGGCCTGACCGGCTGGGGCATGGGGGAGATTCGCCACCGTATGAGCACGGGGGAAGACGCCGTGGGTGCGAACTCGGCGGGCGGGCGAAGATGGTATGAGCGGATCTGGAAGAACTGAAGCGTGCGGGTCTCCGCGTTCGCGCCCCTCTACCGGGCGCGGGCGCGGCGGATCAGAGCAACTCCAGCAGCCGCCGGGGCCGCAGCTCTTCGCGGAACATCTCCACCACCCGCGCGCGCGCGGCGGCCCTGCGGATTTCATCGGCCGCCAGCGCGCGCCGGACCGCTTCGGCGCTGCCCTCCACGTCGCCGAATCGGGAGATCTCCCCGCACTCGCCCACCACTTCGGGACTGGCCGTGCCCGAGCACACCACCGGGATCGAGCCGCAGGCCATGGCCTCGGCCACCGCGATCCCGAATCCCTCGTGCGCACTGAGCTGCGCGTAGACGGAAGACTTGCGGTAGAGATCCCTCAGTTCGTCATCGGAAACCCTCCGGCCCAGGAGTTCCAGGTTGGGTCCGCCCGCCGCGCGGAGTTCCGCGGCGGCGCCCTCGTCCCCGATTTTCCCGACGATCCGGAAAGGCACCTCCGGCAACAGCCGCGAGACCCGCGCGAACGTGAGCAACCCCTTCTGGACGTTGAACAGCGGGTTCACCGTGCCCACCGTGATCACCCCGGAGCGCGGCGCGCCGTCCGGGAGAGGGGTGAAGGCCTCGGTGTCGATCCCGGGGTATACCGTTTCCACGCGCCCGCGTGGAACGGCCCATCGCCGGACCTCCGCGCCTGCCCGGTTGGAGAAGGGCAGGATCATGTCGGCATTCCGGATCACCCATCCGCCCAGGAGCCGGTGGTGCGCCTTGCGCATGTTCCCGAAACGGATTTCGGGCATGCTGGCCACGTCATACCCGCCGGTGACCAGGACGAACTTGATGCCGTAGCGGCGGCACAGCCACAGGGTGAGGGCGGCATAATCCGGCATCAGGAACCACAGGAAGGCCAGGTCCACTTCCCGGCGGCTCAGGATCCGGTGCAGTTCCCGGTAGAAGGACGGCTTGCGCTCGAATCTCAGCACCTTCAAGTCGAAGTGCCGGGATAAGATAAGCTCATCCTTGCGGATGAAGGTGGTGTCCGGCCAGGGATAGAGGAACAGGATCCGTCTGCGAGCCATGGGAAGGCACCTTGCCACACCCGGCCCATCGGCGCAAGCCCAAGCCGTTTCGTGGCTTGACCCTCTGGAGGGGGAGTGCTAGCGTGGGGCGTTCACCGATCCACCTGCCAACGTTTCAAGGGGTTCCGGAATCAAAATCAGGCGTGGCGGGTCCGGGCAGCCGGCCCAGGTGCGCCGCGTCCTTTGGTCCAGACCCTGCCAATTTGCCTCACACGGAGAATTTTTGCGCGCCTCCACGCCCGATCACTGGGACCGCTACTGGAAGGAACACGCCGAAGTCGAGGAGACCTACGACAACGGGGACCGGCTGACCCGCGAGATGCTCCGCGAGGAACTCAAGGGCAAGTGGGCCCTGGAAGTGGGCGCCGGCTCGGGGCGGGACAGCATCACCCTGGCCCGGGCGGGCGCCACGGTGTTCGTGGTGGACTACGTCCGCTCCAGCCTGGAGGTGTGCAGGCGCCTCGCGGAAGAGGCCGGCGTGAAGCTGATCTACATCGAGGCCGACGCCACCCGGATGCCGGTCCGCGAGGGCTCCTTCGACATCCTGTTCCACCAGGGCGTGCTGGAGCACTTCCGCCGGCCGGCCGACCTGCTGGACGAAAACTTCCGCATCCTCAAGCCCGGCGGCTACGCGCTGGTGGACGTGCCGCAGGCCTATCACCTGTACACGATCTTGAAAAAGATCCTGATCGCGATGAACAAGTGGTTCGCCGGCTGGGAGACGCAGTTCAGCGTGGCGCGGCTCACCCGGGTGGCCGAAGCGAGCGGATTCAAGGTGGAGCGGGCGTTCGGCGACTGGCTGGTCCCGGGGCTCGCGTATCGGGCGGTGCGCTACGCGCTGCGCCAGGCTCGCATTACCCAACTTCCGCTCTACCCCGGCAAGGGCAGCGCCTGGGACCGGTTCATGACCGGCATGCGCGAGCGGCTGAAGACCCGGCGATGGGCGCTGAACACCATGATGTGCATCGGCGTGAAGGCCCGGAAGCCGGCTTCACGGTGAAAGTGCTGGCGCTCAACTGGCGCGACCTGGCTCACCCCGAGGCGGGGGGCGCCGAGGTCCACCTGCTGGAAATCCTCACCCGCTGGGTGAAGGGTGGCGACGAGGTGACGCTGCTGGCGTCGTCCTTTCCCGGCGCGGCCGCGGAGGACAGCTACGAAGGCGTCCGGATCCTGCGGCGCGGCGAGTGGTGGAACGCCAACTTCGCGCTGGCCGGCCTCGCGAAGCAGGAATTGAAGCGCCGCTCCTACGACCTGGTGGTCGAGGACATCAACAAGATCCCGTTCCTGGCGCCCAGCTGGACCCGTCTCCCGGTGCTGGCCATCGTGCCGCACCTGTTCGGAACCACGGTGTTCCAGGAGACGGCCGCGCCCATGGCGATGTACGTGGTGGCGTGGGAGGGGCTCATTCCCTCGGTGTACAAGCGCTCGCGTTTCCTGGCGATCAGCGGAACCACCCGGGACGACCTGGTGGCGCGAGGAGTGAATCCCGCGAAGGTGGACGTGGTGTACTGCGGCATGGACCACGGCCGCTACTCCGCCGGGGGATCCAAGGAAGCCGGGCCGCTCATCGTGTTCCTGGGCCGGCTGCGCAGGTACAAGGGGGTGCAGACACTGGTCCAGGCCATGCCCGAGGTGTGGGCCTCGGTGCCCGGGGCCAGGGTGGTGGTGATCGGCGATGGGCCCTACAAGGGCGAACTGGAGCGCCAGGCGCGCGCGCTCGGATCCTCCAACATCACGTTCACCGGCGCCATTCCGGCCTCCGAAAAGGTGGATTGGCTGCGGCGGGCCTGGGTGACCGTGAACCCCTCGCCCAAGGAAGGCTGGGGGCTGACCGTGATCGAGGCCAATGCCTGCGGCACTCCCAGCGTCTCCAGCAACAGCCCCGGGCTCCGCGAATCGGTCCGCGACCGCGAGACGGGCCTGCTGGTGGAGCACGGCAGCTCCGGGGCGCTGGCCGCCGGGCTCATCCGGATGCTCACCGACGCGCCGCTCCGGGAGAGCATGAGCCGGGCCGCCGTGGAGTGGGCGGGAACTTTCACCTGGGAGCGCTGTGCGCGAGAGGCGCGGGAATCGGCGCTCCGGTGCATGGCGGGATCGTCGTGACCCCGGGCAAGCTCCTCAAGTGGCTGCTGCTGGCCCTGAAGATCGGCTTCAGCGCGGCGCTGTTCGTATGGCTGTTGCGCAAGTTCAATGTGCACGAGGCGCTGCTGGAGGCCCGGCACGCCGACCCGCGCTGGCTGGGGGCCGCCGTGGCGGTGTTCTTCGTGAGCAACCTGATGGGCTCGTACCTGTGGGGGCTGCTCCTGCGCATGCAGGGCGTGGCCATTTCGTTCCCGCGCCTGGCGGCCTACTATTTCGTGGGGTTGTTCTTCAACAACTTCCTGCCGGCCAACATCGCGGGCGATTTTGCGCGGATCAGCGCGGCCAGCGAACACACCGACCGCTCGGCGGCCGTCTTTTCGGCCACGGTGATGGACCGGTTGCTGGGCGCGCTCGCGGTGGCAACCCTTGGGATTGCCGGCGCGGCGCTGGCCTGGAAGGAGCTTTCCGACCCGCGGGTGGTGCTGATCGTGGTGGCCCTTTTCGCGGTGTCGCTGCTGTTGTATCTTGCAGTGTTCCGCCGGGACGTGCTGGCCCTGATGGAGTGGCCGTTCCGGACCCTGGGCCTGAAGGGCATGGAGGCGCGCATCGCGGGCTTCATGGACGAGTTGCACGGCTACCAGGGCCAATCGCGCCGGCTCTTCCAGCTCCTGGTCTTCGGGCTCGTGATCCAGGTCACCCGGGTGTCCGTGCACGTGTGCGTGGCCCGGGCCCTGGGGCTGACGGTCCCGGCCAGCGCCATCTTCGTGCTGGTCCCGATCCTGGCTTCCATCGTGATGCTGCCGATCTCGCTCAACGGGATCGGCATTCGCGAGGGCGCGGCGGTGGTGCTTTTCCGCCCGGTGGGGCTTTCGGGCGGCCAGGCGTTTTCTTTCCAGTTCCTGACGTGGGTGCTTTCGGTCATGGTCAGCCTGCTGGGCGGCCTGATCTTCGTGCTGCGCGCGCCGCTGCGCGCGGTGGCGGCGGAGCGCCCGCAGTCCTGATTCGCGCATGATCCAGCCGGAGGGGCGAATGCCCGTCCGGACGTCGTTTTTCACAAGGAGCCGATCCGAATGAACTCAAGGATGACCAACCGGCTGATGGCGGCGCTCGCCGTCGTGGTGCCGCTCATCGTCTATCTCAAGACCATGGCCCAAACGGTGCCGTTCTGGGACGCGGGCGAGTTCATCTCCGTTTCCAAGATCCTGGGAATCCCGCACCCCCCGGGCACGCCGCTGTTCGTGCTGACCGGGCACCTGTTCGGGTTGCTTCCGTTCGGCTCGTACGCCTTCCGGGTGAACTTCGTTTCCGTGGTGACCGGGATGATCACCATCCTGTTCACCTACCTGCTGGTCCAGAAGTGCGTGATGCACCTCCAGATGGACCCGGTGGTGCGGGCCAAGGCGGCCCCGGCCCCGACCGAGGAGGACGAAGACCAGAAGATGAAGCTGTGGCTGTCCTACATCGCCGGCCTGACGGCTGCCTGGTTCACCGCGTTCAGCCACAGTTTCTGGAACACTTCCACCGAGATCGCCCACGTGCACGTGGGCGCCTCGGCCATCATGTTCTTCTCGCTGTGGACCGCCGTGAACTGGTGGGAGCGGCAGGGCGAGGACATGAACGAGCGGCGGCTGCTCACCATCTGGTACATGATGTGCGTCGGGATCGGCTGGCACCTTGGAGGATTCCTGGTGCTGCCGGCAGTGGTCCTGTTCGCGCTGGTGGTGGACTGGCGCCGGTCCTGGTGGATGGGCACGGGCGTGTTCATCCTGGCCATGTGGCTCAAGTGGACATCGTACATCGAGGAAAACCTCAACGTCCAGCCGGACGCCAAGGCGCTGGCCTATTCCGTGATCGGGCTGCTGGTCCTGTGCGTGGCCCTGCACTTCATCCTGAAAAAGGAGCTGCGGCCCTTCCTGTGGCTCACCGTGGGCGCGTTCCTGGCCGGGATCAGCGTGCACGTGTACCTGGTGATCCGCGCGCAGCACAACCCCATGATCAACGAGGCCGCGCCCAGCACCTGGAGCGCCTTCTGGGATGAGTTCACCCGCAAGCAGTACGCGCCCGCGAGCCCCCTGGCGCGCAGCGCCGACTGGACCTACCAGCTCGACCACATGTTCTTCCGCTACTTCAAGGGCGAGTTCGTGCTGGGGCCGCCGATGGAGTCGTTCCCCGGCGTGAAGCCCTGGACCGGCATGCTGGCGTTCCTGGCCATGGGCATTCCCATCGCGATCGGGGAGTTCGGGCGGCTGTACCAGCTGATCAAGGGCCAGTTCAAGGCCGACACCTGGGTGGTGATGCACCTGGCCGTGTGGATCCTCGCGGTGGCGCTGTACCAGTTCGGCAACCAGCATGCCCTGGCCATCTCGCTGGTCTTCCTGATGCACATCGTGGACATGCTGCTGGGGATCAAGTGGAAGCAGCACCTGTTCGTGCTGGTCGAGGCATGCTTCCTGATCGGCAGCCTGGGACTGATCCTGTACCTGAACTTCAAGGACCCCCAGGTGCGCGAGCGCGACTACTTCTTCCTGTGGGGCTACGAGGCGTTCACGGTCTGGATCGGCCTCGGGGTGATCGGACTGATCCACGAAGGTCTCAAGGCGGCCAGGCTCACCGCGAACCGCCGGGTGCTGGTGCCGGCACTGGGCGCCCTCGGGCTGCTGCTGCCCATCGCCGCGTGCGCCCACTTCTACTTCGAGCAGGACCACACCGGCAACTACGTGGCGCGCGACTATGCCTACAACATGCTGATGCCGCTGGCGCCCGATGCCATCATCTTCACCAACGGCGACAACGACACCTTTCCGCTGTGGTATCTGCAGGAGGTGGAGGGGATCCGCAAGGACGTGCGGATCGTGAACCTCTCGCTGCTCAACACCAACTGGTACATCAAGCAGCTCCGCGACCTCGAGCCCAAGGTGCCCATCCGCCTCCAGGACCACGAGGTGGACGGCCTGGAGCCGTACCGGGACAAGGACGAGTCGGTCAAACTGGTCAAGGACATCATGGTCGCCCACATCGTGGACGAGAACCACTGGAAGAAGCCGATCTATCTCGCGGTCACCGTGCCGGAGCAGATGGGTCTGGACAAGCGGCTCTCGCTTGAGGGGCTGGCGTTTCGTGTCCTCGAGGACAGCACCGGCAACCATCCGCTGGTGAACCTGGAAGCCACCCGCAAGGCGGTCTACGAGACCTACCTGTACCGCGGCCTGCTCGACAAGGACGGCAATCTCACGCCCATCCCCTACAAGGACGACAACCAGGTCCGGCTGGCCGGCAACTACTCCGCCGCGCACGTCCGGCTGGCGTTCGCGTACCGCGAGAAGAACGACATGAAGAAGGCCTTCGACGAGCTGGACCGCGCCGAGCGGATCTCGCCCGACTTTGCGGGCGTGGCCGTCTCCCGGGGCGTATTCCGCGAGGAGCTCGGGGACACCGCCGGCGCCATCCGGGCCTTCGAGGACGGCATCAAGCGCTTCCCGGACAACCCGGAGATCAACTACCGGCTGGGTGTGCTGTACGCGCTCAAGCAGCGCTACCGCGACGCCTTCGAGCGCCTCGAGGTGGCCCGCCGCGCCGATCCGGAGAACACCAGCGTGATCTTCAGCGAGTTCACGCTGCTCGCGCAGATGGGCCAGGCCGAGCAAGCCGACCAGGTGATGCGGCCCTACCTGGACGCGCACCCCGAGGACCAGCGCGCCCGGCAGCTCTACAACGACGTGATGCGCCACCTGGGCCGCCCCGGCATCGGGAGCGCGCCGCAGGGGCTGCCCCAGGCGTTGCCGGGACAATGATCGTGGACTCCGCCACGCACCTCTCCATCGTCATCCCGGTGCTGAACGAGGCCGAAAGCCTTCCGGAGCTGGTGGGCCGCATCCGCGAAGCGCTCAAGGCCGAGCCCTATGCGTGGGAGGTGCTGTTCATCGACGACGGCAGCACCGACGACACCGGTGCGGTGCTCTCCCGGCTGCATGCCGAGGACCCGCGGGTGCGGGCGATCCGGTTCCGCCGCAACTACGGCAAGTCGGCGGCGCTGGCGCTGGCCTTCCAGGAGGCCCGCGGCGAGCGGGTGGTGACCATGGACGGCGACCTGCAGGACGAGCCCAACGAGGTGCCCAGGATGCTGGCCAGGATCGAGGAGGGCTGGGACCTGGTATCCGGCTGGAAGCGCGTCCGCAACGATCCGTGGACCAAGACCATGCCCAGCAAGATGTTCAACGCGGTGACGTCCCTGATGAGCGGGATCAAGCTGCACGATTTCAACTGCGGGCTGAAAGCGTACCGCAGCGAGGTCACGCAGAGCCTCGACGTCTACGGGGAGCTGCACCGGTATCTGCCGGTGCTGGCCCACTTCGACGGGTTCCGGGTCACGGAGCTGCCGGTGCTGCACCACGCCCGCCAGCACGGCCGCAGCAAGTTTGGCGCCGCCCGATTCATCAACGGCTTCCTGGACCTGCTCACGGTGCTGTTCGTCACTTCCAGTCGGCGCAGCCCGATGCACGTGTTCGGGCGGGTCGCGCTAAGCTTCATGATCGCGGGATTCGCGATGCTGGCCTGGGTCATGGGACCGTGGCTCCTGGGGGCCCCGGTGCGCGTGCGGCCGCTGCTGCTCTTCGGCGTGGGCATGGAGATCGCCGCCCTCCAGTTTATCTCGCTGGGCCTCCTGGGAGAGCTGGTGGCCCGGCAGCGCTCCTCCGAGGAGTACGTGGTCAGGGAGCGGATCGGTTGAGTTGAAGATCGAAGTCGCCGCGATCCTGGTGGGGGGCCTCGGAACGCGCCTGCGTTCCGCCGTCCCCGATGTTCCCAAGCCGCTCGCCCCGGTGCAGGGGGGGCCGTTCCTGGACCGGCTGCTGGACTGGCTGGAGCGCGAAGGGGTGGTCCGCGCGGTGCTGCTGTGCGGCCACGGCTCCGAACAGATCGAAGCCTTCGCGGCCCGGCGAGTCGCCGAGCGAAGGGGACCGGCCCTGCAGTGCTCGATCGAGCCCGCTCCACTGGGCACGGCCGGCGCCGTCCGGCTGGCGCTTGAAGCGTTGCCGGCCGAGTTCTACCTGGTCAACGGGGACACGCTTTGCCCGGTCCGCCTGAGGGACCTGGAAACGCGCCACCGGGCGACCGGCGCCGATGCCACCCTGACCGCGGTCTTCCAGCAGGACGGGGCCTCGCGCGGCGCGCTGGAAATGGACGAGTCGGGCCGGATCACCGGTTTCGCCGAGAAGGCCCGCACCGGCCCGGGCTGGATCAGCGCCGGGGTGTACGCCCTGCGCTCGGAACTGTTCGAGGCGCTGCCCCCCGGCACGCCCGGATCGCTCGAGATGGATCTCCTGCCCGGCTGGATCGCGCGCGGCCTCAACGTGCGCGCGTTCCGGGCCGAGGCGCCGTTCCTGGACATCGGCACGCCCGCGGATTGGGAGCGTGCCCAGCGCGAAGGTTGGCTCTCTTGAAACGTCCCGCGTTCCGAAGCCGCGCCCCGCTCCGCATCAGTTTCTGCGGCGGCGGCACCGACGTCAGCCCGTACCCGGAAAGGCACGGGGGCGTGGTGCTGTCGGCCACCATCGACAAGTACGCCTTCGCCTCCATCCAGCCGCGCCGGGACCGGGCCATCGGCATCACCTCGCTCGACTACGACATCGTGGCCAAGTACATGCACACCGACGCCATGCAACTGGACGGCAACCTGGACCTGGTCAAGCAGGTGGTGAAGCGCATGAGCAAGGGCGCGGGCCTGGACCTGTTCCTGCATTCGGACGCCCCTCCGGGATCGGGGCTGGGATCCTCCAGCACCCTGGTGGTGGCCCTGATCGGCGCATTCCTGGAATGGCAGTCGTCGACCCTGACCGACTACGAGATCGCCGAACTGGCCTACCGCATCGAGCGCAAGGATCTGAAGATCGCAGGCGGGCGGCAGGACCAGTACGCGGCCACCTTCGGCGGCTTCAACTACATCGAGTTCCACGGCGACCACACCGTGGTCAACCCGCTGCGCGTGCGCCCGGCAGTGGTGAACGAGCTCCAATACCGGCTGCTGCTCTGCTACACGGGTCGCAGCCGCCACTCCGGCAACATCGTCAAGCGCCAGACCCGCAGCTTCATGAAGGGCGAGCGCAAAGTGGTGACGGCCCTGCACGACCTCAAGGCCATGACGGCCGACATGAAGAGCGCCCTGCTCCTGGGGCAGCTCGACCGCTTCGGGGGACTGCTCCACGACGCCTGGCTGCACAAGCGCAAGCTCGACCCGCAGGTCTCCAGCTCCGAGATCGACAACATGTACGCCGAGGCGCGCAAGAAGGGCGCCGTGGGCGGCAAGATCCTGGGCGCCGGGGGCGGCGGCTATCTGCTCTTGTTCTGCCGTTTCGACCGCAAGCACAAGATCGCCGCCCAGCTCGAAAAGATGGGCGGGCAGGTGGTGGAATTCAGCTTCGAATCGCAGGGGCTCCAGACCTGGGCGACTGCCTGAAGCCCCAGGGGCCGGGATCATCTTGAAGATCGCTCTGGTTGGTCCAGCGTACCCGCTGCGCGGCGGGATCGCCCAGTACCTGGCGCTGCTCTACGTGGAGCTGCGCAAGCGCCACGACGTGCGCTTCTTCTCGTTCTACCGCCAGTATCCCAGGCTTCTCTTTCCGGGACGCACCCAGCGAGAGCAGGAGGAGCCGGCGCTGCGCGTGCCCTCCGAGCCGGTGCTGGATTCCGTCAACCCGCTGTCGTGGTGGGGCGCGGGCGAGAAGATCGCCGCGTGGAAGCCGGATGCCGTCATCTACAAGTGGTGGACGCCGTTTTTCGCGCCGAGCTACAGCGCCATCAACCGCCGCGTCCGCAAGACGGGGGCCCGTGTGCTGTTCATCTGCGACAACGTGACCCCGCACGAACGCGGCGGCCTGGACGGCGCGCTCACGCGCATGGCGCTCGCCCAGGTGGATGGCGCTTTGGTGATGTCCGAATCGGTCCGCCAGGACCTGCTCCGCTTTCGGCCCCATCTGCCCCACCGGCTGGTGAAACACCCCCTCTATTCGCAGTTCGGAGAGCCCATGGACCGGGCGGAGGCCCGCTCCGAGCTCGGCCTTGCCGGGGACATGCTCCTGTTCTTCGGGTTCATCCGAGCCTACAAGGGCCTGGATGTGCTCCTGCGCGCCCTGCCGCTGGTAAAGAGGCCGGTCACCCTGTGCGTGGCCGGCGAGTTCTACGAGGACCGCGCGCCCTACGACGCGCTGGTGAAGTCCCTGGGCCTCGAGGGGCGGGTGAAGATCCTGGATCGCTTCGCGGGCGAGGCCGAAGTGCGGCGCTACTTCAGCGCCTGCGACGCGGCGGTGCTCCCTTACCGTTCCGCCACGCAGAGCGGCGTGATTCCGCTGGCTTACGCGATGGAGTGCCCGGTCATCACCACCACGGTCGGGGGCCTTTCCGAGGTGGTGGAGGAGGGCGGCACGGGCCTCCTGGTGGAGCCCGAGAACCCGGCCGCCCTGGCCGGGGCCATCGACAAGTTCTACGCGGCCGGCGGGAGGGCGGCGTTCCGCGCCCGCATCCTGGAATACCGCAAGGCGTTCCAGTGGGACGCGCTGACCGGCGCGATCGAGGAGCTGATACGAGGATGAGCCGGGCCGCGGTGTTCGCGTTCTTCGCCCTGGTCTATGCCGTCACCATGAGCGGCACCATCGCCTCGAGCGACGGCCACACCATCTTTCTGCTGACCCGCTCCATCGCCGAGCGGGGGGCGCTGGATGTGCCCGGCGGCAACACGCTGCCCGGCGTGGGGGGGCAGGCGTACACCAAGGCCGGGATCGGGCAGGCCCTGCTCGGACTTCCCGCGTACTTCGTAGCTTCGCGCGTCGTCGATGCCGTGCCCGCGCTGGAAAAGAAGCGCGAAGCGGTGCAGAAGTTTACAATCCAATCCATGGCCCCGCTGGTGGGGGCGCTGGTATGCCTGCTGTTCCTGGGCCTCCTGCGCGCCGAGGGAGTTCCACCGCGGACCGCCCTGCTGGGGACGCTGCTCCTGGGCCTGGCCACCCCGGTGTGGGTGTACTCCAAAACCTACACCGCCGAGACCTGGCTGATGCTGTGCCTGCTGGCGGCATTCGCGTCGGTGGTCCGCTTCCGCCGCACCGGATCGGTTTCCTCGGCTGCGCTGGCCGGCGCGGCTTGCGGCCTGGCCGTGCTCATCAAGGTGGCGATGGCGTTGCCGGTGGTGGCATTCGCGGTGTACTTCCTCTTCTTCCTGCGCGATCGAAAGGGCGGCCCCGCGGCATTTGCGGCCGCCGCCGCCCCGCTTCTGGCGGCCGCGGCCGGGATCCTGCTCTACAACCACGCCCGGTTCGGGAGCTTCATGCAGTCGGGTTACGGCGTGGAGCAGACTTCCTCGGCCTACGGCACGCCGCTGCTGGTGGGTCTCTACGGTCTGCTCTTCAGTTCCGGGAAGGGCGTGTTCCTGTTCGCGCCGCCGCTGCTGCTGCTGTTCGCGCTGGCCGGGCGCTATGCCCGCGCCCACCGCGCGGAGTTCGTGCTGGCGGTGGGCGTGGTGGTCCCGAGCCTCCTCCTGAACGCGCGGTTCCGCGCCTGGGGAGGCGACGGCTCGTGGGGACCGCGGTACCTCGTCCCCTTTCTTCCCATTCTCATGATCCCCGCCGCGACGATGCTGGCGGAATCGGGAAGGGCGCGGCGGTGGGCGGCGGCGCTGCTGACCCTGGGGGTGCTGGCGCAATGGGGAGGCGTGTCGATCCACTTCGGGAGCTACCTGCGCGAGGCGGGCGAATATCCCTATCAACGGGCGTTCGAGGATCCGCGTTTCCTGGAGGACACCCACTGGGTGCCGAACTTCTCGCCGCTGGCCGGGCACTGGCGCATGTTCTCGCGCAACTTCGCTGAACACCTGAAGGGCGAGTGGCCGCGCGTCACCATGGGCTCGGCCGACGCCGCCCCGGAGAACGGGGCCGTGCGCATCGCGCTTTCCGGCGCGGACAAGGAGCGGCTGCTTCATGGGATCGATTTCTGGTTCCTGTACCTGATGTACGTGGGCGCGGCCTCGAGCCGCATCCTCGTCCTGCCGGCTGCCATGACGCTTCTCGCGGGGTGGATGCTGTGGAGGGCCTGGAGCGCCGCGCCGGCCGGCGCGCGCGCGCCATGAGCGCCCCCCGGGTGTGGATCATCGTGCTGCAATGGAACGGGTGGGCCTTCACGCGGGACTGCCTGGAATCGCTGTCGAAGCGGACTTATCCTGCCGCGGAGGTGGTGGTGGTGGACAACGGATCCACCGACGGCTCCCTCGAAGAGTTGCGCCGGGCCGCCGGGATCCGGGTGATCGAGAACGGTGAAAATCTTCGTTTCGCCGAGGGCAACAACGTGGCGCTGCGCGAAGCGGTTCGGGCGGGCGTGGACTACGCGCTGCTCCTGAACAACGACACCCTGGTGGAGCCGGGTTTCCTGGAGCCGCTGGTGGAATTCATGCGCGCGCACCCCCAGGCGGGCGCGGTGGCGCCCCTGATTCTTTACGCGGGGCCCGGGGGCCGGGTGTGGTTTGCGGGCGGAGAAGTGAATTTCTGGCTGGGCCTGACCGCGCACCGCGGCCTGCGGGCCCGGGACCGCGGACAATTCCGCGCCCCCTCTCGCTCCGGATACCTGACCGGGTGCGCGCTGCTGGCGCGCCGCGAGGTGTTCGAGAAAGTGGGCTATCTGGATCCCGGATACTTCATCTACACGGAGGACGCCGATTTCTCGGTCCGTGTGCGGCGCGCCGGCTACGAGCTCTGGTGCGTACCCACCTCGCGGATCTCGCACCGCATTTCCGCCAGCAGCGGCGGAGGCTCCACGCCTTTCAAGATCTATCACCGCACCTTCAGCAATGCGAAGTTCCTGGCCCGCTACGCGCGCCCGTGGCACTGGCTGACGTGGCCGTTCGCCTACCTGGGGCAGGGGATCGCCTACGCCCTGGTGTGCCTGGCCATGGGCCGGGCGGCCCTGGCGGGGGCGTGGTGGCGCGGGGCGTGGGACGCCGTCCGCGGCGCGCAGGCCCGGGCGTGAGCGCATACCAGGCTTCGAAGCTGGAACGCGGCCCCGACGAGGCGGTCCTCTTCCTCCGGGAGTTCCTGGCCTCCCTGCCGGAGGGGAGCCATGTGCTGGACGCCGGATGCGGCGGCACCAGCTTTCCCTACCCGGAATACCCGGGGCTCCGGCTGACCGGAGTGGACGTGAAGACCATGCCCGGAGATTTCGCGCACGGCCTCCGCGCGCTGGCCACCATGGAAAGGCTGCCCTTCGCCGACCGCACCTTTGATGCCGTGGTCTCCAACTACACCATGGAGCACGTGGACGACCTCGGGGCCACCTGGGACGAGCTGGTGCGGGTGCTCAAGGACGGCGGACGCATGTTCGTGGCGGTGCCCAACTCGCACTCCTTCGACGACCACTTCTACCGGTTCGCCGGTTACTTTGCCAAGTACGTCCTGATGAAGCTGAAGAAGCGCCTGGAGCACCAGCAGCGCACCGATTTCCAGCGGAGCCTGCGTCACGCCTACCGGCGCGGCATGGTGCTGGAATGCTTCTGCGAGTGCCCCGCCGGGTTTTCCTGGATGCGAGACGACCGCACCCGGCCCCTGCAGCCCGGCTTCGTGAAGGCGCTCGCCGCCCTCAAGCGCGCGACCGGGCTGGATCTGTTCCGCGAGAGCAACTACATCATGCTGCTGCGCAAGGAAGGCCTCGGCCGCCTGCGCCGGGTGAGCCACGTGTGCCGCCAGTGCGGGCAGCACGCCGACCTCACCGGGGTGAGCGCGGATTCCTGGATCTGCCCGTGGTGCCGCACCGAGAACGTGTTCCACTGATGCGCGCCCAGCTCAAGAGCCTGACCCGCAACACGCTGGTCTACGGCCTCGGCCAGACGCTGGGGAGACTGGTCACCAAGGTGGCCCTCATCCCGGTGCTCACGCGGGTCTTCGTGCCCGCCCAGTTCGGGGCGTGGGACCTCATGACCAGCCTGGCCACGGTGCTGCAGATCCTGTTCATCTCCGGGCTGGACGGCGCGCTGAACCGATTCCTGTACGAGCCCCAGACGGACGAGGAACGGCGACGCCTGGTGGGCACGGCCCTCCTGTGGCGGACCGGCTGGAGCGTCGCCGTGTGCTTGCCGGCCGCCCTGGCCTCCGGCTGGCTGGCCGGGCACCTCTACGGCGATGCGACTCTGGGGCGCTACCTCCGGGTCGCGCTGCTGGGGGTGCCGTGCACGCTCACGGTGATGTTCGTGGCCGATTTCCTGCGCATGAGCTTCCGGCCGTGGGCGTTCCTGGCCTTCACCGTCTCCAGTTCCCTGGTCTACGCCGGGCTCACCATCTACCTGGTGGCCTTCCGACGCGTGGGAGTCACGGGCGCGCTGGGCGCCCAACTGCTCACCGATGCCGGCTTTTCGGTGGTGGGACTGCTACTCATCCGCTCCGCGGTCTCGGCCCGGATCAGGCTCTCGATGCTCAAGGAATTGCTGATGGTGGCGCTGCCGTTCCTGCCGATCGGGCTCTCCTACTGGGTGATCCAGTTCGCCGACCGGGTCTTCTTACAGAAGTTCTGGGGCTACCACGAAGTCGGGCTCTACGGCGCGGCCGCCCGGGTGGCCCTGATCATGAGCTTCGGCGTGCAGGCGTTCACGCTGGCCTGGGGCCCGTTCGCGTTCTCGCAGACCCGGGCGGACAACGTGAGGTCGCTGTTCGGCCGCGTGTTCGGGCTGTACATGTGGGCGGCCGCCACGATGGGCGTGCTGCTTTCATGCTTCGCGCGCGAGATCCTGGGGCTCGGCACCACCCGAGCCTACGTGGCCGGGCAGGGGGTGGCGCCGCTGCTGATCTTCGCCGCGCTCCTGAACGGGACCTACTACTTCTTCGTGATCGGGATCACCTACGTGAAGCGCACCGCTCTCATGGCCGTGGTGCTGGTCTCCACGGCCCTGCTCACACTGGCGTTGAATTACGCGTGGGCCGGGCCCTACGGGATGTACGGAGTGGGCGCGGCCACGCTGCTGGGCTACGCGGCCACCACGGTGGCGCTCGGCATGCTTTCGCAGCGGCTGTTCCCGTGCCCGTACCCGATACTGCGAACCTGCCTGCTGCTGGTGCTGGCCGGCGGAGTCGCCGCCGGCGGGGCGGCCGTGCCGGCAATCGCGCTTCTGCCGCGCCTGGGCATCAAGGCCGGCCTGTGCCTCCTGTTCCTGGGCGCGAGTCTGCCGCTCGGCCTGGTGAGCGCCGCCGATCTGCGCACCGTCGGCTCCATGATCGCGGGGCGGGTGCGCTCCGTCCTTCCCGGGGAGGCCTAGGTCCATGTGCGGCATCGCGGGATACTACTCGCCCTCCGGCAGGCCGTGCGATCCGGCCGAGCTCCTTCGCGTGAGCCGGATGATCCGGCACCGCGGGCCGGACGACGAGGGATTCTTCCTGCAGGAGATCTCCGGGCGCCGGCACTTCCTGGCCGGCACGGACACCACCACCGAAGTGCGGCAGAGCCGCCTCGCCTGGAGCCCGCACGGCGACCTTCGGGAGACCCGGGTGGGCCCCAGCGCGCTCGGCCTGGTGCACCGGCGTCTCAGCATCATCGACCTGAGCCCCGGGGGCCACGAGCCCATGAGCTCCAGCGACGGCCGGCTGGTCATCACCTTCAACGGGGAAATCTACAACTACATCGAGCTGCGCGAGGAGCTGAAGTCGCTGGGCCACGCCTTCCACACCGGGAGCGACGTGGAAGTGCTGCTGGAGGCCTACCTGGAGTGGGGCACCGACTGCCTCTCGCGACTGAACGGGATGTGGTCCTTCGCGCTGTGGGACGGCGAGAAGCTATTCTGTTCCCGCGACCGGCTGGGGATCAAGCCGCTCTACCATCACTGGGACGGGGAGCGGTTCCTGTTCTGCTCCGAGCCCAAGGGCATCCTGGCCTTCGAAGGAGTGGACCGCACGCCGGACGAGCGGGCGCTGTACTATTTCCTGGCGCGCGACTGGACCGACTTCGACGAATTCACTTTCTTCACCAGTATCCGGTCCCTGCTCCCGGGGCACGCCATGGTGGTGGACCGCAACGGTCCGCGGACGTGGCGCTACTGGGAGGTGACCGCCGATACGGCCCCGGCGCCCGCGGAGGCCCACGCGGTGGAGGAGCTGCAGCGGCTGTTCCGCGATTCCATCCGCCTGCACCTGCGCAGCGACGTGCCGGTGGGGACCTGCCTTTCCGGCGGACTCGACTCGTCGGCCGTGGTGGCCGTCTCCGCCCTGGAGTCGGTGCGCAGCCTTACGGCGTTCTCGGTGGGATACTCGGAGGGCGGCAAGTTCGACGAGCGCCGGTACGCGCGGGAGGTGGCCGCGGCGGCCGGGGCGCCGCTGCGCGAAACCGAACCCGACGGATCCGACCTGCCGCGCACCCTGGAAGCGCTGGCGTTCCACCAGGACGAGCCGGCGGCGGGCATGGGCGTCTACTCGCAATGGCACGTGATGCGGCTGGCCGCGCGCGAGCCGGTCAAGGTGCTGCTCGACGGGCAGGGCGGGGACGAGCTGTTCGCGGGCTATCACCGCTACTACTGGACGGCGCTGCTGGACCTGTTTCGCGCCGGCCGGATGGCCGAATGGGCCTCCCTGCTCAAATACGTGGCGGTGGACCTGGGGCATGGATGGGCGCGCACCCTGGTGCGCAGCTTCGCGCCGGCGCTTCCGCCCGCGCTGCTGGTGGCAGGGCAGCGGCGCTTCGGGCAGGGCAAGGACCGGGTGCTGGCGCCCGACTTCGAGCGCCGCCGGCGGGACTTCGTGACCGAGCCGCCGCGCCGTTTCGGCAGCCTGCTGAACGACCAGCTCTACTACGACATCACGCTGCGGTTCCTGCCGTCCCTCTTGCGCTACGAGGACCGCAACAGCATGGCCTGGTCGATCGAGGCCCGCGTGCCGTTCCTGGACCACCGGCTGGTGGAGTTCGCCTGCCGCCTGCCCTTCGACCTGAAGATCCACGGCCGCTCCACCAAGTACGTCGCGCGCAAGGCCTTTGAACCATGGGTGCCGGCGTCGGTCTCGGCGCGCCGAGACAAAATGGGCTACGAGACCCCGACCGACGCCTGGCTGCGCGGCCCGCAGCGTGGATTGATCGAGGAACTGCTGCTTACCGGGCCTTGCCTTGAGCGCGGCTACCTGCACCCCGCCGAGACGCACGCGCAGGTGGAGCGTTTCCTGAAGGGCGCTCCGCTGGGTCTGCAAGTCTGGCGCTGGCTCCACCTGGAAATGTGGTTCCGCACCTTCGTGGATCCGGCGCGCCTCGAGCCCCGCAGCCTCCCGGAGCGCTGATGCCCACGCTGGTGTTTTTTTCCGAGATCAAGTGGAAGGCCATGCGGAGCCGCAAGCAGTTCATCCTGTCGCGCTTTCCGGCCGACTGGAAGATCCTGTTCCTGGAGCCGGTGAACTTCAACCGGGGCAACAGCTGGAACCTCTCGCGCGACGGGAACGTGGCCTACGGGACCGCTCCGTTCGTGAAGCTGAACACCACCAGCGGGGCCTACAACCGGCTCCTGGGCCTCGCCTGGTTCCGGGCGTTCAACACCTGGCTGGCGGAGATCCAGTGCCGGCGCCTCCTGCGGCAGTTCGGGGCGGGCGGGGACGCGGTGGTCTGCGTGTCCAACATATTCGCCTACCCGGTGGCCCGGGCCATCCCTCACCGGACCCTGTGCTACGACTTCAACGACAACCCGTTCCAGTTTCCAGGAGTGCCCGCGTGGGCCCGCCCGTGGATGGACGCCGCGCTCAAGGGCTCCCAGCTCACCTTCGTGGTGTCCCGCTACTATTTCGACCAACTCCGGGCCGAGGGCTACGGCCCCCTCCAGTTGTTGGGAAATGGCGTGGAATATGATAGGTTCACCGCGAGTTCCGGGGTGGCGCCGGCGCTCCTCCAGGCCCGGCGGCCCGTCATCGGATACATCGGGCTGGTGAGCTTCTTTCTTTCGTTCGAGTGGCTGGAGGAGCTGGGCCGCGCATTTCCGGATGCCACGGTGGTTTTCATAGGCCCGGTCCACGCGCGGGTCCGTGAAAAGGTGGCGGAACTCGCGGGGCGTTCGCCGTTCCTGTTCGTGGGAGAGCAACCCTACGAAAAGCTGGCCGACTGGATACGCGGCTTCGATGTCGGACTGATCCCCTTTGATCCGGCCGATCCGTACACCCAGGCCATCAATCCCAACAAGATCTACCAGTACCTGGGCTGCGGATGCCCGGTGGTGAGCTGCCCCATGAGCGCGGAGCTCGAGGGCGCCCCCGGGCTCAGCTTCGCCCGCACCCCCGCGGAGTTTGTCGAACGGGTGCGCGAGATGCTGGATCACAGGCCCGACCCGGCGCCGCTGCGCGAGTTCGCGCGCCGGAACGACTGGTCGGTGAAGGCGGCCGAGATGGAGCAGGGGATCCGGGCCGCCGCCGGACTTCAGCGCCGGCCCTAGCCGGTTCCACGACCCCCACGGAGGCAATTTGGCCAGGGAAAAGGACACGGACAAAAAGAAGCCGGCAATGCGTGACCGGGCGCTGGAAGCGCCGCCGCGCAACTGGTTCGATTTCCATCCGCGCATCACGATCGCCTTCATCCTGTTCGGCCTGATCCTGATCTTCTATCACCCGCTGGTGTTCCAGGGCCAGACCTTCGGCTCGCCGGACTCGTATGCTCCTGCCGGTTTCAGCCGCATCGGGCAGGACGCCATCGACCGGGAGCACGTCTACCCGCTGTGGAATCCCTACATCTTCTGCGGCATGCCGAGCTTCGCCAGCCTGGCGTTCAACCCCTACGTGTACCCGCCCGACTGGCCGCTGGTGCTGATCGGAAAGATCCTGCCGCTGCATCCGAACATGCTGATCCTGCTGTACCAGGCGCTGGCCGGTTTCTTCATGGGGCTCCTGCTGGTGGAGACCGGGCTGCCGATCATGTCTTCCCTGGTGGGGGCGTTCGTGTTCGCCTACACCCCCAACATGGTGGCCATGGCGGCCTACGGGCACGGCAGCAAGCTGGCCACGGTCACCTTCATCCCGCTGGTGCTGTGGCTGGCCGAGCGGCTGTTCAAGCGGGCGCGGCTGCAAGACCTGGGCTGGCTGGCGCTGGCGCTGGGCTGCCAGATGCTGCGGGCGCACGTGCAGATCGTCTACTACACCGGAATGATGATGGCGCTGTACTACATCGTGCACGCGGCCAGCCTGATCCGCGCGGGCGCGCGGGCCACCAAGATCCTTCGCGACGGACTGGGCCTGGCCTTGGCCTACGGCCTGGCCTTCGGCCTGGCGGCATTCCTGTTGCTGCCGGTGAAGGATTACCAGAAGCACTCGGTCCGGGGCGCCAGCGCCGAGGGCGGGACGCAGCTCGATTACGCCACCAAGTGGTCGTTCTCGCCCGCCGAGATGTCCACGTTCGTGGTGCCCTCGGCCACCGGCTTTGGCGGAGCCACCTACGTGGGCGGAGTGAAGCCGTTCACCGACTACCCGAACTACATGGGGCTGCTGGCGCTCTTCCTGGCCGGGGCGGGACTGGTGCTGGTGTTCGACCGGCTCAGCATCTTCGCCGCGCTTCTCGGGCTGATGGCCTTGCTGATCTCCTTCGGGGAGAATTTCAAGCCGCTCTACAACTACCTGTTCCACCACCTGCCCTTCTTCAACGCCTTCCGCGTGCCGGTCATGATCCTGGTCCTGCTGCAGTTCGCCGTGGGGCTCCTGGCCGGCCGTGGGGTGTACGCCCTGGTGGGCCGGCTCACCGTGGCCGAGCGCCGCGTGCTGGTGCGGCGCATGTGGATGGGGTCGGCAGTCGCCCTGGCGGCCGTGGTGCTGCTGGTGGTGAGCGTGCCGGCGTGGACCTCCAACTACGAGACGCTTCTCCGGCAGGGCCAGGCCAACCTGCCGCCGGAGGCCTTCACCATCCTGGTGGCGAACGCGCGCGCGCACTACCAGGACGACGTGGTCAAGGTGGGGCTGGTGCTCGCCGCGGGGCTGGCCGCGCTGGCGCTGTTGGGCCAGGGCACGCTCCCGCGCACGCCCTTCTGGATGGTGATGTGCGCGCTGCTGGTGTTCGACCTGTGGCGCGTAAACTACCGCATCATCCAGCCGCCCCCGGGCGAGGTGGAGATGCAGCTGCGGCAACCGCTCCTGGTGCCCCGGGCGCAGATCGAGAGCAGCGTGTCCGACGAGGACGACGTGGTGAAGAAGCTGCGCGAGGACACCGGCCTGTATCGCGTGTTCCCCCTGGACGACTTCGGCACCAACCGCTACTCGGGATTCGCCATCGGGTCCGTCGGCGGATACCATCCGGCCAAGCCGGCCATCTACGACGACGTCCTCAAGGCCCAGCTGCAAATGAACCCGCGCTTCTGGACCGTGGCGAACCTCAAGTACCTGATCTCCTCGCGCGACATGGGCCCCGGGTTCGCCCAGCCGGTGCCGGGCACAGCCACCCCGGTCATCGGGCGGCGGGTGCTGCAGGGGCCGCTGAATCTCTACGAACTGGCGCCCTTCCAGCCGCGTGCCTGGATGGTGGGGAAGGCCCGCGGGCAGGGAACCGGCGGGCCGCTGGCGGTGTATCAGGACAGCACCTTTGACCCCGCCCGCGAGGTGGTGCTCCCCGAGTTGCCCACCGGGGAAATGGGCCCCCAGGAGGGCAGCCGGGTGAAGTTCTCGCGCTACGGCCTCAATGACATCGCGCTGGACGTGGTGGCCCGCTCGCCAGGCTACCTGGTGGTGAGCGAGCTCTATTACCCGGACTGGAAGGCCGAGGTGGACGGCAAGCCCGCGCCCATCCTGTTAGCCGACGGATTCGTGCGGGCCATCAAGCTGGCCGGCGGCTCGCACAAGGTCACCATGAGTTTCCGGTCGCCGGCCCTGGAACGCGGCCTGCGGCTCAGCCTGGCTTCCGCGGGAGCCATCGCGCTCCTGCTCATCGTTCCGGGGCTCATGGGCCTGCGCGGACGCTCCGGAGGGAACGCCGCGTGAGCAACATGCATCCGGACGACGTCCTGAGCCCGCTCAAGGCGCTGGTCATCATCCCCACCTACAACGAGCGCGAGAACATCGAGCCGCTCCTCGCCCGGCTGCTGGGGCTTCCAATCCAGTTGCGCATCATGGTCGTGGACGACAATTCGCCGGACGGCACCGGCCAGTACGTGGAGGATTTCGGCAAGACCGACCCGCGCGTCACGGTGATGCGCCGGGCCGGAAAGATGGGGCTCGGGAGCGCTTACCGCGCCGGGTTCAAGGAGGCGATCAAGCAGGACGTGGACGTGATCTTCGAGATGGACGCCGATTTCTCGCATTTCCCGGACGCGCTGCACGATTTCCTGAAAGCCATTCCGGACGCCGACGTGGTGGTGGGGTCGCGCTACATCAACGGCGTCACCGTGGTGCACTGGCCGCTCAAGCGGCTCATCCTGAGCTACGGCGCCAACATGTACACCCGCATCATCACCGGGATGCCGCTGCGCGACGCCACCGGCGGCTTCAAGTGCTTCCGCCGCGAGGTGCTGGCCGCGATCGACCTCGACCGGGTCAAGAGCGACGGCTACGCCTTCCAGATCGAAATGAACTACAAGTGCTGGCGCAAGGGTTACCGCCTGAAAGAGATCCCCATCACGTTCGTGGACCGCCGCGCCGGCACCTCCAAGATGAACAAGAAGATTGTCTGGGAGGCGGTGTGGATGGTATGGCGCCTGCGCTTCCTGGACCTTATCGGACGTCTGTAAAAGATCCGGCCGGGAGGCCGCCCCCTTCGAGCGCCCCGCGCGGCGAATCAGGCTGCACCAAGGCGAGCATGGACACCCGCATGTCCCTGAGCATCATCATCGTCCACTACGAAACCCCGGATCTCCTGGAGGGGTGCCTGCGCTCCATCCGGGAGCACGGCGGGGCCGGGGTGCGCGAGGTCCTGGTGGTGGACAACTCCCGCCGGCTCAAGGCGCGCGAGGTCGTGGACGCGTTCCCCGGGGTCAGGCTCCTGGAGAACACCGAGAACACGGGATTCTCCCGCGCGGTCAACCAGGGAATCCGAGACACTTCCGGCGAGTGGTTCCTGATCCTCAATCCCGATACCTGCCTCAAGCCCGGCGCGCTGGATGCCCTCATGGAGTTCGGGGCCCGGCACCCCGACGCCGGGATCCTGGGCCCGCGCCTGGTCAACCCCGACGACACCCTGCAGTACTCGTGCCGCCGCTTCTACACCTTCCGCACGCTGCTTTACCGTCGCACCTTCCTGGGCCGCTGGATGAAGAACAACCGCGAGGTGCGCGAGCACCTGATGCTGGACTACGACCATCTGGTCGCGCGGGTGGTGGACTGGGTGCTGGGCGGGGCCATGCTGGTGCGCCGCCGCGCCGCCGAGGACGTGGGCGGCATGGACGAGCGGTTCTTCCTGTATTTCGAGGACGTGGACTGGTGTTACCGGATGGCCAAACGGGGCTGGAAGGTATGGTACGCGCCGGCGGCCACGGTGGAGCACGATCATCGTCGCGAGAGCGCGCGCGACCTCAAGGGCCTGTCGCGGCACATCATGAGCTCCCTGCGCTTCTGGGAAAAGTGGAGCCTGGTGCTGTACATCGCCAAGCAGGCGCGCGAGGGGCTGCGGGGAGCGGCCACGGTGCTGGTGGACCTCCTGGCGGTGAATCTGGCTTTCATGCTGGCCTTCCTGCTGCGCGGGCAACTGGCCTTCACGCTCACCAAGCCGCTGTTCCAGCTGGAGTACTACTCCAGCTTCGTGCTGCTGATCAACGTGGTGGTGGTCGGCACGCTGTTCGCGCGGGGACTGTATCGCTCCCGCCCGGCCGACTGGGCCCAGCACCTGGTGGAGCTGGGCAAGGGGCTGGCGTGGGCCTCCCTGATCGTGATGGCGGCCACCTACGCCGCCTACGTGAAGTCGTATTCCCGCGCGCTGATCCTGCTCTTCTATCCGCTCTCGGTGGTCACCTTGTTCGCCGGAAGGATGTGGGTGGACCGCGGGCTGCTGCGGATCCGCGAACGCCTGGGCACGCGGCGGCGGGCGCTGCTGGCGGGGGTGGAGCCGCAGTTGGGCCAGGCGGCCCGGCTGCTGGAAGAGGCCGATCCGTCGTGCGAGTGGTGCGGCCGGGTGGACCTGGAACGCATGGGGGAGGGCCTGGGCCCCGAGCAGCGCGCCGAGCGGCTCTCGGCGGTGGTGCGCGACGAACGCATCCAGGCCGTGGTGATGGCCCATCCGGCCTCCCGGGCCGGCGAATTTGCGCGGGTGGCCGAAGGGTGCCGCTCCCTGGGAGTGGACCTTTACTTCTTCAGCGAGGTCACTCCATGGCTGCGCGAGGGCGACCAGGTGGGCGCGCTCGGCGGCGTGCGGATCATCCGATCGGCGCCCTTCCTGCCGGTCTCCCGGAGCCCGGTGCTGCGCCGCTTCCTGGAAATCCTGTTGGCGCTGGCGCTCCTTCCCCTGGCCGTGCTGGGCCTGGTGGCAGCCTGGCTGGCCCTGCTGGTCGCCGGACGAGGCCCCCGCTGGGAGAAGGAAGTGTGGGATAATGGCCGGGCGGAGCCCGTCCCGGTGTGGAGCCTGCGTGCCCGGTCCGGCGGAGACCGCCTGGAACGCGCGGGAATCACGCGGGGACTGCTGGTGTTCTGGATCTTGTCGGGGCGGCTGCGGTTGGTGGGCGCCCCGCCGCGCCGGTTCCACCAGGACCATGCGGCCGCGGGCGAGGGGCTGGAACCCCTGCTCGCGGGGATCACCGGGGAGTGGTTTTCGGACCCCGCGCGCGTGGCGCTTCCCGCGGACCTCGAGCGCAGCGTGCGCCAGTCCGATCTCGACTCCGATCTTCGTATCCTCGTCCGTTCCGCGGCGCGATTCCTGCGCCTGCTCGCGGGCGGGGAACGCCCCGCGGCACCCAGAGGAGTGAATTCATGATCGTTCGTTTTCCCGGCTTCCGCGGTCCCATTCTTGGAGCGCTTGCGCTCGTGCTGGCGGGGGCGGCGTTGCTGCCCGCGGCCTCGCGCGCGCAGGGCACATGGACCACCTATCTGAACGGGCGCAACCTGCGCTCGATCGCGCTCGACGCAGACGGAATCTGGACCGCCGGGACGGGCGGGGCCACGCGGTTTCCGCTGGGCGCCTCCGGGACGCCGGAGGCGCTCCTCCGGGAGACCGGGGGGCTTCCGAGCAATGCCCTGACCGCGGTGCACGTGGGGGCGAACGGCGTGGTGTATTTCGGCACCCAGGACCAGGGCGTGGCGCGCTGGGACCGGGTGAAGAACCAGTGGAAGTCGCTCGACGTCACTTTCGGCCTGCCCGAGAACTACGTCACCGTGATCCGCGACGACGGACCGGATCTGATCGTGGGCACGCGCAAGGGCATGGCCATTTTTTCCGGCGAGGACGTCCTGGCTTCCTGCACCTCGATCCAGGACAGCTGCCTGCCGGACCTGAACGTGCAGGACGCCCTGTATGGAGTCCGCACCCGCAAGGGCGCGGGACCGTATTTCTTCGCCACGCCCCGGGGGGTGGCCGGCTACAACGGCAATTCCTGGAAGACGCTGATCTCCTCCGCTCTTGGAAGCGCGTCGGTGACGGCCCTGGCCCAGCGCGCCTCGGATTCCACCTTGTTCGCGGCCTCCGGAGTCCAGGTCTTCGCGCTGCGGGACTCCGGCTGGGCCCTGGCGGCAACGCTTCCGAGCGAGGTCAGGAGCCTGGCCTCCGTCGGGGACAGCCTGTTCATCGGCCGCGACGGCGGTGTCTCGGTGCTCTTCGGCTCCACGGTGACTCCCCTGGTGGATACCCGCCAGGGGCAGGAGCTCCGGTTGCGCGTCAACTCGCTGGAGGTGCGGGGATCCCTGCTGTGGGCCGGGACCCCGAACGGCCTGTGGCAGTGGGATGGAACCTCGTGGCTGGATGTGTTCAAGACCTTTGACCTGGACCAGCCCGCGTTCAACGGATATGCCCAGGTGCGGGTGGACCCCGCCGGGACGCACTCCGTCTGGTTCGTGCCGATCTCCCAGCAGCAGTTGGTGGCCTACGCCCCCGCCGCTGCGGAAGGGCAACGCTGGCAGAGCCTGATCGCGCCGTCCGGGGACCCGGTCAACTTCGGCTTCCACGCGCTGCTCCTGGACCCCTCGGGCGACAAGTACGCGGGGCACTGCTGCGTGGGCAGCGCCCGCGAACGCGGCGGCCTGGAGCGCTTTCGGCTCAATGATCCCACGGAGGCCGACCTGACCCGGGTGACATGGACGCACTACCTGAACCCGCCCCACAACGCCCTGGCCGTGGAGCGGGATCCTCGCGGTCACGTGTGGGTCGGCGCGGGCGATCCGGCCGACAGCCTGTATGAATTCAACCCGGCGGGCCCGGCCTGGGGAGGCATCAGCACCCAGACGCCGGGCGTGCAACTGGCGAGCAACGTGAACTACGCGCTGGGGTTCAAGGGCGGCGACGGCTGGGTGGGCGCCTTCGGGGGCGCCTCCGGAAGCGGCCTGAGCCACTGGCGCGTCTCGGGCGCCGACACCGTCTGGACGATCTACAACAGACAGGGGGTGGACGGCGATGCCCACCACATCGTCGGCGACCAGGTGCGCGCCATCGCCTTCACCGGCGACACCGTTTGGGTGGGTACGACCTCGGGGCTCTCCCTGGTCAGCGCCTCCCGGGACGAAGTCATCCAGAACTACACCGCCGCCGACGGCAGCATCCCGTCCAACACGGTGTCGTCCATCGCCGTGGGCCCAAACGGAGACGTGTGGCTCGGCATCGCCGACGTGAGTGGCGGGGGATTGGTGCGGGTCCGCAGCGGCGAGTTCCTCAACTACTCGTCCAGGAATTCGCTGCTGGTGGACGACGAGGTGCAGACCCTGGCGGTGGATCCCTACAAGACCCCGTACGAATTGTGGGTGGGCACAAGCTCGGGGATCAGCCGCCTCAAGGTGGACCTGGGAGGCGGCGTGAAGCCGCCCACCCAGGCCGCGACGCTTCGCTTCTACCCGCATCCCTTCCGGCCCTCCGCGGGGCAGAAGCTGCACTTGGGCGGTCCCTTCCAGACTCCGGCGCTGGTGAAGATCTACGACGGTCGGGGCCGCACCGTGCGCGAGTTCGCGGAAGTGTCCGCCGGGCAGGCCTTCTGGGACGGCCGCGACGGGGACGGAAAGATCGTCGGGGCAGGCGTCTACCGGGTGCGCGTGGAAGCCGACGGGGCGATCACTCGCATGGTCCTCGCGGTGATCCGCTGAACTTCGCGACCGCTCCGGTCCCCTCTTGAGCGACTCCGCCGCCTCCAACCTTCGCCGCGCTCCCGCCGAGGAGCCATCCCGGGATTCCTGGGAGGAGTTCCTGGGCGGGGTGGCGGGCGCAGGCCCATTCCACCTGCCCGAGTGGCGCCGCGCCCTCCTCTCGACCCATCCCAGCCTGAGGGATCGCACCCTGTGGATCGAGCAGGGCGGCCGCATCCGCGCGGCGCTCCCG
>JANXVU010000081.1 GCA_025351485.1 Candidatus Eiseniibacteriota bacterium | reverse complement strand
CTACGCGTTCGGACGCCTGCCCGGGATTCTCGAGGAGTGCGTGAAGGAGCTGTGGAAATGAGGGGACGCCCATCGATGTTCGCCCGACGGATGCTGGCGGTGGGACTTTCCCTGGCCGCCCTGGCCCTCGCAGGCTGTGCGCGGCCGGAGCCTCCGCCGGGGGGCCCGCCCGACCTGGAGCCGCCCGTGATCCTGGCATCCGCTCCCGATTCGGGGGCGATCCACGTGCCGCGCACGGATCCCATCCGGGTCACTTTTTCCAAGCGCATGGACCGGCGCTCGGTGGAGGATTACATCTTCACCTCCCCGCCCATCCGGTTCGGGCAGCTCTCGTGGAGCGGAAAGGAATTCCAGCTCACCCCGCTGGATTCGCTGCGCGCCAACACCACCTACCTGGCCGTAATCGGATCCGGGGCCCGGGACGTCCACGGCAACGGCCTGGCGCGGCCCGAGAACCTGGTCTTTTCCACCGGGCCCTCGCTCGCCAAAGGAAAGATCCGGGGTAGGGTGGACTCCCCCCGCGCCGGTTCGGCCGGGATCTTCGTCTGGGTTTACGAGGACGCGCTGCATGCCGATTCCACCTGGGGCCGCGATGATCCCGACTACACGGTGCAGACCGGCGGGGACGGGCATTTCGAAATTGCCGGGCTGTCCTCCGGGAGGCAGTACTCGCTGCACATGTTCAACGACTCGAATCGGAACCGGGCCTACGATCCTGAGACCGAGTACATGCTGCACGTGTCGCGCCGCATCACGCTCTCGGACAGCGTGCCGCAGGACACCGGCCTGGTGGTCACGTACGTGGATCCCAAGACCCCCGGCAGCGTCTCCGGACGGCTCGACACCACGCTCACCAGCCCGAAGGTCGCGGTGCGCGTGGAGTGCGCCGCGGATTCGGGGCTCAACCAGACCGCGCTGCCCGACCTCAAGGGCGGGTTCCTCTTGCGTGCCACCCCGCCCGCCAAGTACCGTATCTATTGGTTCGAGGACTTGGATCAGGATCGGCAGCCCGGCCCCGCCGAGCCCCATGGAGCCGCAGTGGAGTTCGAATTGACACCGGGCGAGGACATCGTCGACATCCGCATTTCGCGGGAGGGCCCGCCGGTGATCGCGTCCCCCCGGAAGGACAACAAACCATGAACATCCGTTTCACCAAGATGCACGGCGCGGGCAATGACTTCGTGGTGCTCGACGGCCGCGGCGGAAAGCTTCCCCGCGACCTCGACGCCTGGGTGCGCCACGTGTGCGACCGGCGCCGCTCGGTGGGCGCCGACGGCGTGCTGATCGTGGTCCCAAGCGACACCGGGGCGGACTTCCGGATGCGCTACTTCAACGCCGACGGGGGCGAGGTGGAAATGTGCGGCAACGGCGCCCGATGCATTTCGCGCTTCGCCGTGGACCTGGGGCTCAAGGGGCCGGACCTGAGGTTCGAGACCTTGAGCGGCCCGATCGTGGCCAACGTGGGCAGGGAGGCCGTGCGCGTCCACCTGGGCGACGGGCGCGAGTTCATTCCGCCGCGGCTCCTCCCGGGATTCGACGGCCCCGAAGTGACCTCGCTCAACACCGGCGTGCCGCACGCAGTGTTGTTCGTGGACGACCTCGAAGAGGCGCCGATCGTGCCGTGGGGCCGGCTCTTGCGGCACCACGCAGCGTTCGCGCCCAAGGGGACCAACGCCGACTTCGTGAAGGTGCTGGGAGCGAACCGCATCGCCGTGCGCACCTACGAGCGCGGCGTGGAGGACGAGACCATGGCGTGCGGCACGGGCGTCACGGCTTCGGCGGCCGTGGCGGTGCTGCTGGGCAAGTGCAAACAACCGGTGGATGTGGAAACGCGCAGCGGCGACGTCCTGCGCGTGGATTTCCGCCTCGAGGGCGGCGAAACTCGCGATCTGACGCTGGAAGGCCCGGCCGTGGTGGCCTTCCGGGGAGAAATGGAGTGGCAGGATGAAAGGGTCCATGTTTAAGGGTTTGTGGGTTGCGCTGGTCACGCCGTTCCGCGGCGGCGCCGTGGATGAGGCAGCGTTGCGGGCGCTGACCCGGCACGTATTGGGTGGGGGGGCCGATGGGCTGGTGCCGCTGGGCACCACCGGGGAGTCCGCCACCCAGAACGAAAAGGAACGCGCCCGGGTGCTGGAGATCGTGCTGGAAGAGGCGGCCGGCAAGGCCCCGGTCATGCCGGGCACCGGCAGCAACAGCACCGACGTCACCATCCAGCAGACCCTTGCCGCGAAGAAGGCCGGCGCACAGGCGGCGCTGGTGGTCACGCCGTACTACAACAAGCCGACCCCGGAAGGCCAGATCGCGCACTACGAGGCCGTGGCCAAGGCCGCGGAGTTCCCGATCATGATCTACAACATTCCCGGACGCACCGGGGTGAACATGACGGTCGAGACGCTCTTGCACCTGGCGAGACTGCCGGAGATCCAGGCGGTCAAGGAGGCCTCGGGCTCGGTGGACCAGTCCTCGGAACTGGTGGCGGGAGCGGCCGAGCGGGGCCTCGAGTTCGCGGTCATGTCGGGCGACGACACGCTCACCCTTCCCATACTTTCGGTGGGCGGGACCGGGGTGGTCTCGGTCGTGGGCAACATCGTCCCGCGCGAGACGCGGGAGATGATCGAGCTATTCCAGGCCGGCAAGGTGGGGGAGGCGGCCCGGCAGCACGCGCGGCTGTTTCCACTGATCAAGGCTCTGTTCCTTGAAACCAATCCGTCCCCGGCGAAGTACCTGTTGAACCACCTCGGGGTGTGCCTGCCGGACGTGCGGCTTCCGCTTCTTCCGGTCAAGCCGGCCACGGCCAAGCGACTGGAAGAGGCATGGCGGGTGGCCGGATTGGCCGCGCCGGCCGTCTCGGCGTGAATGTTTCCGCGGGGAAGCCCATCCAGGTCGCGATTTCGGGGGCCTGCGGCCGCCTGGGGGCCCGCTCCGTGGCCCTTCTGGCCCCGGAGCCCGATATCCGCCTTTCGGGCCTCCTGACCTCTCCCGGCGGGGCCGGAGCAGGGTTTCCGCACCCCGACCTTCCGTCCCTGGTCGTGACCGACCGGCCGGAAGAGGCCTTTCGGGGCGCGCGGGTGATCGTGGAAATGAGCCTTCCCGGCCAACTCATGGAGCACGCCGAATTGGCGGCCTCCGCCGGGGCAGCGCTGCTGGTGGCCGTGACCGGGCTGAGCCCGGAGCAGGATGCGCACCTGGCGGAACTTTCGAAGCAGGTCCCGGTCCTGGTGACGGCCAATCTGTCGGTCGGGATTTCGGCCCTGGCGCACCTGTGCCGGGAGGCGGCCCGGGGGCTCGGCTACCAGGTGGAGATCGTGGAGAGCCACCATTCGGCCAAGCGGGACGCCCCCAGCGGCACGGCCCTGATGCTGGCCCGGGCGATTGCCGATATTCGGGGTTGGGGCGAGGACGTGTTCCGGATCGGACGCTCGGGGTCCAGCGGCCCGCGGCCCGAGCGCGAAATCGGGATCCACTCCCTGCGCGGCGGGGATGTGGTGGGGGAGCACCGGGTGATCTTCGAGGGACCTGGCGAGCAGCTGGTGCTCTCGCACTCCGCCCGCTCCCGCGACTGCTTCGCGCGTGGCGTCGCGCCCGCGGCGCGCTTCCTTGCGGCCCGCGGGCCGGGCCGCTACACCATGGATGACGTCTGGAAGGCTTCCTTGAACGGCTAGGTGGAAGGCACTCTTGTGAAACTGCTCCGGCCACTCTTCATCGCCTCGCTCCTCTTGCTGGCCCGGGCCGGGCCCTCCCTGGCGCAGTCCGGGTTCGGCACGAACAAGATCCTGTACCAGCCCCTCCACTGGTTGGTGGCCGACTCCCCGCACGTGCAACTCTACTTCTATCCGGAAGAGGCCGCCCTGGCCCGCAGCGCGCTGGCGCTGGCAGAGTCCACCTGCGTCGAGTATGAGCGGCGGCTCAGCCATCACTGCAACCGGCCCATCCCGATCTTTCTGTACAGTTCCCACCGCGACTTTGAATCCACCAATATCCTGTCCGGGGCTTCCGACGAGGAGACCGGGGGGGTCACCGAGCTGCTGCGCGGACGGGTCCTGGTGCCGCACACCGGATCGTTCCCGCGCCTGGTCCACGTGATGCGCCACGAGCTGGCCCACGCCTACATGCTGGACATGCTGGGCACCGCGGCGCGCCGCGATCGCGCGGTGCTCCGCGGCACCCCGCCGCTGTGGATCGTGGAGGGCTGGGCCGAGCACCTTTCCGGCGGCTGGACCGCCGATGACGACATGGTCTTGCGCACTTCCGTGCTGGACCGCGCGGCGGTGCCGGTGGACGAGACCTGGCGCATCGAGGGCAGCTTCCTGATGTACAAAGAGGGGCAGTCCTTCCTTGACTGGATCGCGCCCACCATCGGCGGCACCGCCGGAGTGGCCAGACTCTTCGACGCCTGGCCCAAGCATCCCAACTTCGAGGAGTGCGCCAAGGTGGCCTGGGGGGTGGACCTGGATTCCACCGGGAGGCTGTGGTTCTCCGCGCTGAAGCGGCGTTACTACCCGCTGGTCGCTTCCCGCCACGAGGCTTCGGACTTTGCGCGGGCCCTTCCGGCCCCGGGCGCCTACAACCTGCGCCCGGCGGTGGTGCCGGGAACCGCGGGGGACTCGCTCAAGCTGGTGCACTTCTCCAGCCAGGGATCGTACCCGGGGTTATGGCTGTGGGAGCGCCACGGCCTCAAGTCCGAGGAGACCCGCCTGGTGCGCGCGGGCAACAAGCACGCGTACGAGTCCCTGCACTTTTTCCAGACCCGGCTCTCGGTCAGCCGCCGCGGAGAGGTGGCGGTGGTCTCGCGCCAGGGAGCGCGGGACGTGCTGCACATCCTGGCCCTCAAGGACGGCGATCGGCTGGCCACCTTCCAGTCGCCCGACCTGGTGGGACTCAGTTCTCCGTGCTGGTCCCCCGGGGGAGATTCGCTGGTGATACGCGGCCAGAGCCTTTCCGGCGATGCCGACGTGTACCTGGTGGACCGGCGCACCGGGGACTTCACCCAACTCACGCACGACTCGTTCGATGACCTGGACCCCATCTTTTCTCCCGATGGCCGCTCAGTCACCTTCTGCTCCGACCGCACCCGGGACGGCCGCGAGGGGCATTACCATATCTTCCAGCGCGATCCTTCGGGCGCGATTACCGCGCTGGTGGCGGGCCCGGGAAGTGATCTCATGCCGCACTGGAGCCCCGACGGCCGCTCGCTGGCCTTCGTCTCGGACAGCGCCGGAATCCACGATCTGTACATGTACCGCGAGGGCAAGGGAGTGGCGGCGCTCACGCGGCTGCAGGGCGCCGCGTGGGACCCGTGCTGGGAAGGGGATTCCCGCCGCCTGGTGTTCAGCCAGTTCGGCGGGGGAAAGTTTGCCATGTTCGAAATGGACGTGGTGGATTCGCTGCTCGAGTGGAAGGCCCCGGAGCCCCGCGCGGTGGCGGAGTGGCAACCGGACCAGGCCAGCGAGGACACCCGCATCGGCCCCTACCGCCGCAAGTGGGGGATCGGGCTGGTGCAGAGCTCCTTCGGAACCACCGCCTCACAGGGGGCCGGCCCGGCCGGCCAGCTGGCTCTGCAAGACTTCCTTGGGAACGAGGAGTTCGACTTCTATCTCAACAGCTCGTCCGAGGGGCTTTCCAGCCTGATCCAGAACCTGGACATCGGCGCGACCTACTTCAACATGTCCCGCCGGCTCAACTTCGGGGCCGGCCTGTTCCGCTTGAACCAGGTGTACGACAGCCGCCTGGACCTGGTCCGCACCGAGCACCGGACCGGCGCACTGGTGGATGCGAGCTACCCGCTCACCCGGTTCGATCGCCTGCAGACGAGCCTGATCTTCCGCCACACCGAAAATCATTTCTTCTCGGACGGCACGGTGGGCGCGGCCAATCTGCTGTCCCACTACATGACCTTCGTCCACGACAACGCCTGGTACGGGGAATACGGGTTCAGCTCGGGATGGCGCTTCCTGGTTTCGGGCGGGCAAACGCGCGACCTTCGCCGCGGAAAGGGCAACTTCTGGAGCCTGACCGCCGAGGCGCGGCGCTACCAGCAGTTGCTTCCCGGGCTGGTGGCAGCCTCGCGGGTGCGCGCGGATTTCGTGACCGGCGAGGATGCCGAACCGGTGTTCGGCGGCGGTTTCGGGGACCTTCCGGGTTACCTCCGCCGGTCGCTGCGCGGATCTCGGGTCCTGGTCCTGAACCAGGAAATCCGATTCCCGGTGGTGCGATCCCTGATCCTGTCCGTGCCGGGCGGAGGCCTGCGCCTGCCGGACATCATGACCGCCCTGTTCGCCAACGTGGGGACGTTCGGGGACGGGCGCTGGGAGAATCCGGTCGGATCCTTGGGGGCGGGATTCTATATCGGCGGGGGATACTTCCCGGCGATCCGAATGGACGTGGCCAAGCGGTTCAGCCACGCGGGTTGGGAGAAGGGTTTCGAGACCCAGTTCGGACTGGGGTACAACTACTAGGGGCGGGGGGGTCGGCGCGGGGATGGCGCGGCCGGGTATGGCGGCCCCGGAATGACACATGCGATGGCTTGCGGAGCCGAGAAGCCTCCCTGGCGACTTGCGAATCTGCCCCCGCAGGTGAACTTCCAGGCGGCGCCGCTGCCTGCGTCTGCCACCCACACGGAGTACCTGCACGGATCCCTGATGTCATCCGGATGACCGCCGGATTCACGATTCAGGGCAATTCCGACTGGATTCCGCGGTCCGGACGCTCGCCACAATTCCCTGCCGTCCTGATCGAGCGCCAAAATCATTCCATCCCCGACAAGAGAAGTCACCCCGACATAGAGTGTCCCTCCCACGTAGGGCGTCCCCGAAGTATACGTGCTTTCAAGGTGCAGGGCTGAGATTCCGGGGTAGCCGACCAAACGAAAAATCTCGCGACCCTGAGGGGTGGCCTTGGCAATCTGGCCATTCGCGAAGTCCGCGATCCATACCGCGGCCGGCACATGAAGCGGGGCCGAGCCCGGGTCGAACACGACTCGACGCGGGGACGTGAATCCCCGAACTGTCACCTGGCGAATTCCGTCCGCCCGTACCTTGGTCACGCGGCCGGCATCGGGCTCGGCCACCCAGACGCCTCCGTCCTCCGGATCGACCGCAAGACTGGCGACCCCGGCAAAACCCTCCGCGCGGCAGATTCGCTCGCCACCGGAGGTGATCTTCATGACCGTACCGTTGCGGTCGTCGCCCACCCAGAGCTCTCCGCGGGATTCATCCACCGCAAGGACATTTGGAAAGTCCAGCACGGAGTAGGCGGCCAGCCCCTGGCCCGAGGGGTCCAACTTCGCCACCGTGCCATCGAAAGGATTGGCCACCCAAAGGACCTGATGGTGGGCGTCGAACTGCACATCGGCCGGCGTGCTGGGGCTGTTGGACGCATGACGGATGTCCCGATTGTCCGGAGACAATTCCACCAACCGTTCATTGCCGCTGTCCAGGATCCAGGGACGATCCGCTTCGGGCCCCGCCGTATCCACCGTGGCAACCCCCTCGGATCCCGAGGCTGCGACTACGCGTACGCGGTAAATGTACTCTCCGCCGTTGGTAAGCGGATCATCCGAGTACGCGCCGGCTTCAAGAGGAAGCACCGCCACCGTCCTGAACTCGGATTCGGTATTGTAGAAACGCTCGATCCGCACCTTTGGCCCCGACCCGAAAGCCTGCAGGTCCCACGAAATGTCCGCGCGATGGTCGCCCGCGACCACCCGGAGCCCGGGCAGCACTCCGCCGGTGTCGGGATTCTTTGGATCGAAGGGATTGCTGCGATCGCGGCTGCCGCAGCCGGCGAGAATCAACAGAAGGAAGAGCACCGGGAGAGGGCGGAGCCAGGGCTTCAACGGCCGCCCCATTGGATCCGAAGGCCGTAGCCGTCGCGCAGCGGGGCGGGGCCGGCCGACAGGGCGGGCCCATCGTCCGGGCCGCGCCAGGCCAGGTAGAGCGTGGCCGCGGCGCTGACTTCACCCAGCACCACCAGCGCGTTGGACCACCGGTCGAACCTCTGCGCATCGAGGTAGTGCGCCTCGAGCTCGGAAGGATCCACGGTGCCCCGGTAGAGATCGTACCGCCGGTCCGCCGCGCGAAGGAGCAACTGCGAGGCGACCAGGGACATCACGGTGACCGCCGTTCCAACCAGCAGCAGGGGGGTGCGATGCAGCCTCAGCCAGGAGGTCTCGGGCTGCAGTCGCGAGGCCTCCGGCAGGGATTTGAACGTCAGGGTATCGAGGGGTTCCTCGGCGCGTGCCGCCCGGGGGCACAGGGCCCCCACGAGAATCGCGGCCGCGAGGACGGCCAGGGCCGCCGCGCCGGCAGCGCGCATCAGCCGGCCGTGACGGTCCGGGCGAGGCGGGACTTCTGGCGGTTCGCGGTGGCCTTCTTGATCACGCCCTTGGCGACGGCCCGGTCGAGCACGGAACTGGCCTTGGAGACCAGGGTGCTTCCACCCTCGGCCTTGCCGGCGGAGCGAACAGTGCGGATGGCGGCGCGAACCTGGGACATCACGGCGCGGTTCTTGACTGTGTCCCGGGCGTTGGTCTTCATGCGTTCCTTGGCAGACTTGTGACGCGGCATGTTTTCTCCCTGTGAATCGTGGCGCACCTGAAAGGATCAAAACCCTTGGGGCGGGTGGATTTATCTGACCTCGCGGGAGCATAGCAAAGGTCCCAACTGGCGTCAATGCAATAAGTTAAATACCCGGGGCGAGAAATTTTCTTATTTCCAGCTTCCATAGCGTGTTATGCTGCTCTCACGATCGGTCCCGGAAGGACCCGAGGTATTCGTGCCATCGGAACGGCTGGAAAAGATACAACGTCAGCTGGAGGCGCTACCGGCGCTACCCGGCGTCTACATCATGCGCAGCGCCGTGGGGCGCGTGCTCTACGTGGGGAAGGCCAAACGCCTCGACCACCGGGTGCGGTCCTACTTCTCCAGCACCCCGGCCGAACACCCCAAGGTCCGCACCCTGGTCTCGCACGTCACCGATCTGGACTACATCGTTGCAGGGTCGGAGCACGAGGCTTTGCTCCTGGAGCTGACGCTCATCAAGGAGCATCAGCCGCCCTACAACATCAATCTCAAGGATGACAAGCGGTACCCGTACGTGATGGTGACCGTCCAGGAAACCTACCCCCGGGTGCTGATGGTGCGAAAGCTCGAGGACGACGGGGCCCGCTACTTCGGCCCGTTCACCGACGTCTGGGAAGTGCGAGGGGCGCTCAAGTTCCTCCGGACGCTTTTTCCGGTGCGAAGCTGCGTCACCATGCCGGCGCGTGCGTGCCTGGACTTTCACATTCATCGGTGCGTCGCCCCGTGCGAGGCGCGCGTCGGCGCGGACGAGTACCGGCGCATCGTCGATGACCTGTGCCTGGTGCTCCAGGGCCGGGACACCGCATTGCTGGAACGGCTGAAGTCGGAAATGGAAGCGGCCTCGCTGGGCCAGGAGTACGAGCTGGCGGCTTCGCGGCGCGACCTGGTCCGCAAGCTGGAGGCGCTGCTCCAGAAGCAGCGGATGGTGAGCCTAGACAGCCGCGACCAGGACGTGCTGGGGCTGGCCATTTCCGGGGACCGCGCGGTGGGCGTGTCCATGGAGGTGCGCGCCGGCAAGCTCCTGGCCAAGCGCACCCGCGAGCTGCGGGGGGTGCAGGGGCAGGGGGAAGCGGATATCTGGAGCGCCTGGATCGCCCAATACTATGCCCGGATGGAGGCGCTTCCAGGGGAAGTCGTGGTGCCCGTGGAGCCGGCCGACCGGGAAGTGATCGACAGCTTTCTGGAGTCGCGGCGCAAGGGCTCCCGGCTGGTGGTGGGCAAGCGCGGCGACCGCGCGGCCCAGCTGGAGAACGCCCGGCAGAACGCCACGCTGGCGCTGGAAGAGTCGCTCCACGGCTCCGAGGCCGGCGCGGTGGTCAGGATCGACAGTTCCGTCTACGAATTGCAGCGCGCGCTCGCGCTGCCGCATCCGCCGGTGCGGATCGAGGGTTTTGATATTTCACATTTTCAAGGTAGCGAAACCGTGGCGTCACTTGTGGTACTCTCCAATGCCAGAGCCAAGCGCAGCGAGTATCGTCGGTACCGGATACGCAGCGTGGAAGGCAACAACGACTTTGCCAGCATGGGCGAAGTCGTCAAGCGCCGCGCCCTGAGGATCCGTTCCGGCGAAGCCCAGCGGCCCGATCTGTTCCTGATCGACGGCGGCAGGGGCCAGCTCGAATCGGCCCTGAGCGCGCTCCGCGAGGCCGGGCTCTCCGACATTCCGACGATCGGACTGGCGAAGAAGCTCGAAGAGATTTACATGCCGGGCAGGCCCGATCCACTCCGCCTGCCCCGGCACTCGGAAGCTCTCCGACTGTTGCAACGGCTGCGCGACGAGGCGCACCGTTTCGCGGTCACGTATCACCGGAAATTACGGTTGGCCCGTGCCCACGCTTCCGAGATTCGCAACTTGCCGGGTGTCGGCCCCGGGCGGGAACGCTCGCTGCTCGTCCACTTTGGCTCACTCGAGGCCCTCCGCGGAGCGGAGATCTCGGAAATAAGCAAAGTGCCGGGTATCGGTGCGGAACTCGCCCGCAAGATCCATGTGGCCCTGCATTCGGGGCAGGAAGCGGGGAAGCAGACGGCATGAATGAATCCATGGTTTTTGAGACGGCAGTCCGCGACTTTTTGAAGCATCTGGAAGAAGAACGGCGCCTTTCGCCGCGGACCCTCCAGGCCTATGGCCTGGATCTGCGGGACTTCGGTGTATTCCTGAAATCCCAGGGCCTTTCCTGGGACGCACTGGCTCCCGAGCACATCGAAAACCATCTGGGCGGCCTGCGCCGCGCCGGGCTGGCAGCCACCAGCGTGGCCCGTCACCAGTCCACGTTGCGGACCTTCTTCCACTTCGCCTCGGCGCAGCCTGGGGTGAAGGACCCCACGGCCGACCTCGAGGCTCCGCGCCGGCCCGCGCGCATCCCGCGCCTGCTCGCAGTGGAAGAGGTGGAGCATCTCCTGGCCCAGCCTTCGCCCACCGAGTCCCTTGGGATCCGCGACCGCGCCATGCTCGAAGTGATGTATGGATGCGGACTGCGCGTTTCCGAGCTGATCACGATGAAGACTCCCGACGTGCAGTGGGAGGATTCGTTCGTGCTGGTCAGCGGCAAGGGCGGCAAGCAGCGCCTGGTGCCGATGGGCTCGAAGGCCCGCGAAGCGCTCCTGGCCTACCTGGAGACCTCCCGGCCTGCGCTTCTCAAGGGCCGCACCAGCCCGTACATCTTCCTGAATGCCCGCGGTGGCCCGCTGACCCGCATGGGCTTCTGGACGGTGTTGAAGCGCCACGCCCGCACCAGCAATCTTGCCGGAAAAGTGACCCCCCATGTGCTGCGGCACTCCTTTGCGACGCACCTGCTCCAGGGTGGAGCGGACCTGCGAAG
>JANXVU010000036.1 GCA_025351485.1 Candidatus Eiseniibacteriota bacterium | reverse complement strand
CCCGCCGGCCATGACCACCGCTCCCGAGCGGAAGCCCGCGCGCTCGAGCGCCTCGGCCGCGTCCTTGACGATCCGGCAGGCCATGGCTCTATCCTTCGGAGTGGGCGTGCGTGCGGGCCCACTCGCGGATGTATTCGACGATGTCCGACGTGTTGGTTCCCGGCCCGAACAGCCGGCCCACGCCCTTTTGCTTCAGCATCTCGATGTCCTCGTCGGGAATGATCCCGCCGCCGGTCAAGAGCTTGTGCCCGGCGCCGCGCTCCTCGAGCAGCGCGCGCACCCGCGGGAACACGGTCAGGTGGGCGCCGGAAAGGACCGACAGCGCCACCACGTCCACGTCCTCCTGCACCGCGGCCTCCACGATCATCTCGGGCGTCTGGTGCAGGCCGGTGTAGATCACTTCCATGCCGGCGTCGCGCAGCGCCGCGGCCACCACCTTGGCCCCGCGGTCGTGCCCGTCCAGGCCCGGCTTGCCCACCAAAACCCTGATCCGGCGATCCATCAGTTTCCTTCTTTCTCCGCTCCGCCGGCGCTCATGTGGCGGTAGAGGTTGAACAGGTGCTCCAGCGAGTGCTCCAGCGCGCGCCGGCAGACTTTGCGCGCGGTCCAGGCTTCTCCCTCGCCCCCGGGGGAGGCTGGTGGCGGCGTGGTCTCCACGGCCCGCAGGGCTTCCGGCAATCCAAGCATTCCGTCACGGAACCTCTGGTGCGCGAGCCGCAACCCCTCCGAGGGCGGCGTGGATTCCGCAGACTGCTCTTCCGCTGCGATTCCGATCCGGCCCAGCAGCCAGGGCAGCGCGCCGGCGGTGTGCCTGAGCTCTTCCCCCATGGTGCGCTGCCTTCCCGGCGGGACCCAATCCAGCTTTTCCGGCTTCAGCCCTTCGGCGATTTCCAGCAGATCCTCAAAGGCCCAGCCGAGCCGCTCCAGGCAGGAATCCCGGTAGAGCTCGTCCAGCGGCTCCCGGTCAGGGCCGAACGTGCCCACCGGATCGCCCGTCCGGCAGTTACCCGGTATTTCGATCTCCGCGGCCACGTCGATCTTCACCACGCCCGATACATCCGGGCCGGTTCCCTTGTGAAAACCGCACCAGCCCGCGTACCGCGCCAGCGCCAGCGGCGCTCCGGAGAGGGCCTGGTCCTTGGAGTCCTCGATCGACACCAAGCCCGGCCAATCCAGGAAATGCACCATGGTCCGGCCGCCCGCCGAGCGGGCGATGTGGGCGCCGAAGGTCAGAACTCCGCCGTTTCGCGGTAGTCGCCGTACACTTCGCGCATGGCCCCGCGGATCTCGCCCTCGGTGGCGTACACGCGCGCGCAGTCCAATATCTTTTCCATCACGTTGTCGGTGCCCCGGGCGGCCTCGGTGAGGCGCGCGAGGGACTGCTTCACCGCGCCGTTGTCGCGGGTCTCCCGCAGCTTCTTCAGCGACGCCAACTGCTCGGGCTCCACGCTCGGGTCGATCTTCAGCAGCGGGATGTCGATCTTGGACTCGGTCACGAACTCGTTCACGCCCACGATGATCCGCTCCTTGCGCTCCACTTCCTGCTGGTACTGCCAGGCGCTGCGGGCGATCTCGCGCTGGAAGAAGCCCTCTTCGATGGCCTTGATCACCCCGCCGCGGCGCTCGATCTCCCGGAAGTACTCCTCCGCCTCGCGCTCCAGCCGGTTGGTGGTGGCTTCCACGTAGTAGGAGCCGGCCAGCGGGTCGATGGTGTTGGCCACGCCGGTCTCGTAGGCCAGCACCTGCTGGGTGCGCAGCGCGATCTGCACGGCCTTTTCGCTGGGCAGGGCCAGGGTCTCGTCCATGGAGTTGGTGTGCAGCGACTGGGTGCCGCCCAGCACCGCGGCCATCGCCTCGAAGGCGGTGCGCACGATGTTGTTCTCGGGCTCCTGGGCCATCAGCGAAACGCCGGCGGTCTGGGTGTGGAAGCGCATCAGCAGCGACTCGCGCTTTTTCGCTCCGTACTTGTCGCGCAGCACCCGGGCCCAGATGCGGCGGGCGGCCCGGAACTTGCCGATTTCCTCGAAGAAGTCCAGGTGCGAGTTCCAGAAGAAGGACAGCCGCGGGGCAAAGTCGTCCACCGAAAGCCCCGCCTGGATGCCGGCGTCGACGTACGCGAACCCGTCGGCCAGCGTGAACGCCAGCTCCTGGGCGGCCGTCGCTCCAGCCTCGCGGATGTGGTAACCCGAGATGGAAATGGTGTTCCACTTGGGCACGCTGCGCGTGGCGAACGTCATCACGTCGGCGATGATCCGCATGGACGGATGCGGCGGGAAGCACCAGGTCTTCTGGGCGATGTATTCCTTGAGGATGTCGTTCTGAAGCGTGCCGCGCAGCTTGTCGAAGTGGATGCCGCGCTTTTCAGCGCACGCGAGGTAGAAGGCGAAAATGATGGCGGCCGGGCCGTTGATGGTCATCGAGGTGGACACCTGGTCCTGCGCGATGCCGTCGAAGAGCGTCTCCATGTCCGCCAGCGAGTCGATCGCGACACCCGTCACGCCCACTTCCCCGATGCACTTGGGATCGTCCGAGTCGTAGCCCATGATGGTCGGGTTGTCGAACGCCACCGAGAGCCCGGTCTGCCCGCGGCCCAGCAGGAACTTGAAGCGCTGGTTGGTGTCGCGCGCCGAGCCGAAGCCCGAGAACTGGCGCATGGTCCAGAGCTTGTGTCGGTAGAGGCTCGGGTGGATGCCACGGGTGAACGGATACTCGCCGGGCATTCCCAGGTCGCGCGCGTAGTCCATGCCGGCGGTGTCGAGCGGCGTGTAGAGCAGCTTGTTGGGCGCGCCCGAGATGGTGTCGTAAGAAACATGGCGATGGGTGCCGGCGTTGCGGGCCACGGCCTGGTCGTAGGCTTCCAAGGCCTTCTTGAGGGCCTGGAGCTTCTCGTCCAGTTCGGCCCCGGAGGGGCTGCTCTCGGGCAGTTCCATCGTCTTCCTGGGGGTCGCCATGGGTTCTCCTTGGGGTTCCTGGGCCGGACCGGCTCTCAGGGGCTGGGCGCGTTCGCGGTGTCCAGCAATTCGGCGGCCCACCGCTCGGCCGCCCGGTACGGGCTTTCCACTCCCTTGAGCACGGCGTCCACGCGCGCTTCCAGCTCCGGCCTTCCGGCCTTCGCGAGCACCGCGCGGGTCACCGCCTCGCGGGTCAATTCCAGGATACGGGCGCCCACCGACTCGCGCCTCCGGTGCGAGAGCTGCCCGGTCTCGAGCTGCCAGGCGGCGTGCCGCTCCAGCGCTTCGTTCACTTCCCGGATCCCCTCGCCGCGCGAGGCCACCGTTTTCAAGACCGGCGGCTTCCAGCGGTCCTTCCAGTTCTTCAGGGAGAGCGCGCTCTCCAGGTCGTGCACCATCCGGTCCGCGCCCTCGCGGTCGGCCTTGTTCACGACGAAAATGTCGGCGATCTCCATCAGCCCGGCCTTCAGGGCCTGGACCGAGTCGCCAGATTCGGGCACCACCACCACCACGGTGCTGTCGGCCGCCTGCGCCACGTCCAGCTCGGACTGCCCCACGCCCACGGTCTCCAGCAGGATCCGGTCCGAGCCGAAGGCGTCCAGCGCCTCGCACACCTCCCGCGAGGTGGAAGCCAGCCCGCCCAGGCTGCCGCGGGTGGCCATGCTCCGGATGAACACCCCGGGATCCAGCGCCACTTCGTTCATGCGCACCCGGTCTCCCAGCACCGCGCCCCCGCTGAAGGGGCTGGTGGGGTCCACGGCCACCACGCCCACGCGGTGTCCCTGCTCGCGCAGGATCCGGATCAGTCCGGTCACCAGGGTGCTCTTGCCTGCGCCCGGGGGCCCGGTCACGCCGATCCGCGGGGCGGCCTTCTGGTGCAGGAACAACTCGTCCAGCAGCGCGACCGCCTGGGGCTCACGGTTCTCGATCCGGCTGATCACCCTGGCGAGGGCGGACTTTTCGCCCTGGAGCACCCTTTCGACGAGCGGATCCAAGTTCCTCCCTGCAGAAGCCGTGCCCTTGGCGGGCAACCAAAAGCCCGCGCCATCGCCACGAACGACGCTGGCGCGTAAGTTTCGGCAAAAAGGAAGGTTAGCACGAATTTCGGGAGGCGTCAACGCGGGTGGACATCTCCATATTCGACGTAACGTATTTTAGCGCACTAACTTGCCACCTCCAACCTCTTCCCGGGCCCGTTCCCGCCGGGCGACTCATGGGCACCGTGCTAGAGTCCCTCTCCATGAGCATGCACTGGATGAGTTCCTCACCTCCGCCCACGCCGGGCACCAGGATCCGGATGGACGATACGCGCCGGATCGGCCGCTACCTGTTGCCCGCATGGAAGCCCTCCATGCTGATCCTGGTCTGCATCGCCAGCACTTCGATCCTGGGTCTCCTGCCGGCCCTGTTCATGCGCGACATCATAGACAAGGCCATCCCCCACAAGGACCTCGCGGGGCTCAACTGGATGGTGGCCGGGATGATCGGGGCCTCGCTCTTCTCCGGGCTTATCGGGGTGGGGCAGAACTACCTGGTCACGGTCATGGGCCAGAACGTGATGTTCACCATCCGCAACGACATGTACGACCGGTTGCTGCGCCAATCGCTGCGCTTTTTCACCAACACCAAGTCAGGCGAGGTGCTCTCCCGCATCCAGAACGACGTGGGCGGGGTGCAGGGCGTGGTCACCGGCACCATGGTCGCGCTCGCCACCAACGTGTTCATGGTGACGAGCACCCTGATCGTGATCTTCGGGATGGACTGGCGCCTTTCGATGATCGCGGTGGGCGTGCTGCCGGTGTTCATCCTGCCGACTCGGCGCGTGGGCCAGATCCGCAAGAAGCTGTCCAAAGAAACCCAGGAACGGCTGGCCGAACTCACGTCTTACGTGCAGGAGACGCTCTCGGTGAGCGGCTACCTGCTGGCCCGGCTCTTCGGGGCGCAGGAGTACGAGCGCGGCCGGTTCCGCGAAAGGGCCGGCGCGGTGCGGGATCTGCAGATCAAGCAGAACATGCTGGGCCGGTGGTTCCTGATGTTCCTGATGATGTTCGCCAGCGTGGGGCCGGCGCTGATCTTCCTGTTCGGCGGGCACGAGGCCATCGCCGGGCGGATCACGGTTGGAACGATCTTCGCGTTCGTGACGTACCTGGGAAGGCTGTACGGACCCTTTTCCGGGCTGGTCAACGTGCACGTGGACATCATGAGCGCCGCTTCGCTCTTTCGGCGCATCTTCGAATACCTGGACCTGCCGCTCGAAATCGGCGACCCCGAGAAGCCGGCCGCCATCACCTCGCCCCGGGGCGAGCTGCGGTTCGAGTCTGTGTGGATGGGCTACAACGAAGGCACGTGGACTCTTCAAGATGTGTCGTTCGAGGCGCGCCCCGGGGAGATGGTGGCGCTGGTGGGGCCGAGCGGCGCGGGCAAGACCACGATGACCTACCTGGCGTGCCGGCTGTACGACCCCGCGAAGGGGCGCGTGACGCTGGATGGGATCGACCTGCGGGATCTGCGCCTTGCGGACGTGGCGGCGCTCACCTCGACCGTGACGCAGGAGACCACGCTCTTCCACGCCACGGTGGAGGAGAACCTTCGCTATGCGCGGCCCCATGCGACCCGCGCCGAGATCGAAGATGCCTGCCGCGTGGCCCAGATCCACGATGTGATCGCGGCGCTGCCGGAGGGCTACGAAACGGTGGTGGGCGAGCGGGGCTACAAGCTCTCGGGCGGGGAAAAGCAGCGCGTGGCCATCGCGCGGGTGGTGCTGCGCAATCCGAGGCTGCTGGTGCTGGACGAAGCCACGTCCTCCCTGGACTCGCGTTCCGAGGCGCTCATCCAGGCCGCCCTGGAGCCGCTGTTCGAAGGGCGCACCAGCCTGGTGATCGCCCACCGGCTCAGCACCGTGCGCAAGGCCGACCAGATCCTGGTCATGGACCAGGGCCGCATCGTGGAGCACGGCAAGCACGCCGAGCTGCTCGCCCGCGGAGGGCTCTACTCGAAGCTCTACCAGGAACAGTTCCGGCAGGACGACGAGCCGGCGCCGGGACCCCCTGGCTTCTAGCGGGTCACCGGCCGGTTGAACTCCGTTCGCCAGGTGGAAGGATCGGGGCTGGAGTGCGGTCCTTCCACGTAGCACTCCCACAGCTCTGCACCCTCCGTGTAACCCTGCTCCTTGATCCAGCGCGTGAACTCGCCCCACGCGGCGCCCAGGCCCTCGTACGGGCCACGATAGACCGTGCGGGCCACGGTGGTGGCGGGCAGGCGTCCTGGCTGGACCCGGCCCACGGGCGTGACGGCCGAAGAGACCGGCACGCAGATCTCAAAGTCGAAAGTGTCCGTCGGATTTCTCAGGTGCCGGCTGATCACCGGCCCGGTGACGGCGAGGCCCTGGGCGGCGATCGCCGCCATCAGCTCGCCGATTCCAGGTCCGAAGACCTTCTGCATTTCGGCGCGCGGAATGACCAGGTGGATCGCGGCGGTCGCCTGGGCCTCGGTCTCCACAATGCGGGGGGCTTCGAGCATGGTTTCCCCTCTTTCGGCTCTCAGGTTGTCTCCGGCTTCCAAAGCGACTCGGCTTCCCCGTAGGCCTTGGCGGCCCACCGGCCGAGCACGAACAGATAGTCGCTGAGGCGGTTCAAGTAGGGCAGGTCGTGCCCAGAGATCTCCTCTTCCTTCGCCAGCTTCACCACCAGCCGCTCCGCGCGCCGGCACACCGTGCGCGCCTGGTGGCAGTAGGCGCTCACCCAGCCCCCCCCCGGCAGCACGAAGCTCCGGAGCTCGGGAAGCTCGGAGTTCATCCGGTCCAGATCGTCCTCCAGGTGCTTGACGTGCCGTTCCTCGATCACCGGCTGCTGCGGGTGCCGGTCCGCGAGGCGAGTCGCCAGGTCGCTGCCCAGGTTGAATAGCTCGTTCTGGATGCGCTGCAGCATGCCCTCGATGGACCCCGCCTCCACGGCCGGAGCGCCGGGCATGCGGTTGGCATCACGCACCAGCCCCAGGATCGAGTTCAGCTCATCCACGGTGCCGTAGGCCTCGATGCGCAGCGAGTCCTTGTCCACGCGCTGGCCTCCCACGAGGGATGTCTGGCCGCCGTCTCCGGCCTTGGTGTACACGCGGGTGATCCGGATTCCCATGGGGGACCTTTCTGAGGTTTCTGCGGGACCAGGGCCGGTGCCCGGCTCGATCGCGCTACGGCCGCTTCACCCGGCCGCGCGCGTACATGACATCGAAGATCTTTCGCCAGTCGGCGTCGGGCGCCGCCTCTTCACGGCTGAGCGCCAGGCGCTTGGGCCTCGAAAAGTCGTATCGCAGGCGCAGCCGGCCGGACGGGCTCTCGCCCTGGAACTCCAGCACCCGGCCCAGGAGCTTGCCGTCCAGATGGGCCAACTGGCCGTTGGCGTCCACGTAGATCATGAAGTACTGGTCGCCGTCGCGCCGGATGAACGCGATCACTTCAAAGTCCTTGCGCGGCCCGGTGCTGGCGCGGCTCTGGAGCTGCAAGATCCGCCGGTCGTACTTCCAGGTGGCGATCAGGCGGTCCACGCCGTAGAGGCCCCCGCCGCTGAACTGGCCCTCCCACATTCCCGCAAGGCCGTCGAGCATGGAGTCGGCGGTGGCGAGGGCGGCCTTCGAAGTGTCCGGGGCCGCCGCGGGCGCGGGCGCCGCGGTTTGGGAAAATGCCGCCGAATACAGAGTCGCGAGCAGCAGGATCGCCAGGGCGCATGCGCGGGGTCTCATGAGTTTTCCTTCCAGAACTTGGCGAAGTTGAGTCCCATCCAATTGATCACCGACTCCCGGGTCCATTTCTTCTGAAGCAGCCTGGACGCCACCTTCACCGGGTCCTCTCCGAGCAGGTAGCCGGTGCGAGGCGACTCGCTCCGCGCATCCGCCGGGGAGTCGAACTCGAATCCCCGCGCGGCGCCCGCCGGAACCCGGCCCGAGTAGAGCGAGGGGTGATCCGACGCGAGCGGCGAGCGCAGCAGCGTCTGGTCCAGCAGCAGCCCGGAGTTGCCGATGAAGTGGGCCTCCGTGGCGTTGGGCGTGCCATCGGGCAGGACCGCGCGCACACCCTGCTGTTTCAGGAACAGGATCAGCAGGCTGTCTTGAAGATCGAATGCGCCCACTTCCGCCTCCAGGATCACGCTCACCTTGCCCCGCTGCGCGTGCTCGTCCAGATCGGCAGCGGAACGGGCCAGCCGGAACAGCGAACTGTCCACCGCGAATTCCTTTTCCAGCCTGGAGACGCGCGCCGACATAAGGAGCGGCTCGGCCGGCGGCAGCTGCAGCAGGATGACGCCCGCCCCGCGCGAAGCCGCCTCGTGCAGCCCGTGGCGCCGGTCGTCGTAGCGCGCCCGGGCCAGCGGGCGGGCCATGTGCGCTGCCAGCCGGGCCATGCGGTGCGGGTCCACGCGGAACGCGGCGGTGTCGGCCACCGCCTGCAGCACCCGGAACTCGAACTTGCCGACGGCGTCCAGCACCTCCGGCTGAAGGCGCCAGCCTTTGTCCTCCACCTGGTGGTAGTTGGGGTGCGAGCCGCCCGAAAGCGTGAACAGCGACGGGATGCCGCGCTCCGAGAAGGGCCAGTGGTCCGAGTCGGGGCCGCTGCCGCCGATCTCCACCCGGCTGCGCACCGAGTCCGGCACCAGGGCTCGGGCCAGCCGCACCAGCTCGGGGTAGCGGTCCACGCCGCCCATGTTGGGCACGACGGAGCCCACGCCGACCATGTCCATGTTCAGCATCACCGCGATGCTCTCGGCGGGCGGGTGTTCGGCGAACCAGGTGGAACCCTGCAGCCCCTGCTCCTCGCAGGTGAACAGCGTCAGGTAGATGGTGCGGCGCGGCTTCCAGCCCGAGCGCGCCAGCTCGCGCGCCATGGCCAGGACCGTGGAGGCCCCCGAGCCGTTGTCGTCGGCGCCGGGGTAGATGTGTCCGGCCGCGTCGCGCCCCAGGTGGTCCAGGTGCGCACCGACCACCACGCACTCCCGCTTCAGCGATGCGTCGGTGCCCGGGATCCTGGCCACCACGTTGCGGCCGCGCGCTTCCCGCAGCACCTCGCTGCTCACCGCGAGCTTTACAGCGTGACCCGTGCCGAAACTGACGTTCCGGCCCTGGCCGGCCTCGGTCTTGAGCTCCTCGAACGATCTACCGGTCCCGATCAACAGGTCGCGCACCACCCGGGCGGACACGAACAGTCCCGGCATGTCCTCCTCGAAGAACCGCTCCTGGATGGTGCCCAGCAGGGGCGCCTCGTTCTCGCAAATCAGGACCCCCTTGGCGCCGTGCCGCTGGGCGTTGCGCACCTTGTAGCCCATGGCTCGCTCGTCCACCCAGGTTTTGCCGTCCCTGGGGGCTCCCCGCAGCGCGATCACTACCTTGCCGGTCACGTCCACGCCGGCGTAGTCCTCGTGGCCCTTGTCGGCGGCGCTGATGCCGTAACCTACGAAGACGGCTTCGGCGGTGGCCGAGCCCGAGCCCGAATAGAGCAACACCACGTAGTCGCTGCCGTACGCGTAGTTGAGCGCGCCCACCGGGGAGTCGGTGAAGGTCAGCTCGGGAGTCCCGGTGACCTGGGTGGAAAGGAACTTGTAGGTTTGGAAGTAACTGGTGTCCCCGACGCCCGGCCGAAGTCCCCACTCGCGAAAGCGTGCGGCGGCGAACTCCTCGGCGCGGCGCCCCCCCGGCTGGCCGGTCTTGCGGCCTTCCAGGGAGTCGGAACTCAGGATCAGGTCCAGGTCCCGGGCGAAGCGGCCGTCAAAGACCGGCGTGGAGTGGTTGGACACGGACGCCGCGAGGAGCCACGGCAAAAAGGCAGCAAGCGCGAGCATAGGCCTCTCGATCGGAGGAACGGGTTGGGTTCGAGGGAGGGATTCTGCCACGCGGCCGCCCGGCGTACAAGGGGCCGGAACGGGGGGCGGAACAGGTGCGCTATCCCGACCCGCTGTGGTATTTTGTGCCCATGAGCGAATCCAACTCCCCCACCGTCCGCATCGCCGTGGCGCAGGCCAGCCCGGTGTTCATGGACCGCGACGCCACCGTGGAGAAGGCTTGCGGGCTGATCGCCGAAGCCGGCCGCGCCGGCGCCAGGCTGGTCGTGTTTCCGGAGGCCTTCCTTCCCGGTTATCCCGACTGGGTGTGGTCCATTCCCGCGGGCAAGCGGGCCGTCCACAACGCCCTGTACGGAGAACTGGTGCGGCAATCGGTGCGGATCGGGGATGAATCCACCCGGCGCCTGGGCCAGGCCGCGAAAGCAGCAGGCCTGCACCTGGTGATGGGGATCAACGAGATCAACTCCGAGGGCAGCGGCGCCAGCATCTACAACACGCTCCTGTACATGGGCCCCGACGGCGAGGTGCTGGGTCGGCACCGCAAGCTGGTGCCCACGGGGGGCGAGCGGCTCATCTGGGCCAGCGGCGACGGCAGCACCATGGAGGTCTACGACACCCCCTTCGGCCGCCTGGGCGGCCTGACCTGCTGGGAGAACTACATGCCGCTGGCGCGCTACGCGATGTGCGCCCAGGGCGTGCAGATCTATGTGGCGGCCACCTGGGACCGCGGCGAGCCGTGGCTGTCCACGCTGCGCCACATGGCGCGCGAGGGCGGCATGTACGTGATCGGCGCGTGCATGGCGTTGCGCCGGGACGACATCCCCGACCGCTACGAGTTCAAGCAGGACTACAAGAACGAGTGGATCAACGTGGGCGACAGCGCCGTGGTGGATCCGCTGGGCAATTTCATCGCGGGACCGCTGAACAAGAAGGAAGAGATCCTGTACGCGGAGATCGACCCCAGGCTGGCCGTGGACGTGAGATCGCGCCTGGACGTGGCCGGGCACTACAGCCGGCCGGACATCTTCCAATTGATGGTGCGGCGCACCGCCAACCCGCCCATCCAGGTGGAGGCGGAGATGTTGGACTCGCCGTTGCCGTTGCAGCCCGGTCAGCCCGCCGGTGCGGGCCCGGCGCCCCCGAGGGCCTAGGAGAAACCATGCTTCAAGGAGCGCTGTTCGGCGCCGGCAACATCGCCCGCCGCGGACACCTGGAGGCCCTGGCCTCCGATCCCGCCCTGCGGGAAAGAATGTCGATCACCTCGTGCTGCGACCTGGCGCCGTCGAACCTGGAAGCGATCCGGCAGGCCTGGCCTGAAATCCGGACCTACAATTCCTCCGACGCCCTGTGGGCCGCCGAAAAACCCGACTTCGTGGACATCTGCACTCCTCCCTCGACCCACGGCGCCATGATCCGCGAGGCGGCCCGCAGGGGCGCCCACATCTTCTGTGAAAAGCCGCTGTGCCGCACCTCCGCCGAGGCCGACGAGCTGGCCGTGGTCCTGGAGGGCAAGCCGCTGGTGTTCATGGTGGGCCACCAGTACCACCACGCCCCGCCCTGGAAGGCGGTGGTCGCGGCGGTGCGCTCGGGGGCAATCGGCGAACTTCGCTTCGTGGAATGGACCGTGTGGCGGAAAGAGGCCAACCCTGGAAACTCGGCCTGGGACCCCTCGTGGCGCACCGATCCCGCTCGCGCGGGCGGCGGCATCATGATGGACCACGGCGCCCACGTGGTCTACCAGCTGCGCTCGGTGCTGGGGGATCCGATCCGGGTCACCGCGCGCATGCAGTCGCTGCGCCCCGAGGCCTACGCGGTGGAGGACACCGCCAGCGTGATCCTGGAATACCCGGCCGCCGTGGCGCGCCTGGGCTTCACCTGGGCCTCGCCGGTGCGCGAGATCACCAGCCGCCTGGTGGGCTCCACCGGGGAAATCCGGGTGTCCGACGACCGGATCGTGCTGGTCTCGGGCGGCACCGAACAGGAGTTGAAGTTCGAGTCCGGGATGTCGGCCAATTCGTCCCACTCGGAGTGGTTCGTGCCCATGTTCCGGGAATTCGCGGGCCGCATGGAAAAGGGGGATTACTCCCGGGATGCCTGGGAAGAGGCCCGGTCGTCCGTGCGCACGCTGGAGGCCTGCTACCGTTCCAGCGCCGAGGGCCGGACCATCGAGCTTTCCGGGGAGCGCCTCCCCGCCTGAGGGCCCGGCCCGGGGCGCCCTTGCCCTCGGGTCCCGGCTCTGGGATGATGCCTCCGCTGGATACCGACCATCCATGGAGAGTCAATGAGCCTTCGCAGCCTTCGGGAAGAACTCGAGTCCCGACAGGTGTTCAAAGCCTGGGAGATCGAGGAGAACCTGGACCGGTACTTCTGCCGGCCCGTGGCGGTGCTTTTCACCGCCGCCTTCCTGCCCCTGAAGATCACCCCGAACCAGGTCAGCGTGGGCGGCATGCTCATCGGCATGGCCTCGGCGTTCTTCCTTTTCGGACCGTCCTATGCGGCGCTGGTCCTGGCGGTGGTGCTGCTCTGGACTTCCGAAGTGCTGGACGCGGCCGACGGCCAGCTGGCCCGGCTTTCCACCCGCCCATCCCGGTACGGCCGGATCATCGACGGAATGTGCAGCATGGCCCTGTTCCTGACCATTTACACGGTCCTGGGAATCGGCCTGTACCTGGACACCGGGGACTGGACCTACCCGCTCCTGGCCCTGGCGGCCCTGTTCGCCCATTCCTTCCAGAGTTCCCTCTATGACTTTTACCGAACCGAGTACATCCGCGTGGTGAAGAAGCGGGAAGCCGCCGACGAGGACTCGCTGCAGGCCCTGGAACGCGCCCAGCGCGACGAGGCCGCCGGCCAGTCCCTGGGGAAGAGGCTGATGCTGGGCCTGTACAAGTCGTACGCCCGCCGCCTGGCGCGGACCACTCCCACCTACCAACCGCTCAAGATGGCCATCGAGGAGCGTTTCCAGGGCGGGCAGGTTTCGGAATCCTTCGCGGCGCGCTACGGGCATGAGCAGCGCAAGATGGTGCGGTGGTGGAACTACCTTGGATCGAATATGCACCTGGTGGCGCTTTCCGCCAGCATCCTGAGCCGCCGCCCCGAGGCCTACCTCTGGATCACCGCGGTGGGCTTTTCCGCATACGCCATCATCCTCACGGCCATCCAGCGGGGCCCCAGCGGCCGGCTGCTGACGGAACTGCGGGCCGAATCGCCGACCCCGGACCCGGCCCACGCCGGCCGGCCCACCATGGCCGGAGTGCGGTGAACTCTCTCCGCTGGGCCGCGGTGCTGTTCGACTTCGGCGGAACACTCGACGGCGACGGGATCCACTGGAGCCGCCGGTTCGACTCCACCTTCCGCTCCATGGAACTGAGCTACGCCCCGGAGGCCCTGGACGACGTGTTCAGGGCCTCCGAGCGCGTGGTCAATTCCGACCCCGCGGTCAAAGCGATGAACCTTCCTGCCGTCATCCGCTATCAATGCGCGCTGATGCTCAGGGACCTCGGCCATCCCACCGAAGCGGTGGCGGACGAGGCCGGTCGGAGGCTCACCCTCGAGACCCGAGACTACCTGGCCCGCAATTCGGCCGTGTTAAGGCTCCTGAAAGGGCGCGTGAAGACGGGCATCCTTTCCAATTTCACGGGCAACCTCGAGATCATCCTGCGGGAAGAGGGGCTCTTGGCCCTGGTCGACTCGGTGTTCGATTCGGCGGTGGTGGGGCTTCGAAAGCCCGACCCGGCCTTCTTCCGGCATGCCCTCGCCACCCTGGGCGCCGCGCCCGGGGAGACGGCCATGGTGGGAGACTCGGTGGACATGGACCTCCGGCCGGCCGGCGCCCTGGGGCTCAGCACGGTCTGGATCCAGGGCGTCATCCCACGCGCCACCGACTTTCGTCCCGACCACACCCTGGAAAGTGTCCGCGAATTCCCAAGCCTTTGGGGTGAAACAATTTGAAGGCCGGGATCCTGGCTGCCGGCGAGGGGCTCCGCCTTCAGGGCCAGGGCGAGCCGGTGCTGAAACCGTTGCTGGAAATCGGCGGTAAGTCGTTGATTCACAGGACGATCGAGCAACTCCACGCCGCCGGCGCCGAATCCGTTCACATTATTGTCAACGAGGCTTCCACTGCGGTCCGCGACCGGGTTCTGGGCCTCGGGCTACCGCTTCCCATCCACTTTGTGGTACGGTCGACACTTAGTTCCATGCACAGCCTCCTGGAACTGAGTCCCTTCTTTCGGGATCAGGACGCGCTGGTCGCCATGGTCGATTCCATCATGCCCCCCGGGGCGCTCGCGGATATGTCAGCGGCCGCCAGGGCCCGGCGCGGATCGCACGGCACGCTCGCCCTGACATCCTTCGTGGACGACGAGAAGCCGGTGTGCGTGCGGATGCGGGGTGATCGGATCACCCGCCTGGGAACGGGGCTCCGCGGCGCCCGATGGGTCACCGCGGGCATTTACTATTTCACACCCTGCATCTGGCCCGAACTCGAAAGGGCCGAGTCGCTGGGCATCCAAAAGATGCGGAATTTCCTGGGACACCTTGTCGACTCGGGCTTCCGCCTCCACGGTCACCGCCTTCCCAAGACGGTCGACGTGGACCGACCGCAGGACGTGAGGGCCGCCGAGGAATACGTGGCCCTCTGGGAGCCATCTTCATGACCCCACATTTTACGGGGATCGCGAGATCCGTCGAGTTTTCCCCGAACCACGAATCCAATGACGCCGCCATCATGCGACTCACCCGCGAGGCCATCGAGGCCCGCGGGTATCGCGTGGACATGGTGAGCGAGGACGACCTGCCCACGGCCAGCATCCAGGGCCCGGTGGTCTTCCACATGTGCCAGGGGCCCCGCAGCATGGCCTGGCTCAACCGGCTGGAAGAGCAGGGCAAGCTCCTGATCAACTCCTACGGCTCGGTCCGCAACTGCTACCGCACCTACATGACCGAGCGCTTCGCCGAGGCCGGGGTTCCCTTCCCGCGCACCCTGGTGGTGGACACCGCGGACGACCGGCTCCCCGGGGAGGCCGCGGAGATGGGCTCCATGTGGGTCAAGCGCGGCGACGTGCACGCCACCCAGAAGTCCGACGTGGTCAAGGTGGACGGCGTCGGCGAGGCCGGCGCGGTGCTCAAGGCCATGAGCGAGCGCGGCATCGACCGGGCGGTGCTCCAGGAGCATATCGTCGGGGACGTCATCAAGTTCTATGGAATTCACAAGAACGGGTTCTTCGAGTGGTATCACTCCGAGGGTCCGGGCACCCGCCCGGTGGACCCCGAGGTCCTGCGCGAGGAAGCCGAACGCGCCGCCGGGGCCACGGGACTGTCCATCTACGGCGGAGACCTGGTGGTGCACGATCGCGGCATCACCCTGATTGACCTGAACGACTGGCCGAGCTTCGCCCGCTTCCGCGACCGCGCTTCGGTGAAGATCGCCGACCAGATCCTGAAAGAGGCCCGTGCCCATGGCAGAATCGACTAAGACCCCCGCCGTCATCCGGAAGACCGCCATCCCCGGACCCAGGTCCATGGCGCTCTTCCAGGAGGAGCAGCAGCACCTGGCCCCGGGCACGCAGGGCTTCGCGCTGATGTCCCAGCTGGTGATGGACCACGGCGAGGGCTCCACGCTCACCGACGTGGACGGCAACCGCTACATCGACTTCATCGCCGGCATCAACGTGGCGGCCCTGGGCCACTCGCACCCCAAGTGGGTGGAAATGCTCACCGGGCAGATCAAGCGCGTGGCGGTGGGCAGCTTCACTTCCGAGAACCGCGTCAAAGTGACCGAGCTGGTGGCCGAAGTGACCCCGGGCGACCTGAACCGCGTGCAGTTCTACAGCGGCGGCGCCGAGGCGGTCGAGGCGGCCATCCGGCTGGCCAAGGCCTACACCAAGAAATTCGAGGTGGTGGGATTCTGGGGCGGGTTTCACGGCAAGACCGGCGGCGTCCTGGGAGTGCTGGGCTCCACCTTCAAGCACGGCATGGGACCGCTCATGCCGGGCCTGTACTCGACCCCCTACCCCGATTGCTACCGCTGCCCGTTCAAGATGAAGTTCCCGACCTGCAACCTGCATTGCCTGGACTTCGCCCGCGACCTGATCAAGACCACCACCACCAACTCGGTGGCCGCGATCATCGTGGAGCCCATCCAGGGCACCAACGGCAACGTGGTGCCGCCTCCGGGCGCGATGAAGAAGATCCAGGAGATCGCGAAGGAATTCGGCGCGCTCCTGATCGCCGACGAGATGATCACCGGCTTCGGCCGCTCGGGTGAATGGTTCGGGGTGAACCACGACGGCATCGTTCCCGACATCATGACCGTGGGCAAGGGCTTCGCCGCGGGCTTCCCGCTGGCCGGCGTGATCACCACCGACAAGATCGCCTTCACCCCGCCGTGGAGCAACGCCTCGGGCAGCTCGTCGTCCTACGGCGGCAACCCGATGGCCGCCGCCGCCGCGCGCGCCTCCATCGAGATCATCCGGGACGAGAAGCTGGTGGAAAACTCCAAACGGGTCGGCGCGAAGATGCTGGAGCGCGTCAAGGAGTTCGAGAAGAAGTTCTCGTTCATCGGCGGAGTGGATGGCAAGGGCATGCTGATCCGCTGCGAGTTCGTGAAGGACAAGGACACCAGGGAGCGCCTGGACAAGAAGATCTGCGAAGGCATCTTCCTGCGCGCCATCCAGAAGGGTCTGCTGACCATGGCCTACACCAACAGCTTCCGGATCAACCCGCCGCTGGTGCTGGACGAAGCCACTGCCATGGAAGGGCTGGACATCCTGGAAGAGGTGTTCACGGAGACGGAGAAGTTGCTGAAGAACTAGCTCCGGCGGCAGATTCGCAACAGCATGAAGGGGGATGGGCACGAGCCCGTCCCCCTTCTTCTTTGCCCGCGCCGGCAGGCGGCGAACGCCAGCGGCCGTCCCGCGCTGCGCACGTGCGCGCCGCGGTGCGCAGCGGGCTGCGCACATTTCGGGCCGCCCGGAGCGCCTTCGCCGCGGCCTCTTTGCAGCATCTTGGCCGCGCGATTGGAGTTGCGCGTCCGGAAGACGATTGGCCCGGTTCATGCGCTTGAAGGGAAGCGTAGCCCAGCAACGGGATCCACCCAAAAGGAACTACAACCCTTGGACTCCCGGGCGCGGGTTCCCAGGGGGGCCTGGGCGGCCGAGGAGACTCGCCGCCTGGGCCCTGCCTGAGATTCCAGCGAAATGGAACCCGAGAATCGGGCCGAACGGATTGGAAGTGAATGCAACCGGAGCAAGTGCGGCGGCGGAAGAACCCGACCACCCCGCCGGCGGCCTCCCGGATTCGCGGGGCGCGGCGCGGTGAATCAGCGGACCGGAAGGTGGAGTGAAAGCAGCGTGGAGGGATTGACCGGCACGCCGTCCCAACGGGCGGACAGGTGCAGGTGCGGGCCGGTCACCCGGCCGGTGGCGCGGCTCAGCCCCAGGCGCTGGCCCTTGCGCACCGGGTCGCCTTCTCGCACCTGGAACTTCGAGAGGTGCATGTAGGCCGTGAACAGCCCCGCTCCGTGGTCCAGCACCAAGCAGTTCCCTTCGTAGAAGAGCGCCCGGGCCAGCAGCACCTTCCCGGAATTCACCGCGCGCACCGGAGTGCCCCGCAGGGCGCGAAAATCCAACCCTTCGTGCACGCTAAGCTTTTCCCCGTTGAACACCCGCGCCGTTCCGAAGCGCTCCGAGGTTCTTCCTTTCACTGGAGTCACGCACCGGCCCGACCATAGCGAGGAATCCGCGCCGTGGTGGAACAGGCTGTCCTTGAGCGCACGCTCGGCCTGGATGCGCAGCTGCTGCTGAGAGTCCGGCGACGCGAATTTTTCGGCCACCCGCAGGCGGGAAGTGGCGAATCGCACCTCCTGCAGCCGAACCTGGCGCGCGAACTCGAACGGGGTTCCGCCCGGGAGTTCGCCGGTCAGCTTCAGCGGGTATTCCCCCGAGGCCGTCGTGAGCCCGGAGCCGATCAGCGCGTGCCACGTGGCCGAACGTGCGCCCCGTTCGAACTCCACGGTGTGCCCCAGCCACTCGCCCTTCAGAGACCGCAGCGGGGGCGCGCCGCGCAGGGTGGCGAGCGCCAGGTCGCCCACGCCGGGACGCGCAGGATCAAGGACCAGGGCCGGGCCGGCGTGGGGACTTTGCCTGTTGGAAGCGCGGGCCGGCGTGGAAGTGGCGAGGAGCAGGGCGGGAAGAAGCAGCACCAGCGGGCGAAGCAGGAGCGGAAATCGCATCAGCGGAGCAACTCTCCTTTAAGGATCCGGAGCGCCACCTTGACCCGGAGCCGCCACCACCACTTGGCGCGGCCCAGGAAGAACCCGTCGTCGCCCAGCGCCTGATAGAGCGGCATCACGATGAGCCGGTCCCCGGGCGAACGAATCTCGCCCGAGCGGTCACGCGCCAGCAGGGCGCCCCTTCGGACGGGTTGGATATTGGCGTACCCCGGCTCCATCCGGAACTGGTCCTCGGGGGCGATGGCATGCCGGTCCAGGACCTCGATCACCCGGGGCAGGGAACCCCGCGCCTCTTCCAGTATGCCTCGGTAACGTTCCAGGGCAGGCACCCGCGAGCGCGGCAGCATGTGCACCGCGGCGAGCGCCATCCACAGCAGCGCCTCGTGACAGTCCACGGCGGTGGCCGATTCGTGCTGGCCGCCCTCCACCGCCAGCGCCACGCAGTGGCGCGAGGCAAGGTATTCGGTGAGCACGCCGCCCAGGACTCCCTGCAGCCCGAGCAGGATCACGCTGGGAAAATGGAGCGCAAAGTCCAGCGCGCGCGCCTCGCTTCCCGCGACCGAGAACGGCACGCCCTGGGCGGAGGTGGTGTGCATATCCAGCAGGTACACCCGGCCGCGCGAGCGGAGAAGGATCTCTTCCAGCGCGTCCAACAGTTCCAGCTGCTCGCGGTCTTCGCTCTCGCGCGCGGACAGGTTGCCGGCCGCGCGAAGCATGGCGATGCGTTCGGGGGTCCACTGGCGGTTCAGGTCCCTGGCCAGGAACCGCTTGTTCCGGGCCAGCGCGCCCAGGTTGCCCGCGAGGGCCACGAACTCGCCGCGCATGCCGGAAGCGAGCGGCTCCAGCGCCGGCAGCACGCGCCGGACCGCGCCGATTCCGGCGGGCTCGTTGCCGTGCATCCCGCCGATGGCGATCAGGGTGGGGCCGGGACGCTCCCCGCGCACGCGGCCGAGCAGCCGTTTCAGGGCCGGCCCGTCTTCCGGGCGGGAGGCGTGGGAAGATGAGGGGGAGTTCATTCCTTCAGCTTCTGTTCCAGCAGCTCGGCGGCGATGTCCATGAAATCGTGCTCGGTGACCAGGCCCACGAGTTTGCCGTCCTGCACCACCGGCAGGCACCCCACCGCGAGTCGGCGCATCAGCTCGATGGCCCTCAGCGTGGACATCTCGGGGCCGATCACGGCCGGGTCGCGCTTCATGATGTCGGCGGCGCACAGGCCGTCGCGGTTGCGCTCCAGGGTGCCGCGGGCCATCAGGCGCAGGATGGCGCGGTAGGAAATCAGCCCGATCAGCTTGTGCTGGGAGTCCTCCACCGGCACGTGGCGGATGCGCTGCCACTCCATCAGGTTGGCCACCAGGTCCACCGGATCGTCCGCGTGCACCGTGAACAGGTCGGTGGTCATGTACTGCTCCACCTTCAAGTAGTTTTGCTTCCAGCCGCCGCCTTCGGCGAGGGACGCGAGTTCCCAGGCGGCCACCGGAGTTCCCTCCTGCTGGCGCTCCAGCATGGCGGCGGTCACGGCGTTCAGGCGCTCCCCCTGGGTGCCCTGCTCCTTCATTCCCGCGAGCGACTGTAATATCCACCGTGTTCCGGTGCGGCCCGAGCCCACGCGCTCCCGTATCAGGCCCAGATAGCGGTCTCGGTCAGCCTGGTCCACGCCGGCCTTGGCCAGGCCCTCTTCCGCGAGCGGCAGGAGGCGGTCCAGGATGAGCCGGGGCGCGGGCAACTCCTCGCCCTCCAGCCAGGTCATGTGCGCGCCCAGGCCGCCGCGGGCGGCGGCCACGAAGTTCATCTTGGCGTGCTCGAACTCAGTGACCTTGGTGATGTCCTCGTACTTGAAGGCCAGGCCACTCACCATGCCGAACCAGAACGCGGCGTTGGCGATCTCGTCGGCCACGCTGGGCCCCGAGGGCATCACCCGGTTCTCGATCCGCAGGTGCGGCTTGCCGTTCATGATCCCATAGCAGGCGCGGTTCCAGCGGTACACGGTGCCGTTGTGCAGCCGCAGCGCCTTGAGTTGCGGGGCCTCGCCCCTGGCCAGCGCTTCGAACGGATCCTCGTCCAGCCCGGTGCCGACCAGGGTGCGGAAGCGCGAGATGTCTTCCTTGTAGAGCTCCAGCACCGATTCCTTCACCCAGCTGTTGCCGAAGGTCACGCGCGGGCTGCTCTCGCGCAGGTGGTGGCCCACCGAGCGGGTGTCCACGGCCTGCTGGAACAGGGCGATGCGCGTCTCCGCCCACAGCCTTCGGCCGAACAGAAGCGGCGAGTTGGTGGCGCACGCCAGGAGCGGCCCGGCCACCACCTGCGCGATGTTGTAGAGGTTGGCGAATTCCGAGGCGCCCACCTGGAAGTGCACCTGGAAGCTGGCGTTGCACGCTTCCACCATGACCGAGTCGTGCTTCACCAGGATTTCGTCCAGCCCCTTGATGTAGAACTCGTAGGCCCCGCCGCGCATCCGGCTCATGGCCTGGTTGAGCGCCTGGTAGCGGGGCAGCGGCACCATGTTCTCGAGCCCCAGGTCGGATTTTCGAATGGTGGGCAGGATGCCGGTGAGCAGCGCCTTCACGTCCAGGTCGGCGATGGAAGCGCGGAGCTTGCCGAGCAGGCCCTGGAGCTGCTCCTCCATGCGGCTCAGGCAGTCCCCGCCAAACAGCAGCGGGTCCAGGTTCATTTCCAGATTGAACAGTCCCAGCTCGGTGGTGAAATGAGGGTCGTTGACGCGCTTGAGCACGTCCAGCGCCGCGGGCGCGGCCAGGTTGTGGCGGTCCAGGAGGAACATCTCCTGTTCGGCGCCCACGCGGCGCACGCCCTCTTCCAGCAGGCCGTTGGCCAGGATGTGCTCCATGGCGCGCAGGTCCCGGAGCAGGTAGCGCATGAACACGCGCCGCTCTTCGCCCTGGAATTCGCCCTGGATTTTGTGGGTGCCCATCAGGCCTCCGCCTTCATGCCCAAGTCCTAAGCCTGCGAATCCAGCTCGCCCAGATAGATCGGAAGCATCTTGCGCCACGTCGGCCAGTCGTGCGGCCACTCCTCGCCCCACGGCATGACGCGGTTCGGTATGCCCTTGGAGCCCAGTATTTGCGCCGCGCGCCAGGATTCGCCGATGTCCTCGGCGCGGCCCTGGCCCGAAGCCAGGATCACCAGGCGCTTGCGGAGCGCCTCCAGGTGCGGCCCCTCGAGGTTGGGCAGATAGTGGAGCGGCGAGGCGACGTAGAAATCGTCGCTCCACGCATTTTCAAGAAAGCGCTGCAGGTCGTAGGTGCCGGACAGGCAGATGGCACGCGAAAAGACGTCCGGATAGCGGCACAGCACCGCCAGCGCGTTGAACGCCCCGATGGAGGCGCCCGCGCTCACAATCTCGATGCCCTCGGATCGGCAGTCCATGCGGATGGCCGGCACCACTTCGTGGCGTACGTACTCCTGGAACTGGTTCAGCATCCACATGCGGTGCCGCGGAGAGCCTTCCTGGGTCACCATCGCGTGGCCGGCGACGCTGTCGCACGAGTACACCTTGATCCGGCCCGCTCCGATCAGGTCCCCCAGCGCCGAGATGATGTGGAACCGCTCGATCTCCTCCGCGTCCCCTCCGGCGGTGGGAAAGATCAGGACCGGCACGCCAAAGCTGCCCCAGCGGGCCAGCGTGACCTCGCGTCCGAGCCGCTGGCTGTGCCAGCGCGAAGTCTCCTTCACGGCTTCCTCCGCACCGCAGCGGCGGCCGCCCTGGGGCTGTTGTCTTCGCGCCAGCCCTGGATGCGGGCCCAGAACATCCCGGTGAACTCCTCCACCTCGTGGGCCGGGAAGAGCGCGGAAACTTTCTGGCGCACCGCGTCCCGGGCCAGGTCGGTCCCGAAGAACTCCCACGCCGCCTCGTCCAGCCCTGCCAGGTGCTTGTCGCAGAACTTCTCGAACTTGGCAGTGTCAAAGCGCTTCTCGGCGATGGCCGCGTACTGGCGCAGTTTTTCGCGGAACGGCAGGTCGGTCTCGGCCACGTCGAAGAAGGGCTGCCAGTCCTGGTTCACCCGCATGGGGCGCCGCGTGGCGGCGCAGAACAGCGACCACCGGAGATTCGCCTTCACCAGCCATGGGAAGTGGTAGTGGAGCGAGGTGACCTGCGAGTCGGGACAGGCGTTGGCGAAGTCGATCGGATGCCAGGTCCCGCCCTGCCGCAGGGCTTCGCACGAGTTGAAGTCCCATCCGAAAAAACTGTTGATGGTGAGCGTCATGTCGCGGAGCAGGGACCTCTCGCCCTCCCCCAGGAAATCCAGGTCCATGGTGTAGCGGTCGTGCAACGCCCGGGCCGGATCATAGTTCACGAAGTGCACCTGGGGGCCCAGCCCGATGCAGCGCACGAACAGGTCGTGCGGGTCCACCGCGCGCTGCAGGTGCATCAGGTGGCGGCCGCTCTTGTCGTAGGCGGATCGCAGCGCCTCTTCGTCGTCGATGCGGCTCACGCCGGCCCAGCCGCCGCCGTCGTAGGGCTTCATGAACATGGGATAGCCCACGTCGGCGCCGATCTTGCCCAGGTCGAACAGCTGCGCGTAGCGACTGAGCGTCACGTCCAGGTCGGGCTTGGGCTCGTATTCCTTGGGCGGGACCATCCAGGTGTCGGGGATGGGAAATCCCAGGCGCATCATGGCGCAGTAGGAAGTGTGCTTTTCCATGGCCTGCACCGCCCACGGATTGTTGAACACGTAGAGCCCGTCCATCACCACCGATTTCTTGATCCATTCGCGGCTGGTGTGGTACCAGTGCGTGAGACGGTCGATCACCAGGTCGTACTGGCAGGGCTGGCGCAGGTCGAACGGCTCGATGGTCACCCGCTCAGTCTCGAAGCGCAGCGTGTCGGTGCCCGAGGGAACGCCGAGGTCCAGCCGCTTGAGGATCTCCTCGTAGCAGATCGGCCAACAGATGTCGGCCCCGAGCGACAGGCCTATTTTGCGAACCACGGTGGCCATGGGCTACCTCGGATTCCGGGGGTCGAGGGCAAGCCGGCCCCCCGGGCTGGGAATGGATTCCAGGAAAAGTGAGCCCCTATTCATACACCATCCGGAGGGGGCCGGGGAATAGCCACGAAAGGCCTTCCCGCATGCGGTCCCGCCAGTTCTCCCAGTTGTGCCCGTCGCGGGCCTCCACGAACCGGACCTCCATGCCGGTGGACTGCAGCACCGGCACCAGGGAGCGGTTCTCGTAGATCAACGATTCGTAGGTGCCGCAGCTCACGAACACCTGGTCGGCCACCTTGCGGGGCCGCGCGCGGAACTCGTTCACGAACTCCACCACCGGCTCAAAGACGGGGCCCCGCCGGCTGGGCCCGATGTCGGTGAACGCGAATGAGCCCGATTGGAGCATCAGGCGGCCGAAGTAGCCTGGGCGGCGGACGGCCGTGGAAAGGGTCGCCACCGCGCCAAAGCTGGCTCCCATCAGGCACCGCGAGTCCGGCGTGGCGGCCAGCGGCAGCTCCTTCTCCAGCTGGGGCACCAGTTCCTCCACCAGGAAGCGGGAGTGCGCTTCCAGATTCGCATACTCCGCCAGGCGGTCGCCCGGGTCGGTGAGCGCCACGATGATCTCGGGAATGTCGAGCCGGTGGATCAGGTTGTCGAGCACCGTCTGCATGCTGGAAAACCGCAGGTAGTCGGATCCGTCGTGAACCACCAGCAGCGGGTAGCGCCGGGTGGTCCGGTAGCGCGCCGGCAGGTACAGCGTCACCTGCCGGTCTCCCCCGAGGGCCGGGCTGCGGAACACCATGGACCTGAGCGAGCCCGGGCGCGTGGTGGGATTGGGCCGGATCCAGTCAGGCTCCTCGTAGCCCGCGCCGTGCACCACCGAATTGGACCCGAACGGATCGTGGGCGTGCTGGTCGTTGAGCGGGTCCTCTATCCACGTCCCGTTGCCGCCCCGCACCACTTCGAACTTGTATTCCACCCTTGAGCGCGGCGGCAGCTCCACCACCAGGTACCACAGGTCGGTTCCGTTCACCCGGTGAAAGGCCTGCGAGGCCGGGAGGCCGAACACCCAGTGCTTGAGGTTCACGCCGTCCGCCTGGCCCCGGAAGACGAACGTGCAGCCCGAGCCTTCCACCAGCGGAAAGCGGTGCGCGGAAAGAAACGCGTCCACCGCTTCGGGGCGCGCGCCCCCGCGGGTGGCAAGGTCGTGGATGGCCAGGCCGACGGTCGCGGTCCCGCTCACGCGGAGGCCTCCGCCAGCTCGCGGATGGCGCCGCTTTCTTCCATCAGGTAGTTGCCCGGCGGGGCCCACAGCGCAGCGCCGTTCCAGTCCAGGCGGGCGCCCCCGTCCATCGGCACGCAGGCGGCCGGCGCGAAGCGTCGCGCCATCAGCGAAACGCGCCCCGGGTCGTCCAGATGGAGCCGGTACCGGGCATGCGGAAGAGGCACCACGCGCGGGATCAGCCCCAGTCCGTTCTCCAGCGCCTCGGGATGGCCGGGCCCGTGCGGCGGATCGTCGTGGAACAGCACCACGCGCTCGCTCACCGCCATGGCGCCGGCGGACCAGGCGATGACCGGACGGTCCCCCAGCAATTCCACGATTCCAAACAGGCGCAGCCGGTTGAGCAGCACCGCCACGTGGCCTCCGGCCACCACCAGCGCGGACACGTCTCTCAGGATTGCGGCCAGCTCGCCCCGCATGGACGCCACGCCTTCGCGCTCCAGCGGCCGGAAGCGTACGACGAATTCCGCGTGCACCTCGGCGACGTGGCCCAGGTGCTCCCGGTCCAGCGTCCGCAGCGCCTCCACCGCCCCGGCCAGCTCCTGCAGCTTGAGGGTGTCGGGCGCATCGCTCGAGGCCAGGGCGTGGCAGGCGTCCGCGGCGTGGTTCAGCCGGATGGTGTAGAGGTCCTGCATGCGGTGCAGCCGTTCCTGGCGTGCCTGGTGGGCCGCGTCCAGCTCCGGGTCGCGCCGGAACACATCCGAAGCGCGGCGGTACAGCTCGAGATTCACGCACCGGTGGCCCAGGTGCTCGCACAGTTCCGCGTCGTCCGCCTCGCGCTCCTGCCAGCCCGCGGTCACCGTGGCCACCCGGCCCTGGAATTCGAGCGAGCGCACCGTGGCGCCGAGATTCGGATCGTGCCGCTGGGGACCCAGGAGGACGACCTTCACCGCGCGCGCACCTTTACCGTGCGGCCCACCTCGTCCAGCATGCCGTGAAGCGCGTCGTAGTCCGGGTGCCGCATCCGGACCCAAGCGTTGGCCATGTACCCGGCCTCCACGCCCTGGGTGGAAGTTCCCTCCGGCGGCAGATGGAAGTCCAGGATCCACTCGCCATACTTGCGCTGGATCTCCTGCAGGCCCTCGTATCCCGCGATCTGGCCGTCGCGGTCGGGACGCAAGGCGATCAGGCCCGCGGCGAAGCGGCGCGAGGCCTTGGAGCCGGGATGGCCGTGCACCACGGCCATGGCCCATTCGCGATAGATGTCCATGTCGTTGCCCGCCCCGTACAGGTCCCAGGCGCGAACTCCCGGGGGCCGGCAGCCGATCTCGGAAAACTTTAGCCCCTTGGGCCCGTAGAACCACTCCATGTGGTTGGCCGAAGTGCCGATCCCCAGCGCCTTGATCACCCGCCGGCCCATGTCCTTGAGCTCCCCGTAATCGGCGACGCTGTCCAGGCGATTGGTGGCGATGAACTGCGGCGAGATCCAGCGGGTGCGCATGGCCTCCAGCACGTTCGGGTAGTAGTGCGAGACGAACTCGTGCACCACCTCGCCGTTCACCGCGATGGTGTCGTAGAAGCCCTCGTGCCCTTCGATGAACTCCTCCACCGCCAAGCCCGCCCCCCGGTCCACGCCGGTCACGCGAATGGCCGCCTCCAGCTCCTCCGCGTTGTCCACCTTGTGGGTGCCCGAGGCGCCCGCGGCGTCGCGCGGCTTGAGGATCAGGGGAAAGCCCACCTGCGCGGCGAACGCGCGCACTTCCTCGGCGGACGAGGCCGCGGTGGACTGCGCGCACGGAATGCCCGCCTCGCGCAGCACTTCCTTCATGGCCGGCTTGTCGCGGCACAGGTACGCGGTGCGAACCGAGGTGCCGGGAATGGTGCAGCTCTCGCGCACCCGGGCGGCGGACATGATGTGTGCCTCGACGGTGGCCTCCAGGCGGTCCACCCATACGCGTCCCTGGATCCACTTCACCGCGTGGCGGAGCGCCTCCTCGTTGACCACCGAAGGCACCTGCTCGTAGTGGGTGAGTTGGCGCTTCAGGTCGTCGGTGAGGTTCTCCTTGGGGTACTCGCCGACCCCGATCACGGTCGCGCCCACCTCGTGCAGCGCGCGCACGAACTGCGCCTGGTTGGCGGGAAAGCTCGGCTCGATGAAGATGACGTTCATGGGGCTGTGGCCTCGAAGGTGTGGACGGGAGGGCGTCCCGGGAGGGCGCCTTGGGGTCGCCGGAAGCGCGACGGGCGTCATTCTACCATCCCCGGTCCGGCGTGTCTTGAGCCGCGGAGGCCAAGAGGGTAGGATGCCCCCATGCCAACCGTGGTCTTCGTGGCGCCCTTCTTCCTGGAAGCGACGCTGCGTTTCATCGATGCCGCCTCCGGCCTTCCGGGCGCCCAGCTGGCGGTGGTCAGCCAGGACGTGGAAGATAAGCTGCCCCCGCGCCTGCGGGCGCGGCTGGCCGGGCACTACCGCATCGAAAACGGCCTCGATCCTGTTCAAATCGCGGATGCCGTCCGTATTATTTCCGCCCGGCTGGGACCGGTGGACCGGATCATGGGCGCGCTGGAAGAGCTGCAGGTGCCGCTCGCCGAGGTGCGGGCCATGCTGGGGATCCCGGGCATGGGCGTCGAGACCGCCCGGAACTTCCGGGACAAGGCCCGCATGAAGGACGTGCTGCGCGCGGCGGGATTGCCGTGCGCCCGGCACCGCCTGGCCCGCGGGGCGGAGGATGTGCGCGAGTTCGCCCGCACCAGCGGGCTCCCCATCGTGGTCAAGCCGCCGGCCGGCGCGGGCGCCCGGAACACCTTTCGCCTGGATAACAGGGACGCGCTGGAGCGCTGGCTGGAGGTGGATCCGCCGGGGCCGCAGCAGCCGGTGCTGCTGGAAGAGTTCATCGTGGGCCAGGAACATTCCTTCGACAGCATCATGGTGCGCGGCAAACCGGTGTGGCACTCCATCAGCCGCTACGACCCCACGCCGCTCGACGTGCTGCAGAACCCGTGGATCCAGTGGTGCGTGCTGCTCCCCCGCGACATCGGCGGGAGCGAGTTCGACCCGATCCGGGACGCGGCGTTCCGGGGCCTCAAGGCCCTCGGGCTCGAGACCGGCCTCACCCACATGGAGTGGTTCTTCCGTCCCGATGGAAGCGTGGCCATTTCGGAAGTGGCGGTTCGCCCGCCGGGCGCACAGTTCATGACTCTGATTTCCTACGCGCACGACGCGGATTTCTACCGCCTGTGGGCGAGCCTCATGGTGTTCGAGGAGTTCGATCCGCCGCCGCGCCAGTACGCGTGCGGGGCCGCGTTCATTCGCGGGCAGGGGAGCGGGCGGGTGCTGGCGGTGCACGGCCTCGAGACCGCCGGCTCCGAGATCGGATCCCTGGTGGTGGAATCACGCCTGCCCCGCCCCGGCCAGGCCCCCTCCTCCAGCTACGAAGGCGACGGCTACGTGGTGCTGAGGCACACCGACACCGACCTGGTGGACCGCGCGCTGCGCCGCCTGGTGAGCGTGATCCGGGTGGAACTGGGATGAACCCCGAGGAGAGCCGTTGAACGTCCTGATGCTGGCGCCGGGCTACCCCGCCGAGATGCCCTACTTCACCCGCGGCCTGCAGCGCGTGGGCGCGAGCGTGATCGGGTTGGCCGACCAGTCCGAGTCCGCGCTTCCCGCCGTCGCCCTCTCGAGCCTTTCCGCCTACCTCCAGGTGGATTCGTACTCCAACGAGGACGCCATCGTCGATCAGGTCAAGCAGAGCGCCCGCCACATGCGCATCGACCGCGTGGAATCGCAGTGGGAGCCGCTGATGCTCCTGGCGGCCCGGATCCGCGAGGCCCTGGGGCTGCCGGGCATGACTGTGGCGGAGACCGTCCCGTTCCGCGACAAGGAGCGCATGAAGCAGGTGCTGGACCAGGCGGGCATCCGCACTCCGCACCACTACAGCGCCACCACCGCCTCCGGGGTCATCGAAGCAGCCGGAAAGATCGGCTATCCCATCATCGTCAAGCCCATCGCCGGCGCGGGCTCCGCGGACACCCACCGGGTGGGGAGCCGCGAGGAGCTGGACCGGATCCTGCCGCAGCTGCGCCATGTGACCGAGGTGAGCGTCGAGGAGTTCATCGAAGCGGACGAGTTCACCTACGACACCGTGTGCGGCCGCGGAAGGATCCTGTACCAGAACGTGTGCATGTATCGGCCCCGGCCGCTTATCGCGCGCCAGCAGGAGTGGATCAGCCCGCAGACCGTGGCGCTGCGCGACCTGTCCGACCCGGGCCTCCAGGCGGGCATCCGGATGGGCCACGAAGTGATCCGCGCCATGAACTACCGCGACGGCTTCACGCACATGGAATGGCACCGCAAGGCGGACGGCGAAGTGGTGTTCGGAGAGATCGGCGCCCGGCCACCCGGGGCGCGCACGGTGGACCTGATGAACTTTGTTTCGGACATCGACCTGTTCACCGGCTGGGCCGAGGCGGTGTGCCACGGCACGCTTTCGCAGGACCTGAGCCGCAAGTACAATTGCGCGTCTATTTTCAAGCGCGCCGTCGGCCAGGGTCGCATCCAGCGCATCGAGGGCATGGGCCGGCTGATGGCCGAGTTCGGCCCGCACATCGTGAACGTGGACCTGCTGCCCGTCGGCGCGCCCCGGCGCAACTGGCTCCAGACCCTGACCTCCGATGGCATGGTGGTGGTCCGCCACCCGGATCTTGAGACCACGCTCCACATCGCCGACCGGGTGGGCACCGACCTCCAGATGTACGCGGGCTGATGCAGGCGAGGGCAAGGGGACGAATGCCGGAACCCCGCCTGCGCCGATGGCCCGACGGTCACGAACCCCTTGAACCGACGTAGTTCTTCCGGGTCAACTGCCCCGCACCGTGCGGAGCGCACCGCCCCCTACACACCCGCGGGAGAGCCTCTTTGCCGAACCCCATCGCCGCCTACACCCGCTGGCTGCACGGCCACTGGCCCGCCGGAAAGGTCGAGAAGCTCCCGGAGGTCCGGGAGGACGGCAGCACCAACGTGCCCGGGGTGTACGTGGCCGGTGACCTGGCCGGCGTGCCGTTGCTCAAGTTCTCGCTCGATACCGGCGCGCAGGTGGTGCAGAGAATTGCGAAGGACCCCGCGCTCCGCTCCGGGGGCGCGGATTCCGACATGCCCGACCTGGCCATCATCGGGGCCGGCGTGGCGGGCATGGCCGCGGCGGTGGAGGCGGCGCGCCTCGGCCTGAAGTTCCAGGTGATCGAAGCCTCCGAGCCCTTCACCACCATCGTCAATTTCCCCAAGGCCAAGCCGATCTACACCTACCCGCGCGAGATGAAGCCCGCCGGGAGTTTGCAAGTAAGCGCCGAGGTCAAGGAAGCGCTTCTGGACGAGCTGCGGGCGCAGGTCTCCGCGGCCGGGATCCAGGTGACGGCGGCCTTCGTGGAGCGGATTTCGCGGGACGCGGATGGCGTTGTGCTGCACTTGATGGGCGGCAAAACGATGCGCGCCCGGCGTGCGCTGATCGCCATCGGTCGGAGCGGCAACTTCCGCAAGCTGGGCTGCCCGGGCGAAGAATTGGACAAGGTCTACAACCGCCTGCACGACCCGGCCGAGTTCGCGGGTCGCGACTGCATGGTGGTGGGCGGCGGGGACTCCGCCGTGGAGACCGCCATCGCCCTGGCCCGGAAGGGCGCGAAGGTGACGCTGTCCTACCGCAAGAGCGAGCTCTCCCGCCCCAAGCCGGAAAACCGCGAGGCCCTGGAGGACCTGGGAAAGAGCGGCGCGCTGTCGCTGCAGCTGGGGACGCAGGTGAAGGCCATCGCGGAAGGTTCGGTGACTCTCTCCGGCCCCTCGGGCGAGCTGCTGCTGCCCAACGACGTGGTGTTCAGCCTGATCGGCCGCGAGGCGCCCCTGGAGTTCTTCCGCCGCTCGCGGATCCGCATCCACGGCGAGGGATCCCTGCTCGGCTGGGCGCTGCTGGCACTTTTCGTGGGTTTCCTGGCATTGATGTACGACTGGAAGGCCGGCGGTTTCCTGGAAACCGCGATCTGGTCGAAGTTCGCGTGGCCCGGCCTGGCCCCGGACCTGCTCGCGGGCCTGGGTGGCTGGTGGCAGTCGCAGGTCGCCGACCGCGCAACTCTGCTGGGAACGGTGGCGGTGTCCATGAAGAGTCGCTCGTTCTACTACACCCTGGTCTACACCTCGCTCATCGGCGTGTTCGGCCTGCAGCGGATCCAGCGGCGCAACACCCCCTACGTGATGCTGCAGACGCTGAGCCTGTTCCTGGTGCAGGCGATCCCGCTGTTCCTGCTGCCCGAAGTGGTGCTGCCGTGGATGGGCTACAACGGCCTCTTCTCCGCCGGCACGGGCAAGGTCATCGCCGACCACCTGTTCGAGAGCTACATCCCGGCCGTCGACTACGCCGCGCGCCACTGGCCCGACTGGGGCCACCCGCGGGCCTACTGGCGCGCCTATGGATTCATCCTTGCCTGGCCGCTCAGCGTGTACAACGTGTTCACCGACAAGCCCATGGCGTGGTGGCTGGTGATCGGCTTCCTGCAGACCTTCGTGCTGCTGCCGCTGGCGATCTACCGCTGGGGCAAGGGCGTGTACTGCGGCTGGATCTGCTCGTGCGGGGCGCTGGCCGAGACCATGGGCGACCAGCAGCGCACCAAAATGCCCCACGGCCCCGCGTGGAACCGGGTCAACATGATCGGACAGGTGTTCCTGGCGTTTGCCTTCGGCCTGCTGGCGCTGCGCATCGCCGCGTGGGCGATGCCGGATTCCACCCTGGGCAACCTGTTCACGCTGCTCCTGGAAGGCAAGAACGCCGACCACAAGCTGGTGAACCCCGTGAGCTACAAGTGGATCGTGGACGTCCTGTTCGGCGGGATCCTGGGGGTGGGCCTGTATTTCAAGTACTCGGGCCGGGTGTGGTGCCGCTTTGCCTGCCCGCTGGCCGCGCTGATGCACGTCTACGCGCGGTTCAGCTCGTTCGCCATCGTGCCCGAGAAGAAGAAGTGCATTTCCTGCAACGTATGCACTTCGGTGTGCCACCAGGGCATCGACGTGATGAACTTCGCCAACAAGGGCCTGCCGATGCAGGACCCCGAGTGCGTGCGCTGCTCCGCATGCGTGCAGAGCTGCCCCACCGGCGTGCTGCAGTTCGGGCGGGTGACGCCGGCGGGGCAGCTGATCTCGCTGGATTCGCTCACCGCTTCGCCGGTGGTGGCACGGGAGGGGCATTCCGCCGCCCGATAGGCGTGTTCCCCGGGGTCACAAAGGCTCCAAGCGCTCATCGCGTGGCGGGCGAAGCGGCCCCTTAGCAAGCAAGTATGAGATTCCCACGGCTCTCGCCGCTTCTCGCTCTGACTCGTCGATTGTGCGGATGGTCATTCCGGTCCCTCACGGCATCATGGACGCATGGAATCCATCTCACGAAGGCCGAAGGCGCAAACCTCCATTCGTCGTGAGACGGGCCCCTTGAGCAGCGGTACGAAGGCCTCCCTGGGGTGAAGGGCGGTTGCCCACGCCACTTTCTCTCCCCGGGGAGGCCTTCGCACGCCCGAGTCTACGCCAACACAGCCTGTCTTGTTTCCGGAGCTTTGCGGCGGGGTCGTGGTGGTGGCGCACGAGGGCCGTCACGCCCCTGATCCGCCCGGGCTTCCCCGCGCCCCGCTTGACCCCCCGCCCCCCGTAGGGTAAACCCGTTGCATGTCCACGCTATCCCCGGAACAGATCGAGGCGCTGGTCGCCGCCCGCTGCAGCCTGCCGTTCGAGGAGCTGGGGCCGCATTCCGCCGAGATCAAGGGCCGGCCCGCGCAGGTGATCCGGGCCCTCCTGCCCCATGCGAAGTCGGTTTCCGTGGACCGCAAGGGCAAGCTCACCGTCATGGAGCGCATCCACAAGGACGGCCTGTTCGAGGCCGTGTTCCCGGGGGCGGCCGAAGCGTTCCCCTACCAGCTTCGCCTGGAGCTCCCCGACGGCACCACCGAGACCGTGGAAGATCCCTACCGCTTCCCGCCCGTTCTTGGCCCGCTGGATCTGCACTTGTTCGGGGAAGGCAGCCACTGGCGCCTGTACGAAAAATTGGGCGCCCACTCCATCGAGCGCGAGGGAGTCCGGGGCACGTCGTTTTCCGTGTGGGCCCCCAACGCGCTCCGGGTGAGCGTGGTGGGCAGCTTCAACCGATGGGACGGCCGCCGGCACGCCATGCGCCCGCTGGGCTCCAGCGGTGTATGGGAGATCTTCGTTCCCTCCGTGGGCCCCGGCCAGCTCTACAAGTTCGAAATCATGACCCGCCACGCCGGGGCGATCACGCTCAAGGCCGATCCCTTTGGCTTCGCCATGGAACTGCGCGGCAACACCGCCTCCATCACGTGGGACCTGGATCGCTACACCTGGAAAGACTCGGAGTGGATGGCAAGCCGCAAGGCCCGCCAGGCGCTGGATGCGCCCATCTCGATCTACGAGGTCCACCTGGGCTCGTGGCGCCGCCGCACCGAAGAGAATAACCGCTGGCTCACCTACCGCGAGCTGGCCGACGAGTTGGTGCCGTACGCGGTGGAGCAGGGCTACACCCACCTGGAACTGATGCCCATCTGTGAACACCCCTTCGACGGCTCGTGGGGCTACCAGACCGTGGGCTACTTCGCTCCCACTTCGCGTTTCGGCACGCCCGACGACTTCCGTCATTTCGTGGACCGGGCCCACCAGGCGGGCCTGGGGGTGATCCTGGACTGGGTGCCGGCGCACTTCCCGAAGGATGCCCACGGGCTGGGTTTTTTCGACGGCACGCACCTCTACGAGCACGCCGACCCGCGCCAGGGCATCCACAAGGACTGGGACACCTACATCTTCAATTTCGGGCGCAACGAAGTGTGCGCGTTCCTGCTTTCCAACGCGCTGTTCTGGCTGGACCAGTACCACATCGACGGGCTGCGGGTGGATGCGGTGGCGGCCATGCTCTATCTGGACTATTCGCGCAACGAAGGCGAATGGATCCCCAACCGGTTCGGCGGGCGCGAGAATCTGGAAGCGGTGGCGTTCGTCAAGCGCTTCAACGAGATCGTGCACGAGAAGTTCCCCGACGTGATCACCTGCGCCGAGGAATCCACCGCCTGGCCCATGGTCAGCCGGCCGGTGTACCTGGGCGGCCTCGGGTTCGACCTGAAGTGGAACATGGGCTGGATGCACGACATGCTGGAGTACATGTCCAAGGACCCGGTGTACCGACGCTACATGCAGGACAAGCTCACCTTCTCGCTCTTCTATGCCTACACCGAGAACTTTCTGCTGCCGCTCTCGCACGACGAAGTGGTGCACGGCAAGGGATCGCTGATGGCCAAGATGCCCGGCGACGCCTGGCGGGCGTTCGCCAATCTGCGGGCGCTGTTCGCCTACATGTACGCCCACCCGGGCAAGAAGCTGCTGTTCATGGGCGGCGAGATCGGGCAGTGGCAGGAATGGAACCACGACGCCCCGCTGGACTGGGGGCTGCTGCAGTACCCGGGCCATGCGGGATTGCAGGCGTTCACCCGCGATCTCAACCGGATGTACCGAGCCGAGCCGGCACTGCACCAGGTGGACTTCGAGTGGTCCGGCTTTCAGTGGGTGGACTTCCGGGATGCCGACCAGAGCGTGGTCTCGTTCGTTCGGCGCGCCCGCGATCCGGAAGACTTCCTGATGGTGGTCTCGAACTTGACCCCGGTGCCGCGCCGGGGATACCGCGTGGGAGTACCGGACGGGGGCGTGTACCGCGAGATCCTGAACAGCGACTCCGGGCAGTACGGAGGCAGCAACACCGGGAACAGCGGCCTGGTGCACGCCGACGACATCCCCACCCAGGGCCAGCCGCACGGCCTGGAGATCACCCTGCCCCCGCTGGGAGTGTTGTACCTCAAGCCCGAGGTACTCCATCCGAACGCGCTGGAGCCCGCCGCCGACGAGTGATGGGTGGTGCGGCCTGCCCGGGCCGAGCATGTGCGCACCCTCAGCCCGTTGAATGCGCACAAATGACGCAGTTCCGCAAGTTTCAATCCAGTAAAGAATTACGCCGAATCTCCTGCAACGCATGCGCATTTAGTGCGCACTACTCTCGAGGTCACTGCGCAACATTCGCGCAGCTCTTTTCATGCTAAACCATTGCCATACAACGAATTGCTCGCCGGAAACCCAACTGGCCCCGTTATTGCAATACCTATCTGTGCATCCTTTAAGCAGAGGGATGGCCCGGGTTGGTCACCTGTTCCATTCACTGCCCACGATTCCGTGTTGGAAGCCGCCGCCGTGGTTCGGTATGGAGTGAGCCCCTGCGGGCCATCAGGCGGCGCTTCCTGTTGTACTTGCCATCGTGTGCCCCACACATGCGGTGGTAGCGCCGGATCGAGGGGACACCACGAGACAGAAGTCCAGCCGCGGCCCCACGCAGCGGTGACGACGACGGCCTTGGGGGCGTCTTCCTCGATCCGGCATTTTCATCTTCCTCCGTCGGAAGCAAGTAAGGCCCGGGGTGCGCTCGCGCCCCGGGCCTGATTGTTTGTGGAGTTCCGTGCTCGCGGAGCGCCGCTGCGGCCTACGCCTCCACCTTGATCCGGGGATCCAGGAAGGTGTACACGATGTCCACCAGCAGATTGGCCACCACGATGAAGATGGCCGCGAAGAGCACCGTGCCCATCACCATGGGCAGGTCGCGCTGGCGGATGGCGCGCCAGGCCAGCCCCCCGATCCCCGGAATGCCGAACACCGTCTCGGTCAGCACCGCTCCCCCGAACAGGTAGGCCACGTCCATTCCCAGCATGGTCACGATCGGCAGCAGCGCGTTCCGCAGAACGTGCTTCCACACCACCGTGGACGGGGACAGGCCCTTGGCCCGCGCGGTGCGCACGTAGTCCATCGATGACACGTGCATCACCTCGGCCCGGGTCATGCGCGCGTACCAGCCGGCGTAGAGCAGGGCCAGGGTCACCCACGGCAGCGCCAGGTGATGGGCCCACGCGCCCCAGCCGCCCTGCGCGATCTCGGCGTAGTCGCCCAGCGGAAACCAGCCCAGCATGTCGGAGAACACTTTCAAGAACACCAGCCCCAGCCAGTACGCGGGCGCCGAAATCCCGATCAACGCAAAGATCATCGCCAAGCGGTCCCACAGGGAGCGCGGCTTGAGCGCGCTGATCACCCCGATCGGGATCCCCAGCAGCAGCCACACCACCACAGCCCCGAAGGTCAGCGAGAGCGTCTTGGGAAATGCCTGCCCGATGGCTTCCCTCACCTGCTGCTGGCTGGTGTAGGAAAAGCCCCAGTCGCCGATCGCGGCGCGCCCGAGGAACCGGACAAACTGCACCGGCTTGGGCTGGTCCAGGCCCAGGCGCTTCTCGATGCTCGCGATGGTCTGCTTGCTGGCGTACTTGCCGGCGATCAGCTCGGCGGGATTGGCGGGAATGGCGAAGAAGATGGTGAAGGTGACGCCCGAGACGATCACCAGCACCAGCATGCTCCACAGCAGGCGGCGCACGAGCCAGGCGGTCATGACATCCTCCGGTCCCGCGAGCCGGGCTCGATGGCGTCCCTCAGGCCATCGCCCACCAGGTTGAAGCTCACCACGGTGAGCAGGATCGCGAGCCCGGGGAACAGGGTGATCCACCAGGCCACGTTGTAGAAGGACATCCCCTCCTGGATCATGTTGCCCCAGGACGGCACCGGCGGCTGGATGCCCACCCCCAGGAACGACAGCGCGCTTTCCAGCAGGATGTTTCCGGCCATGGAAAGCGTGGCGAACACGATCACCGGTCCCACCAGGTTGGGCATCAGATGCCGGAACAGGATGGCCGCATCGCCCGCCCCCACCGCGCGAGCGGCCTCAACGAAGTCGCGCTCGCGCAGCGAGAGCACTTCGGCGCGAATGATGCGCGCCAGGTAGGTCCAGTTCACCAGCCCCAGGATCAGTATCACGATCCACACGCTGCCCCCGCGCAGCACCGAGGCCAGCGCGATGGCCAGCAGCAGAATGGGGATCGCCATCATGGCGTCCACGAAGCGCGACAGGATGGTGTCGGCGATCCCGCGGTAGAAGCCGGAGATCAGCCCCACCACCAGTCCCAGCGCCAGCGCCAGCGCGGTTCCGAGCAGCGACACCAGCAGCGAAACCCGCGCCCCGTAGATCACGCGGGAGAGCACGTCGCGCCCCGAAAGATCCGCCCCCAGCGGAAAGCCGGGCGAGGGGCCGATCGGGAGCCCATCCTCGCTCACCACGTCCACCGGCCGGCCGGCCACCGTGATCTTGTCCATCATGTGTTGCCGAAAGGCGTCCTGGCCCAGCACGTGCGGCACGAACCACGGAGCGCCCAGGGCCAGCAGGTGCAGCGCCAGCAGGAACACCAGCCCGGCGAGCGCCCAGCGGTCCTGCCCGAAGCGGCGCAGGGTGTCCCGCCACGGCGACCTGAATGGAGCGACAACCTGCTCCGCGGCGGCGGAGCCCGGATCCAGCGCGGTGGCGCTCATGAACGCTCCTTGCCCGCCGCGGCCACCGGGGCCGCGGGCGATAGGGACTTGATGTAGAGCTTGTCCAGCTTGAGGATTCGCGTGATGTGCCGGTACCAGCCGCCCAACCGCGGCGCGTAGAGCCGACTGTCCAGATAGTGGATCGTCATGGCCACGGCCGCCTTGTCCATCACCTTGCGGTCCACCTCCTGCCAGATCGCAGTGCGCTGGGAATCGTCCAGGGTGACCAGCGCGCGCTCGATCAGCGCGTTCACCGCTGGATCGTCGAAGCGGCTCAGGTTGTTGTTGTGGCGCGCCGTGATCCGCTTCCCGTTCAGCAGCACATCAAAGAAATTGGACGGGTTGGGGTAGTCGGCCGACCAACTGTAGATGCCGAACTCCAGGTGCCTGGAGGTGTCGCTGGCCACCACGCTGTAGGGGCCCGCCTCTCCCAGGTCCAGCTTTACCCGGATGCCCGCCTCCTCCAGCTGCTTCTGGATGATGCTGAGCTCGCGCGGCCCCGGTTCGGTGGTCCAGCCGTAGAGCTTGATGTCGAGTCCGTTGGGATAGCCCGCCTGCCGCAGCAGCTCGCGGGACCGCGCGGGATCGGGGCCGTCATAGCGGCCCAGTTTCACCGCGCCCGGCATCCCCGGCGGCAGGAGTTCCCCGGCCGGAACCGCCTTGCCGCTGTAGACCTTGACCAGCGCCCGGCGGTCCAGCGCCCAGCACACCGCCTGCCGCACCCGCACGTCGTCGAAGGGCGGCCGCTGGCAGTTCATGTAAAGATACTCGGTGAGCAGCGGATCGGCCACGCCCAGCTGCTGCTTCCAGAATGGATCCTTGCGCAGCCGGACGTACTCGGAAGCGGGCACCTCGAAGATGCCTCCGTCCACCAGCCCCTTGCGGATCATCGCCACGCCGTTGAGCGCGGTCACCCCCAGGCGCATTTCGAACGTATCCAGGAAGGCCGGCACGCCACAGTAGTCGCGGTTGCGAACCAGCAGCACGTGGCGGCGCGGCACGAACTCGGCCACCTCGAACGGCCCGGTGGCCACGGTGTGCTGCGAAGTGGCGTTGGGGTACTTGTCCACGATCTCGCGCGCCATGGGCGAGGTGAAGGTCATGGAAAGGATGTGCACGAACACCGGGTCGGGCTTTCGGATGCGGATGTAGAGGGAGTCCCCGCGGGCGATCACCCCGGGAAGGACGCTGTCCTGGCCGGCCAGGGCGCGCTCACCGCCCACGATATTCCCGTAAAAGGTGACCCCCGGAGAGCTCACCTTGAAGAGCCGCTCGATCGCGTACTTGAAGTCCGCCGCCGTAATGTGCCGGTGAAGGGGCGATCCGAAGCGGGCGTCCTTGCGCACCTTGAAACAGTACAGCGTGCCGCCCTCGCGCACGTCGGGAAGGCTCTCGGCCAGGTCGGGGATCAGCTTGTAGCCGGCGATCCCCGGAGCGTCCGTGTAGTCGAGCAGGGTGTGAAAGATGGCCTCGCTCAGCGGCCCGGTGTACGTACCGTAGGACAGCGCCGGGTCCAGATAGTCGGGATCTTCCTCGCGCACAAAGATGGCCTTGCCGCCGCGCGTGGGACCGCCGGGGCTGGTCGGGCCAGGCGGGTAGGGCGGCGTGGCCCGCGGGGCGGCGCAGGACAGCGTGGCGGCGAGCAGCGCACAGGAGAGGCAGGCGGCGCGGCCGCGGCGGATCGCCACGCGCAGGCGGGAGGTGCACCCGGCGCCCTTCATCGAGCGGCCTTGAAAGCTGCGGCCGCCGCCCGCGGCTCCTTGATGTACACCCGGTCCAGGTACAGCACCCGGATCGGATGATAGAAATATCCGCCCAGCCGGCGGGCGTAGTAGCGGGTGTTGCGCGCGTGCAGGTAGGGCACCACGGCGCAGTCCCGCATCACCGCCTTGTCGATGCGGGCCCATTCGGCGGCCCGCTTCGGCATGTCGGCCTCGGCCAGGTTCCGGTCGATGGCCGCGTTCACGGCCTTGTTGTCATACAGCGAGAGATTGTTGTTGTGCTGGTCGGTGATGCGCTCGCCGTTCAGCAGCACGTCCATGAAATCCGAGCCCTCGGGAAAATCCATGATCCAGCTACCCAGCATCAGCTGGAAGTTGTTGGACGGACGGCCCACCTCGGCATAGAAGGAAGCGCCATCGATGATTTCGATCTTGACCCGGAACCCGGCCTCGGCGAGCTGCGCCTGGAACACTTCGGCGGTGCGCGGATCGGGCTCCTCGTTTCGGGCGTACAGCGTCACGTCCACGCCGCCCGGATAGCCCGCCTGGCGCAGCAGCTCGCGCGCCTTCGGCAGGTCGGGCACGTGGTAGAGCTCCCCGGGGGCATATCCCGGGATGCCATCGGGCAAGACCTCGTAGGCCACGTCGCCCTTGCCGCACCACACCTTGACCAGCGCCCGGCGGTCCATGGCCCAGGCGGCGGCCTGGCGCACCCGGAGGTCGTTGAAGGGCTTGATCCGCATGTTGAGCGCCAGATAGTAAACCGACAGGTCATCGGCCACCTGCACCTGGTCGTGCTCCTGGGGGTCGCGCCGCAGGCGCGCATACTCGGAGGCGGGAAGCTCGAAGAAGCCGCCGTCCGCCTGGCCCTTCCGGATCTGGGCCACGGCATTCTCCGCGGTCACCCCGAGGCGCACCTCCACCGTGTCCGCGAACGGCTGCACCCGGCACACCGGGTTGCGCACAAAGACCACGCGGCGGCGCGGGCTGTACTCGGCCAGATTGAACGGCCCCGTCGACACGATGTGCTGCGAGTAGTCCTGTGCGTGCTTTTCCCCCACCTCCGGCGGGACCGGGATCGCGAAATTCATCGCCAGCGCGTAGAGCAGGGCCGGCCGCGGGGAGTCCAGCCGGATGTAGAGCGAGTCGCCCCGGGCAACGAGTCCTCGGATCTCTTTCGCCTTGTGCAGCTGAAAGTCGGAGGCGCCCTCGATGTTCATGAAGAAGCTGAGCCCCGGGGAGTCCACCCGGAACAGCCGCTCGATCGCGTATTTGAAATCGGCCGCCGTGACATGGCGCAGCACCGGTGCGCCGAAGCGCTCGTCGGAACGGACCTTGAGCGCGTAGACCCGGCCGCCCTCCAGCACCGCGGGCATGCTCTGGGCCATGTCCGGCTCGAGGTGGTTCATGTCCGGGCCGGGGCGGCGCGGATAGCCCAGCAGGGTCCGGCCGCATGCCTGCACCAGCGGGGCGCCGAGGATGGTGTAGGCAAGGCCCGGATCCAGGTAGTCGGGGTCGGTCTCGCGCAGGAAGATGAGCTTGCCGCCATGCAGCGGCTTGCCGGACTCCGGCCCGGGCGGATAGGAGGAGGGCGAAGGACCGTTCGAGCCGCAGCCCGAACACAGCCACAGCGCTACGAATACGGACGGGGCCATCCGGGCGATACGCACCGCTCCCCTACACCCCGGCCCGACGCCTGAGCGAAACCAGTTCCTCGCGCGCCCGGGTGCGCACTTCCAGTTCGTCCAACCGCAGCACGCGGCCTTCCCGGACCACCCACTCGCCGCTCGCCAGCACCGCCTTCACGTTCTCGGGACGTGCGGAGTACACGATGGCGCCCGCATATTCGGCCTCCGTTCCCGGCGAAACCGGGTTCCAGGCGCGGTTCAGGTCCACGAACACCACGTCCGCGGCCTTGCCGCGCTCGAGGCTGCCGATCTCGTCTTCCCATCCCAGGGCGCGCGCCCCGCCCAGCGTGGCCATCTCCAGCACCTGGCGGGCGGGCATCGCCTCGGGGCCGTGACGGGGCTTCTGGATCAGCGCCGCCAGGCGCATCTCGGTGAACATGTCGAGCGCGTTGCTGCAGGCGGCCCCGTCGCAGCCCAGCGAGACCGAGATCCCCCGGCCCACCAGGGCCGGCACGTCGGCGATCCCGGAGGCCAATTTCAGATTCGACGACGGGCAGTGCAGCACGTGAGTCCCGGTGCGGGCCAGGATGTTGATCTCCGAGGGCTCCAGGTGGACGCAGTGCGCCAGGCAGCTTTCCGGGGAAAGCGTGCCCAGCCGGTCCAGGTGCTCCACGTTGCCGCACCCGCAGCGCGAGCGGACCTCCTGCATCTCCCCGGGGCTTTCGGATGCGTGGCTGTGCCAGCGCGAGTGCCCGAAGTCGGCCATGGCCTCGAAGGACTCGCGCAGCAACCGGTCGGTGCACGAGAGCACGAAGCGCGGCGTGAACGCGAACCGCAGGCGCCCTCCGGCGGTGCCGTGGTACGCCTGCGCCAGCTCCATCGCTCCGCGCATGGCCGCATCGGCCGGCTCGGAAAGCTCGGGGCATCCGGGATTGATGTCCATCAGGGCCTTGCCGAAGAAGGCCCGCAGGCCCGAGGCGTCGATCTCGCGGGCCAGCACGTCGGTGTGGCGCACCGTGCCCATGTCCATGAAGGTGGTGGTCCCGGAACGGCTAAGCTCCCACAGCGCCAGCCGGGAGGAGGCGCGCAGCGACCGGCTGTCGTGGGCCGCCTCCAGCGGAAAGATCTTCTCGCGCAGCCAGTGGAGCAGGTCGCGGTCGTCCGCCAGCCCGCGGAACAAGGTTTGGCAGGTGTGCAGGTGGGTCTGGACGAACCCCGGGATGGCGACGCACGAGGACAGGTCCACCCGGGGATAGTCGGGGTCGAAGGCCTCGACGGCGGTGGGCTCGACGACTTTCTTGATATTCCCGTCCTCGACCAGCAGCATCCCCCCCGGCACGAAGGGCCGGGCGGGGTCCATGGTCAGGATGGCTTCGGTCTGCACCAGGAATTCGGGCATCCGGGGAGTATAGTGCATGCGGCCCCGCGGGGCGTAATGCGCTGGCCGGAAGTTCGGAATTGGCCTATTCTTCGTGTTTCCGGCCACTCGAGGTCCGTCCGAGGAGAATGTTTGTTCAAGGCGCTCAATGGCTTCGAAAGTCGTATCAAGGAGCAGTTGCTCGGGCTGCAGGATCTGACCCTGTTTTCCGTGCGCATCCTGGGCCTGTCGGTCAGCGGGCCCTTCTACGTCCATGACCTGTACGAGCAACTCCACTTTATGGGCGTGGGCTCCCTGCACCTGGTGGTGCTCTCGACGTTCTTCGCCGGCCAGGGCATGGCCATCCAGTTCGTGCGCGAACTGCGTTCCATGGGCACCGAGATGTACCTGGGCAAACTGATGGTGGTGGCGATCGTCAGGGCCCTTGGGCCGACGCTCACCGGCATCGTGGTAGCCTCCCGGACCGGGGCGGGCATCACCGCCGAGATCGGCTCCATGAAGAGCGCCAACCAGATCGACGCCCTGATCGCCTTCGGTACCGACCCGGGCCGCAAGCTGGTGGTCCCGCGGCTGCTGGCGCTGCTGGTGATGCTGCCCTGCCTGACCCTGATCGCCGACATGGTCTCGCTCTTCGGCGGCAGCCTGGTCTCGGTCTACCAGGCGCACGTCTCGGCCATTTCCTACTGGTCCATGGTGCGCGCCTACCTGACCCCGGAAAACATCACCGTGGGCATGGTCAAGCCGGTGGCCTACGCGTTCATCATCTCCATCGTCTCGTGCTGGAAGGGCTTCACCACCGAGGGCGGAACGCGCGGGGTCGGCCGGTCCACCACCGAAACGGTCGTCATCTGCGTGGTCAGCATCCTGATCACCGACTTCGTGCTCACGCGCGTCATCTTCACCTGGCTGGGCTGGTAGCGATGATCGAATTCAAGGATGTGCATTTTCAGTACGGCAGTCTGCTGGTGCTCGACGGGGTATCCTTTCATGTGAACAGGGGCAGCACCAAGGTGATCATGGGCCCCTCGGGAACCGGCAAGTCCACCCTGCTCAAGCTGATGCTGGGGCTGCTCAAGCCCGACGCGGGCCAGGTGATCGTGGACGGCGTGGACGTGGGCCAGGCCAAGCGCAGCGAAATGAACGATGTGCGCCGCAAGATCGGCATGGTGTTCCAGGACGGCGCGCTGTTCGATTCTCTCACCGTGGGTGAAAACGTGGGCTACTCGTTCCTGGAGCGCGGTGGCATGCCCATCGACGAGGTGGAAGCCAAGGTGCGCGAGTTCCTGGCGCAGGTGGGGCTGGATCCTGGAATTCTGGACCAGCTTCCCGACCAACTCTCGATCGGGATGCAGCGTCGCGTGGCCATCGCCCGCGCCCTGGCCGCCTGCAATCCCGAGATCATGCTATACGACGAGCCCACCACCGGCCTGGATCCGGTGACGCTGGAGACCATCACCGACATCATCGTGGAGCTGCAAGAGAAGATGCACATGACCTCGGTGGTGGTCACCCACCAGATCCCCGACGCACTCAAGGTGGGCAGCTCGTTCCTGATACTTGCGGGTGGCAAGGTGGTATTCGACGGTAGCGCCGAGGCGCTGGCCAAATGCACCATTCCCATGGTCATGAGTTTCCTGGAACCATTCAAGAAGACGCTCCGGGCCTCGTTCACGAGCCTGCATTCGGAGCTGGGTAACTAACCCGAGGACGGGATAGAAGCATGAAGAGATCCGGCGACATCAAGTGGGGCCAGCTGCAAATCGGGCTGGTTGTCGCCGCCGCGGCCGGATTCCTGATTTGGGCGTCCATGCGCGGCGGCGAGAACATGTGGAGCACCGGCGGAGACCGGGTGAAGATGCGCTTCCACGACGTGAAGGGACTGGTCGTTGGCGCGCCCGCCAAACTGAATGGATTCGAAGTCGGGCAGGTGAAGGACATTTCGTTCAAGAGCTTTCCCGAGACACGGCAGATCGAGGTCACGGTACAGGTGGACCGATCCGCCTGGAAGCTCTTGCGGAGCGACTCCAGGGCCACCATCACCGGCGTTGGTTTTTTCGGCGATAAGCTGCTTTCGATCACCGCCGGATCGAACAACATGCCTGAGCTCAAGGACGACGAGTTCATCCTTGCCTCCGAGCCGAAGGACTTCATGGAAACCCTGGGCGCCGAGGACGGGCCCATGAAGGCCATGACCTCGGTCATGGCCCACGTGGACACCATCACCGCCCGCACCGCCCGCGGCCAGGGCTCGATCGGCAAGGCCCTCACCTCTACTGAACTCCACGATCAAATGGTGGGACTGGCCAAGGACCTGCGAGAGCTCTCCGCCGGGCTGAACACCAACCAGGACCGCATGACCAGCGCCCTGGTCCGGATGAGCAACACGGTGGATTCGATCGGGAAACAGGTGAACGGCAACGGCTCGGTGGGAAAGATGCTGCGCGATCCGGAGATGTACGATCACTTCGCGAAGACCTCCGCGCGCATGGACAGCCTGACGGCGGACCTGCAGGCGGGCAAGGGGTCCCTCGGGAAGGTCCTGAAGGACGATGGACTGTACAAGGAGACCGACGGGATCCTGAAGGAAGTTCACAAGATGATCGTGGATATGCAGGCGAATCCTAAGCGGTACTTTAAGATTTCGGTGTTCTAGGGATCCCACCCGCTAGAGGGAGCGTGGCTGCTTCCCTGAGGCTCTTGGGGTGTTGTCGCCCGAAGGGGCCGCCCAAGCTTCCCTTGCGGCTCAGGGCTCGGCTTCGCTCGCATTCGCCGCTGCGGGAACTTGGACGGCGCCTTCGGTGGGAGCATCCTCTAGTGTAGGAACTTCTCGTCTCCTGGCTTCGTTTTGTTCCAGTAGTCGATCCGCAGGGTCTTTTTCAGTTCCAGTGTCATGCCCCGGTGGTCTTCCAGTCTGACCAATACGAACGGGAACGTGGTGTCGTAGTGGTAGACGTCCACTGCTTCCTTGTAGCGGACCTCGACTCTTCTCGCCATGAACGTTCCCGCTGGGACCGTCAGCGACTCCGCCTCCGCTAGGTGCACCACTGCGGGGACGATCTCGGTGTTGCGCACTCTTCCTCCTACCTGGCTCGGCAGCAGGTGCAGCGGTACGTCGCCTTCCTGCGTCAGATCCAGGCCCCGAATCCAGAGCGGCAGGGCGTCGCACGCCTGGGCATCCACGAATGTTGGGAGCTTGAGCTCGCGGTCACCTTCTTCATCAAAGTAGGAGTTGGAGCTGTGCGCCCACATCCTGGCGCCGGGCTTCACTCGAACCGTGGAGATGCCGCATCCCTCGGTGGAGCTGGTGTTGAGCTTCACCAGCTTCCAGGTCCTGGCGTCCAGAAAGGCCGAGGCCATCTGGTGGATGGTGTACATTCCGTTGGGCACGTCCACGATCAGGTTCTGCTTGAGCACCGGAAAGTTGACCTTGGGGCCGGGATCGCGGTCGGACTTGACCAGCAACTTGCGGTCAAAGTCCTCCTTTACCACGATCAGCCGGGCTTCCAGCGGGTAGCGGGTGCCGTCGCGGCCCTTGTATTCGCCGGAGTAGAGCGAGAACTCGGCGTTGCCGTCGCTCCACAACGGGTTGGTGCCCAAGGGCGGGATGGGGGCGGCGACGGCCTGGAGCGGCAGCAGCGCGGCGAGGGCCGGCGCCAGCAAGCAAGGCCAGAGTTTCATGCGGAGACTCCTGAAAGGGTTGTTGTGCGCGGGGGCGGTTCACTGTCCGGGGAGGGATCCCTCCCCGGCGGGCAATTCAAGCGAGTATACTCGATCGCATGGCAGAGAGCCGCGCAACGCCTTCGGAGAAAGTCGTGGTCGCCCGGTTCCTGGGCGCGTGGGCGTTGCTCAGCCTGGCGGGGTTCCAGGCACGCGACTTCAACTCCTGGCTGGACCGCGCGCTGGCGTGGCTGCTGGCCCACACGCTCATGGCGGTTCGCACCGACGTACACTTGAGCGGTGACGTGGTCATGTTCGGCGGGCGGCTTCTTCGTATCGCCGACCCCTGCAACGGCCTTCAGCTTGTTGAAATCCTGCTGGCGCTGGTGTGGGCGTGGCCGGTCACCTGGGGCGAGCGCGGGCGGGCGGCGCTGTGGATGCTGCCGGCGCTCTTCCTGATCAACATGGCGCGGCTCTATTCCCTGGTGCCGCTCTTGATCTACCGGCCCGATGATTTCGAGACGATCCACCAGTACGTGTGGCAGGTGGCGATGGTGGGAATCACGCTGGCGATGGGAGTGGCGTGGATGGCCTGGACGGGAAAGCATGCGCCGGCTCGCCCCCGCGGCTAGGTTTGTGGCTGTTTCACTCGGCGCCTACGCCCTGCTCGCCTGGGCGCAGGGCGCGTACGCGGCGATCGTGGCATTCCTCTCGACCCCGGTGTTGCAGCTCCTCGCGGGCGGAAACACTTCGCTGGGGTGGGACGGCCGCCAGGTGGCGCTGGCCTGGAGCGGAGGCGGCATCGGCCTGCAGGCGCCCTTCCTGCTGGTTTCGTGGCCGCTCTACCTGGGGCTCTCGGCGGCGGCGCTCCAGCGCACCCGGGCGCATCCCGGGCGCGTGGGCGCCGGGCTCGCGATCCTGCTCCTGGTCCAGATGGTCACGCTGGTGTGCCTGTCGCTGCGGTTCGTGTGGGGCGGGGGTCATCCGGCGCTCCAGGCGGCACAGCTGCTGGCGGTGCTGCTGGTGGGCGGGCAGCACGTGCTGCCGCCCGCGCTGTGGTGGCTGCAGTTCAGCCCAGGATCATCATCGCGCCCTCGAGCGACCTGACCGCGCTTTCCTGCCCCACCCGCCGGGCCCGGTCCGCCCAGGCCTCCAATCGCGCCACCACCTTGGCCCGCTCCAGGAATCCCGCCCGCTCTAAGAAGTCGAAGGACTCCACGTAGCGCTCGATGCTGGCCCCGGCGGTCCGCCACGCCTCGGGATCTTCTTCCCCGTAGTGCTCGGCCTGCCAGGCGGCCACCTCCCAGTGGATCCCCCACAGGTCGGACTCGTCGGCCAGCTTGAGCGCCTGCCTGGCCTCCTGCCGCGCGCCCTCGTCACGCCCCAGCTGAAACGAGGCCTGTGCGAGCAGCAACCGGGCCCACGCTTCTTCGTAGCGCATGCGGCGCCCCGCGGCGTGGCCCGCTTCCAGCATGGCGCGGCTCTCCACGGTGCGCCAGTCGCCCAGGTCGGCCAGCAGTTCCAGGGCGGCCAGCGAGCGTCCGCAGGCCAGCTCCACGTCGCCCCGGTCGCGGGCGGCCTCGGCGGTGCGCAGCATACCTTCGGCCGCGGTGCGTCTGGCCGGCGCGCCTTCCACCGCTCCGCACAGCGCCAACAACCCCTGGGCAACGCCCCGGGCCTCGTCCCCTTCGGGCGCGGCTTCCAGGACCTCGCGCGCACAGGCGGCGGCGGCGGCCGGATTGGAGTGGGCGCGCTCCACCATGGCCAGCGAGATCAGGCTTTCCACCAACCCGGCCGGATCTTCCAGCTCGCGCCGGGTCTGGGTGGCCTCCCGCAGGAGCCGGCGGGCTTCCCCGGCGCGCCCGCGGCGGTGCAGCAGCAGCCCCAGGTTGTCCAGCGCCCCGGTGGTGCCCCAGCGGTCTTGCAGGTCCCGCATCAGGTCCAGGCAATCGGCGCCCACCCGGCTGGCCTCTTCGTAGTCGCCGCCTCCGGAGCAGGCCACCGCCATGTTGTTGAGCACGATCGCCTCGGCGTGCCGGTCGCCCAGCGCGCGAAAGCTCTTGAGCGCCGACTCGTAGGCCTCGCGCGCCTCGGCCCAGTTGCCGCGGTTCAAGTGAAGATTGGCGCTGTTGGCAAGGGTGCGGGCTTCGCCCTGGCGGTCGCCGATGCGGCGGCAGATCTCGCCCGCCTGCTGCAGCTGCTCAAGGGCCGCGGAAAAGTCGCCGGTTTCGCGGGCCAGCGCGGCCAGCAGGTTGTGCGCGCGGGCCTGGCCGGGCAGGTTCGCAGAGCGCGAGGCGATCTCGAGCGCCGACTGCAGCGGGCCGCGGCTTTCCTCGTAGGAACCGCGCTTGGCCAGGATGTCGCCCGCGGCGAGCAGCGACTGCACCAGGTGGTCCTCGCTCCCCAGCTCGCGGCACAGCTCCTCCGAGCGCTTGCAGGCCGCCAGCGCGGAGTCAAAGTCTCCGCGGCGCGTGTGCAGCCGGGCGGTAGCGGCGAACACCTGGTTGAGAATCGCCTTGGCGCCGGCGGATTCCGCAATCCGTCCGGCATCCTCCAGCATGCGCAGGGCCGGCTCGTAGTCGGAAAGGGCGAACCACGCCTCCCCCACGCCCATGCGGGCGCGCGCCAGCAGCTCGGCGAGCCCTTCGGCCTCGGCGGATCTGGCGGCGCTCTCGAACATGGCCGCCGACTCCTTGAAGTTGCCGATGAGCAGGTGCACTTCGCCCTTGGAAAGTCTGACGCCGACGGCCATGCGGCGCGCCTCGGGATCGGCGCTCGAGGAATCCAGTGTGGCCAGCGCCGCCTGCAGATGGCGCAGCGCCTCGTCGTTGGCGAACACCTGGCGGGCTTCCTTGGCCGCGGCCAGCCGGTAGGGCAGCGCCTTGGCCGGCTCGCCGGCCGCGTCCCAGTGCTGGGCCAGCGTCGCGCTGCGAACCTCCGCGCGCTCCTCGACCAGCGCCTCGGCCACCGCGCGGTGGTACTCGCGCCGGAGTTCCTCGGGAACGCGCATCAGGATCACGTCGCGGATCTTGGCGTGGTCGAACCGGAACCGCCGCTCGGCCGGGCTCACCAGCCGGTGGCGGCTCTCCAGTCCCTGCAGCATCTTGAGCGCGCGAATCCGGGTCAGCCCCAGCACCCTGGCGATGGGGCCCACGTGGAAGAACTCGCCCTCCACCGCGGCCACTTCCAGCGCGTCCCGCTCCTCCTGGGTGAGCCGGTCCAGGCGGTGCTGCACCACGTCCACCACGCGCGGCGGAATGGAAAGATCGCCCGCGCCCTCTTCGCCGGAAGCCAGCAGCTTGGCCACTTCCAGGATGAACAGCGGGTTGCCCTCGGTCTCGCGGTATACCCGGTCGCCCAGGTTGGCGCCGCGCGGTTCGTCGTGGAGCAGGTCCAGCAGCATCTCGCCGGCGGCATCCCGGTCGAGGCGTTTGAGCGGGATGGTCTCCACTTCCTCCTCGCGGCCCATCAGGCGCACGATCTCGGCCACCGACTCGTCGCCCGGCTGGCCCTCGGCCTCTTCGGGGCGGAAGGCTCCCAGCAGCAGCCAGCGCCGCCCCTCGGCGTGGGCGCCGGCGTACCGGAAGAGCTTGAGCGAGGCCGGATCGGCCCAGTGCAGATCGTCCAGCAGCACCAGCATGGGGCGCTCGGCCGATAGGGCCTGCAGCGTCGCCACCACCGCGTCCCAAATCTGGTCGGGGCCGCTCACGTCGTCGTCGGGAGCTCCCTCCCGGCCCAGGTGAAGCAGGCGGCGCAAGCTGGCCGCGCGGGGACCGGCAAAGTCGGGATGGCGTTCCAGGAAGGCATCCAAGCTGCGGCCCGCGGCCTGCCCGCTGGAGCCGAGCCCCTCGCCCAGGATGAGCGACCACGGGTGGTAGGCCGGGCCGCCTTCCAGCACCGCGCGGCCGCGCAGCACCCGCATGCCCTGGGAGGTCGCGATCTGGGTGAGTTCCGAGAGCAACCGGGATTTTCCGATGCCCGCCTCGCCGGCCAGGATGGCCGCTCCCCCACGACCCTCGCGCGCCTCGTCGAGCCTCGAGCGCAACCGGCCCAACTCCACGGCGCGGCCCACCAGGCGGGACTCGAAGCGCGGGCGGGGGGCCGGCGCGGGACCGATGTCGGGCTGCGCCTCGGCGGAAGGGCTGCGGGGCGCGATCGCTTCCAGCAGCGCGGCGGCGAACGCGTCGGCATCGGCATAGCGCCCGGCCACGTCCTTGGACAGGGCGCGGCGGAAGAACTCCGCCAGGCGCGGGTCGGAGATCTCGCCTTCCTTGCCGCCCTGCTCGTGGCTCTCGTGCAGGATGGCGTACAGGGACGACACCGCGCTCTCGCGCTCGAACGGGCAGCGCCCGGTGATGGCCTCGAACAGCACCACCGCCAGCGAGAAGAGATCGGCGCGCCCGTCGATCTTCTCCCCCATGGCCTGCTCGGGCGACACGTAAAGGATCGTCCCCACCAGGCCCCCGGATCCGGACAGGGAACTGCCTCCCGGAGCGCGAGCCAGGCCGAAGTCGGCCAGCTTGGGGGAGCCTTCGGGCGTGAGCAGGATGTTGGCGGGCTTGACGTCGCGGTGGATCACGCCGCGGGCGTGGGCCACGCGCAGCGCTCCGCACAGCTCGGCCCCCAGGCGCGCCGCCTCGCCCGACTCCAGCGGGCCGCGGTCCATGCGGGCCCGCAAGGTCTCCCCGGAGACGTGCTCCATCACCACCCAGGCCAGCTCCTCGTCCCGGCCAACGTCGTAGACGGCGACCAGGTTGGGGTGCTGCAGCCCCGCGGCGTTGCGTGCCTCGCGCGTGAGCAGGGCCAGCCCCTCGGCGCCGACGTTCTTCGCCTCCACCACCTTGATCGCCACCTGGCGGTCCAGGTCCGGGTCGTGGGCCAGAAAGACGTCGCCGAAGCTGCCTGCCCCGAGGCGGCTCAGGGTTGAGTATCTTCCGAAGTGGGTTCGCATAGCGATGGGGACATTCTAATGGGCCGCGGCCGCCCGGCGCGTCTTCTTTTTACCGGGCATGATAAAGGCCGGACCCCGAAGGGCCCGGCCTTTCAAGACGCGCCGCGAGGCGGACTCTAACGCCCGCGAACCTTTGCGGGCTGGAGCCGGCGGCGGCGCAAGATCAACAGGGCGGCGGCGGCCAGCAGGCCGACCAGCGCCTCGGCCCAGCCTGGACTCAGAGCGGGGCCGTTGTTCAGCGGAACGAACTTCGTGGAAAAGACCATACCGGGCGACGAAATCGAGTCGATCACGGTGAACGACCCGATGACCTTGACCACTTCCACGGTGCTCGGGATGGGCGCGTTGCTGACATAGCGGACCGCGTAGCCCAGGGGCGCCAGGGCCACCGTGGCCGAATCCAGGTAGTTGTGGCACACGATGGCGGGAGTCTGCCCGGTCTGGATCGGCACCGAAAACACCGTGGTGGCCCGGGTCGAACTGGGAACGGGATCCAGGCCACGCCTTCGGCCCACCGCCTCGATATAGCCCGGCTTGGTGATGTCGATGATGCTGCGCTTGATCTTGCCGGGAGCGGTGGCGACGCCGGTCATGCTCATCCAGTTGGAAGTCTGGGCGACCGCGGCCGCCGCCCACAGAACCTGGATGACGGTTATCACGAGAACAACGGAGCGGTTAAGAGCCATGTCGGGCCTTGGACTCCACTGGATGCGGGCTCGGGTGATCGAGACGCGCTAGCTTTGCGCTCGACGCCTTAAAATGACGACGCTTGCCGCGGCCAGCAGCAATCCCAGCGCGGCAGTTCCGGTACTGGAGGCCGCCGGGCCGTTGTTCTGGGTCAAGGTCTGGTTGGCGATCGTGACCCCGGGAATTCCACCCGAATCCGTGATCGAGTAGGTGCCGAGCGGCTTGTTCAAGGCCACCGCATGAGAGTCCGGGGCCGCGAAGCAGAAGTACGCGGAATACCCGGGGCACGGATCCTGCGCGGCAGCCGCCGCATTGGCGGCGTTGCGGTAGATCAACCCGATCTGGTTCTGGGTCTTGCCGGCCGGGGCCGAGATGTAGAACGACCAGGAGACCAGCCCGCAAACCTGGGTGCCCTGGCTGCGGGCCCCGTTGGGCACGATGCCGGGCTTGGTGATGTCGATGATGGTGCGCTTGACCACGCCCGTGGACGTGGCGGTGCCGGTGAACGTGGTCGCAACGGTCTGCTGAGCCGAAGCGGCGCCCGCTGCGATCATACCGAGCAGGACTAGGAAGGCAATTGCACGTGAACGAAGTGCCACTTGGGCCTCCTGTTTGAGTGGGCGCGCACGCTTGCGGACAGACATTCCATTATCGTCGATATAGTGATTATTGTCAATGTGCCATGACCTATGAAACAGGCGCGGCGGGAACCTCATCGAGGTCCCCGCCGGCCCGGCCGGCGGATCCGTGCATCCACCGGACAATCCTTCTGTCATTCCAGGATGACGCATCGTCATCCTGACGAAGTAGAAATGCACGGCCTGTGCCATATCCGGAACCTGAGAGTGGTAAGTGTTCAAACCATTGTCTTATAGCATTTTAGAAGTTTTGATGGCTGGAGAATTGCGCGGGCGCATCGGTGGAATGGTCGAAAATCTGCGCAACATATGCGCGGTTCGATGCGCACCCAACGCAGCGGGCGCGCACCCGTGGATCAGCGGAGGCGAAACTCTTCGCGGTTGAGGCCGTGGCGTTTCATCATGTGCTGCAGGGTCCTGCGGCCCACGCCAAGTTTCTCGGCGGCGTGGCTCACGTTGCCCCCGGTCTCCAGGAGGGCTTCGCGGATCTTGGCTTCCTCGGTGTTGCGGCGGGCCTCGGTCAGGGACGGCGGGCCGGACGTGCCGCCCTCCAGGTCCAGGTCCTCGGGCTGGATGCGGCTCTCGGTTCCCAACAGCGCCGCGCGCTCCACGGTGTGCTGCAGTTCCCGCACGTTGCCGGGCCAGCGGTGTTTCAGGAGCACGTCCATGGCCGCCTTGGAAAATCCCTTGGGGGCGTCGGGCTGGGCGTCCCTGACCTTCTCGAGGAAGCTCTGGGCCAGGACCGGGATGTCCGCCTGACGCTCCCGCAGCGGGGGCAGCGTCAGGGGCACCACGCGGAGCCGAAAGTACAGGTCCTCGCGGAATGTCCCGTTCTTGACCTTCTCGTCCAGGTTGATGCGCGAAGCGGCCACCACGCGGGTATTGACCTTGCGGTAGGTGGTCTCCCCTACGCGCCGCACTTCCCGCTCTTGCAGCACCCTCAGCAGCTGCGGCTGCAGCGGCAGCGGCAGATCCTCGATCTGGTCCAGGAACACCGTGCCGTCGCTGGCCTCCTCGAACAGCCCCCGCCGGTCTTCCCGCGCGTCGGTGAAGGCGCCGCGTCGGTGCCCGAACAGCTCGCTCGCGGCCAGGTGCTCGGGGAGCGAGCCGCAGTCCACGGTGATGAACGGCTTTTCCTTGCGCTTGCTGTTGAAGTGAATGGCCCGTGCCACCAGCTCCTTGCCGGTCCCGTTCTCGCCCTGGATCAGGATGGTCGCATCGGTCTCCACCACCCGCTCCAGGATCTTGAACACCTTCACCATGCGCTCGCTGGTCCCCAGGATGTTCTCGAAGCGATACTTGCCCTGCACGTCGCGGCGCAGCTGCCGCACTTCCTGCTTGAGGTCCTGGTGCAGGCGCGAGTTCTCGAGGGCGATGGCGCACAGGTCGGCCAGCGCCGAAAGGAACGCCAGGTCCTCTTTGTTGAACAGGGCGGTGATGCTGCGGTTGTCCAGGTACAGCGTGCCCAGGATGCGGTCGCCGCGGCGCAGCGGCACGCACATGAAGGAGACGATCTTTAGATTTCGCACCGACTGCGAGGTCTTGAATCGCTCGTCGGTCTGGGCGTCGTCCGAGAGCACCGCCTCGCCGCGCACCATGGCGCGGTCCAGGATGCGCCGGCTGGTCTCGGTGGCCTCCTGCAGCGTGGTCTCGTCGGCCCCGCGGGCCACCTCGGGCACCGGCGAGCCGTCCGGTCCACGCAGGAACAGCACCCCGCGCTCGGCGTTCAGGGTGCGGAGCACCAGGTCCATCATGCTCTGGACCAGCTCGGTCCACTCCAGCAGGGCCCCCAGCGAGCGGCTCACCTGGTAGAGGATCTCCAGGCGGTGCTGCGGAAGTCCCAGCGTCTGACTTTCGACGGGAGTGGTGTCGCTCATGCGTAGCCTCGGGACGGAAGCGGGATACGTGTGAATTCCAAGTGTGGGACATTGTGGCGACCTCATCCCGGGGCTGTCAATCGCCGGAATATCGCCGGTTCAGATGGGGCCGCCCGCGCGCTCCCGTCGGCCCGAGGAGCTGGAGAGCCGCGCGGCGTCGAGCACCTGCTGCACCTTGAGGCCGTCCTCCAGGTTGGGACGGAATTCGGTCCGCCCCTCGATAGCCGGGGCCAGCGATTCCAGGAAGGCGTAGAAGGGATCCAGAAGCGCGTCGGCCCCGAGCTTGTGGATGTGGAACTCCTCGGGAACGGGGTACGGCTCCCGGGGCCCGCCCGGCGTGCCCCGGAACAGGAGATCTCCGTCCAGGATCAGGCTCTCGTTCTCTCCGTGCGCCTCGAAGAGCTGGCTGCGGACCGAGGAAGTGGACGAGCACACCACCGACCCGGTGGCGCCGCTCTCGAATTCCAGCAGCATCGAGAAGCCGTCGTCCGCGGTGACGGGCTTCATCCGGCCCGTGGCATCGGCGCGCTCCTTCACCTGCGTTTCCACCTGCGCCGAAACGGTCCGGATCTCTCCGGCCACGAAACGGGCGTAGTCCACGATGTGCGATCCGATCGCGCCCAGGATGCCTCCGCCCATGGTGGCGTCGTTGAGCCAGCCCCAGGCCCGCTTCATGTGGGGATTGTAGAAGTCAAAGAAAGCCCTCGCTTCGAAGCGCTGCAGGCGGCCCATGGCCCCGCTGGCCACCCGCGCGCGCAGCGCGGCACGCTCCGGCACCCAGCGAAACTCGTGGTTCAGCGCGTGCACCCGGCCCTTGGCCCGGGCCGTGTCCAGCAATTCGCGGGCCTCGCGCGCGTCCATCGCGGTGGGCTTTTCCAGGAGCAGGTCGCGCCCGGATTCCAGCACCGCCATGCCCATGGGATGGTGGTGCACCGGGGGCGTGATCACGCTCACCAGGTCCAGCTCCACTTCGGAGAGCATGCGGCGCCAGTCGTCGGTGGCGTACTTCACGCCGAGCTCCGCGGCGGCCGACTCGGCGCGTTCCTTGCGGGCGCTGGCCAGCGCCACCAGCTCGAACTTCGGGTGCTTCAGGAAACCGGGGCCCTGCACCACGCGGCCGAAGCCGGTGCCGATGAGCCCGACGCGGATGGGACGACTCATGTGCGCTCCTTGACCCCGCCCTACCGGGCGGTGCAGACTGAACAGGTTGGCCGCAATTGGACATCTTTCAAGGAGACTCTAGCATGAAGTTCCGTATCGCAGCCGCATCTGCCTCCCTGCTGGTCCTGTGCCTCGGTTTTGCCGGAGCGCGCGCCGACGGATACTCCGCGGCCCCATCGGCCCCCTCGGATGGGGCCATTCACAAGAGCGGGGACGTCGAGTACGACTGCCCGGCCGCCGGATGCGAATACCACAGCAACAAGCCGGGGACCTGCCCGACCCACAAGAAGGCGCTGGCGCTGATGGCCCTCAACTTCACCTGCCCCAAGGATGGCAAGGATGTCGGGACGTCCGGCAAGTGCCCGCGCTGCGCCATGGACGCCGTGCAGCACAAGATGGCCACGGCCACATCCGCCACTGGCAAGGTGCCCCGGCACGCCAAGGTGAAGACGCACTCCAAGGCCGAGGCCTCCGCCAAGGCCTCCTAGGCGCCTCCCGGCGAACAGGGCCCACTGCGGGCCACACGATAGAAAACGGGCGGCCCCGCGAGGGAGCCGCCCGTTCCTGTTCTTGCCCAGTTGCCGGCCGCTCTTCCGCCTACGCAAATTCCTTGCGCGGCCGGTCGTGCGGGCTCAGCTGCCGCTTGCGGATGCGGATGATGTTCGGCGTAATCTCGGCCAGCTCGTCGTCGCCGAGGAACTCGATCACCTGCTCCAGGCTCATGATCCGCGGCGGCACGATCTTGGCCGCGTCGTCGGAGCCCGAGGCGCGCATGTTGGTCAGCTTCTTTTCCTTGGTGATGTTCACGTCCATGTCGGCTTCGCGGGCGTTCTCACCGATGACCATGCCCATGTAGACGGCATCCCCGGGGTGCACCAGGATCTCGCCCCGCTCCTGCAGGTGCTCGATGGCGTAGGTGGTGCACTTGCCGTTGCGGTCCGAGACCAGGGCTCCGGTCTTGCGACTCGGCAGCGGCCCGCACCATGGCTCGTAGCCGTCGAAGATGTGGTTCAGGAGCCCGGTGCCGCGCGTGTCGGTCAGGAACTGGTTGCGGAACCCGATCAGCCCGCGCGAGGGAATGCGGAACTCCAGGCGCACGCGGCCCGTGCCGTGGTTGACCATCTTGGTCATCCGGCCGCGACGAGGTCCGAGCTTTTGCGTGATCACGCCCACGAACTCCTCCGGGCAGTCGATCACCACCAGCTCCATGGGCTCCATGGTGTGGCCGTTCTCGACCCTGGTGATCACCTCGGGCCGGCTCACCGACATCTCGAAGCCTTCGCGGCGCATCATCTCGATCAGGATCGCCAGCTGCAGTTCTCCGCGCCCCGAGACCTTGAATGAATCGGCCGACTCCGTGGGCTCCACCCGGATGGAGACGTTGCCCAGGATTTCCTTTTCCAGGCGCTCGCGCAGGTGGCGCGAGGTCACGAACTTGCCGTCCTGCCCGGCCAGCGGGGAGGTGTTCACGCTGAAGATCATGCTGACCGTGGGCTCGTCGATGTGGATGCTGGCCAGGGCCTCCGGGCGCTCCGGGTCTCCGACCGTATCCCCGATGGTCATCTCGGCGATGCCGGCGATGGCCACGATCTCCCCGGGGTTGGCTTCTTCGATGGGGATCCGCTTGAGCCCCTCGAAGCCGAACAGCGCGGTGATCTTGCCGGGAAGCTGCCGGCCGTCGTGCGCCAGCAGCAGCACCTGCTGGCCCTTGCGCATGGTGCCGTTCACGATGCGCCCGATGGCCATGCGGCCCACGAAGTCGTCGTAGTCCAGCGTGGTCACTCGGAACTGCAGCGGCTTGTCGGTGTCGTAGACCGGCGCCGGAATGGTGCGTACGATGGCGTCGTAGAGCGGCGTGAGCTTGGTGTCCGGACCGTCGGGGCTGAGCCGGCAGGTGCCGGCGCGCGCGTTGGTGTACAGCACCGGGAACTCCAGCTGCTCCTCGCTGGCGTCGAGGTCGATGAACAGGTCATAGATCTCGTCCAGCACTTCCTTGGCGCGGGCGTCCTTGCGGTCGATCTTGTTGATCACCACGACCGGCTGGAGCTTGAGCTCCAGCGCCTTCATGAGCACGAAGCGGGTCTGGGGCAGCGGGCCTTCCGAGGCGTCCACCAGCAGCAGCACGCCGTCGATCATGGTGAGGGTGCGTTCCACCTCTCCACCAAAGTCGGCGTGGCCCGGCGTGTCCACGATGTTGATGTGGTAGTCGCCGTACTGGATGGCCGTGTTCTTGGCCATGATGGTGATGCCCTTCTCGCGCTCGAGATCGTTGGAGTCCATGACCCGTTCGGCAATGTTCTCGTTGGTGCGGAACGTGCCGCTCTGCCACAGGAGGGCGTCCACCAGAGTGGTTTTGCCGTGGTCGACGTGGGCGATGATGGCAATATTGCGGATCTTGTCGCGAGTGCGAATCAAAACGTGAATCTCCTGGCTGTTTCAGGGGGAATCGGTGGCAGTTTGGGGTCTGCGGCGAACGCGGAATCATAGCACAAACGCGTGTCCTCGGGGTAATCGTGCCCGGGGGCCCGGTTTCGGGCCTGTTTGAGGGCCTTTCCTTGACACCCCGGGCCGCCGCCCCAATACTTTCCGTCCATGTCCCGTGCCCGCCGCCCCGCGCCCCCTCCCCCCCCTCAAGGGACCCATTTCGCCTCCGGCGCCCACCCCGGCCGGATCCATCCGGCGCTACTCGCGGCCCTCGCCGCTACTCTGGTCCTGTTCATCCTGCACCACTTCAAGTACTGGTTCCTGACCGACGACTCCTTCATCTCGTTTCGGTACGCGCGCAACCTGGCGCACGGCCGCGGGCTGGTGTTCAACCCGGGGTTCGAGCGGGTCGAGGGCTACACCAATTTCCTGTGGGTGCTGGCGCTGGGCGCGCTGGACGCCCTGGGAATTGCGCCGGAGAACGCGGCCAACGCGCTCTCCACGATCTTCTCCCTGGGACTGTGGGCACTGGTGGCCTGGTGGGGAGTCCGGCGGTGGCGCTCGGAAGGCTCGGGCGCGTGGGCGCTGGTGGCCCCGCTGCTGCTGGCGGTGACGCGAAGCGTGGCGGTGTGGGGCACGAGCGGCCTGGAGACGCGGTGCTTCGAGTTTCTGGTGGTGGCGGCTACCTTGCGCCTGGTGCTGGAGGTGGAGTCCGAGGAGCACGGGGACGGCACGCGGAGGCCGCTCGCCGGGGTAATTTTCGGCCTGGCCAGCCTGGCCCGGCCCGACGGTCCGCTGCTGGCATTGTGCGCCTTTGGCGCCGCCGGGCTCCACCTGCGCTCCCGGGGGAAATTCCGCGCGGGGGCCTGGCTCAAGCGGGCGCTGCCGTTCGTGATGCTCGTGGCCGCGCATCTCGTGTTCCGCCTGGCCTATTACCACGAGTGGCTTCCCAACACCTACTACGCCAAGGTGGGCGGAAAGGTGTGGTTTTCCTCGGGAATCCGTTACTTTGCCTCGTTTGCGCTGGAGTACGGTGCGCTCGCCTGGCCTCCGCTGCTCTTCATGGGATGGAAGCTCCACCGGGAACGCCGGTCCACCGCCATACCGCTGCTCTTTGCGGCGGTGGTCATCCCACACGCGCTCTACATCGCCTCCATCGGGGGCGACCACTTCGAATACCGCCCGCTGGATCTGTATTTTCCGTTCCTCTACCTGTTGATGGGGGACGGCGTGCGCCGGCTGATGCAGCGGCCGCGCACGCGGGTGGTCGCCTGGGCCTGGCTGGCCGTGGTGGTTGCGGGGATCGTGGCGCTCCCCTGGCGCAGCCATGCGGAGTATCCGAACCACTACGTGGCCGGATTTCCCGGAATCCCCGCAGACACCCCGGAAGCCCGGCGCTACCTTGCCGCGGACACCGATCCGTTTCGCGCGGTGCCCGGAGTGGGAGCGCTGGACCGGTTTCACCGCGAGCTGCAAGACTCGCTCTCGGCCAACCTGGTGGGCCTGCGCCAGGAAGAACATCGCATGTTCCTGCTGGGACAGGAGCCGGAGGGCCGCCGGCTGGGCGACATGGTGCGGCGGGGCGTCCTGCCCGCGGACGCTCGCGTGGCGGTGGACTGCGTAGGCGCGATCCCCTACTTCTCGGGCCTGCGCACGCTGGACCGCCTGGGCCTCACGGATTCGGGAGTGGCCCGCATGCCCTTCACCACCCCGCGCCACATGGCCCACGGAAAGCGCGCGAACCTGGCCTACGGCCGCGCAGCCGGCGTGGAGCTGTGGGCCGCCCACCCGGCGCACTTCCTGTGGCACGCCGCCGATCTGCAATTCCTGAGAATGTTCTGGAGCCATGCGTCGGAGGGCGATTCCTTCTACGTCGCCCCGGTTGATTCGGGGTGGTGGCTGGCGGCGAACCTGCCCCAGGGAGCCGAACAGGCCGCACGCCGCTTTCCCAGACTGGCCTTCCTCCCGCGGGGGCCCCAGGCGCTCAACGCGGTGCTCCGGGACGCCGAGGGGATCCTGGAGAACCGGCTGAGCCGCGCGCCGGATGATTTCGAATCCACCCGTTCGCTGGCCTACCTCTACCGCAGCACCGGAGACTTCGCGCGCGCCCTTCCCCTGGCCCGGACGCTGACCTTGCGATCCCCCGACGACCCGGAGTCCTGGGCGATGCTCGCCGTGTGCCAGTTGCGCACCGGGGACGGCACGGCCGCCTCCCGCGCGCTGGGCGAGGCGTCCGACCGGGCGCGGGCCGCCGGAAGGGCGGAGGATGCCGCCAATTACTCGGCCCAGCAGGCGGCCCTGATTCGCTCGCTGACTCCCCCCACGGCTCCGTGATAATCTCCCGTTTTGGCTCCTGACCAGTCTTTCCAGGCGAGTTCCACTCCCGCCAGTCCACGCGGGCGCGGCTTCCCCGCCCCGACGGCGCACATGCAACTTCAAAGAGGTGTGAGTTGACCACGAGCGAGACCATCGATTCATCCAAAGTCGCCGCCTGGGTCCAGGCGGAAAACGATGCCATCGAGCCGCTGAGCAAGGCCCACAACATCGCGTACTGGCAGTTGAACGTGACCGGCGAGCAGAAATACGAGGAAGAAAGCGCGAAGTACCGCGCGCAGATCTGCCGCCGCTACAGCGACTCGGCCCGCTTCGAGGAGGTCCGCGCGTTTGACCGGGCTGCGGCCTCGCTAATGCCCGCGCTGGCCCGTCAAGTGCACCTCTTCTACCTGCAGTATCTGGGCAACCAGAGCAAGCCCGAGGTCCTGGACGAGATCGTCCGCCGCGAGATGGCCCTGGAGGCCGGCTTCAACCGATTCCGGGCAAAGATCGACGGCGCGGAAGTGACCGACAACCAGCTCAAGAAGATCCTGCACGACGAGAACAACTCCGACCGCCGCCAGGCCGCCTGGGAAGCCAGCAAGCAGGTGGGGGCGCAGGTGGCCGAGGAGGTCCGCGAGCTCGCGCGCATGCGCAACGCCGAGGCGCGCCGGCTGGGCTTCCGCGACCACTTCGCGATGAGCCTGGAGATGCAGGAACTGGACGAGAAGCGCCTGTTCGAGACCTTCGAGCGCCTCACCGAGCTTTCCGAAGAGCCCTACTCCGAGTACAAGAAGCAGCTGGACCGCAGCCTTTCCACGCGGTTCGGCGTGGCCGCCGACAAGCTCATGCCGTGGCACTACTCCGATCCGTTCTTCCAGGAGGCGCCCGCGCAGGACCTGTCGCTCGATCCCTGGTTCGCGGGCAAGCCGCTGGAGCCGATCTCGTCGGCCCACTACCGGGGCATCGGCCTGGAAGTGGACGACATCATCGCCCGCAGCGACCTGTACGAAAAGCCGGGCAAGTGCCAGCACGCCTTCTGCATGAGCATCGACCGCGGGGCCGACGTGCGCATGCTGTGCAACATCGTGCCCAACGAGCGCTGGATGGAAACGCTCCTGCACGAGCTGGGCCACGCGGTGTACGACAAGTACCTGGACCGCGCGCTGCCGTGGGTGTTGCGCCAGGCGGCGCACACGCTTTCCACCGAAGCCATCGCCATGATCAACGGGCGCTTCCCGCGCGACCCGCACTGGCTGGAGCGGTTCGCCGGCGTGCCGGCCGCGGAGGCCCAGGCGCTGGGAAAGAAACTCCGGGTGCGGCTCGGGGAAGGTCTGCTGATCCTCACCCGCTGGGTGCAGGTGATGACCTACTTCGAGCGCGACCTGTACGCGAATCCCGACGGCGACCTGAACTCGAAGTGGTGGGACCACGCCGAGCGCCTGCAGAAGCTCACCCGCCCGCCGGGCCGCAACCAGCCCGACTGGGCCGCCAAGATCCACGTGGCGCTCGCCCCGGTCTACTACCAGAACTATCTGCTGGGCGAGATGATGGCTTCCCAGCTCGACTCCTACATGCAGCGCGAAGTGGCGGGCAAGCCGGGAGCGGGCCTGGGCGCATTGGTGGACCGCCCGGAAGTGGGCGCCTACCTGAAGTCGAAGATCTTCGAGCCGGGCGCCCTGCGGCCCTGGGAAGACGGGCTTCGCCACGCCACCGGCGAGGGACTCAATCCCGAGCATTTCACAGCCCAGTACCGGGGATAGCCCTTTGACTCCGCCGGAAGCCAACGTGCCTCCGGCGCCCCCGCGGACCATCCGGCTCCGCGACGGGCGCACGCTGGGATACGCGGAGTACGGCGATCCCGGGGGACGGCCCGTGATGTTCTTTCACGGGCTGCCGGGATCCTACGTGCTGGGACGCGTCACGGACGCTCCCGGGCGGCGCGTGGGGGCACGCGTGATCGCGCCGGAGCGGCCCGGCTGCGGCGTATCCACCTTCAAGGCCGACCGCACCATCGGCGCGTGGCCCTCGGATGTGATCGAACTGGCCGACGCGCTGGGGCTTGAAAAGTTCGGGGTGGTGGGATTCTCGGCGGGCGGACCCTACGCCGCCGCGTGCGCCCTGAAGATCCCGGAGCGGCTCACGCGCGCCATGTTCGTGTGCGGCATGGGCCCTCCTGAATCCATGGACGAAGCCCACGGAATGCGCGTGGAGTATCGCCTGGGGTTCGTGATCGGCCGGCAATTCCCGTGGGCCGCCGAGCAGATTTGGGCCATGGCCGGCGCGTTCTTTCGCGACTGGCGCGCCAGGTTCGCATGGAAATGGGACATCGAGCTCTCTCCCGCCGACAGGGAAGCCCTCGCCAGCACCGACCTGCCCAACCTGCTGGTGGACGACATCCTGGAATCCTTCCGATCCGGCAGCCGCGGCCCCAGCCTGGAAGCGCTGCTGCTCACGCGCGACTGGGATTTTCGCCCGGAAGACATCTCCATGCACATCCGCCTGTGGCAGGCGGAGCTCGACACCAGCGTCCCCGCCGGCATGGCCCGCCACCAGGCCCGCCGTCTTCCCGACTGCGAGCTCATCCTGTGCCCGGGCGAAGGCCACTTTTCCATGCTCGCGCGGCGGATGGATGAAGTCCTCAAGTACGCGGTGGAAGTTCCGGGGTAGGCCGGCTCGCGCCTTTCCTCCACATTGCCCGCAGGCGCGGCAGGTGTTATCCTTCTTTTCGGTAGACTGCACCCATCCTCGGCAACCTGAAGCGAGGCCTGCAATGAGACAATTCATCATACTGGGAGCTGCGCTGCTCCTGCTGGCCGTCCTGCCTTCGCACGCCCGCGCGTTCGGATGGAAGGACGTCATCCAGATGCACCAGGACAGCATTTCCGACGAACTCATCCTCGAAAAGATCCAGCACGGCGGCAAGGCGTTCCACCTGGACGCGGATGACCTGCGGGAACTGAAGCACGCGGGCATATCCGACAAAGTGATCACGGCCATGTTGAGGACGGAAGATACGGAAGATGACTACGGCCCGGGTTACCAGCACCCGTACGTCGGCGCGTATCCTTACTACAACTACCCGTACTACGGCTCCCGCCTGTCCCTGAACTTCGGGTTTGGGGGTGGCGGTTACCGGGGCTACGGTTACGGGGGCGGCCACGGCGGCTGGTCGCGCGGGCACGGCGGGTATCCGGGCGGCGGCGGCCACCACGGCCACCGGCATTAGGGGCCGCCGGCGTCAAAGACTGAGGACCGACCCCGGTGGGCGCGCGAGCTTGGCAAGCCGCTCTAGAGCCTGGTGACTCGCGCTCCCGCCCTTCGACCTTCGCTTTCCACTTCCAGCCAGTAGGCGCCCGAAGGTGCGCGAGCGCCGGAGGCGTCCCGACCGTCCCAGCGGACCGCGCCCGAGACCGGCACGCCCAGGTCGCGCACCGCGCGCCCGGCCACGTTGACGATCCGCGCGCTCGAACGGGCGCCCGCTCCCTGGACCTCGAAACTCACCGAGCCGCGAAACAGCGCGCTGCCCTGGACGCGCACCGCCAGGCCCGTCCGCGCCGGCGGCGCGGTCACCCCGGTGGGAACGCTCACATCGAACGCGATGGTGTTGGGCGGGAGCCCGGTCGAAATCGGCCCATTCGTTAGCGGCTGGCCGGTAGTTCCATCGAACACCCACATCCCCGGCGACTGCCCGGTGCGGTCGGAAAGCCACAGATGGTTCGCGTCGTCCTGGGCCACGTCGGCCAGCACGAACCCGGCGGCCTGGTGCACCGGGATCGCCTGGCTGCCGTCCATTTCGAATTTCACCAGCGAGGTGTTGAAGCTGGCGTCCGCCACGATTCCGTAGCAGCCGCCTCCCGGTCCCACCGAAGCGGAGATTGCCAGGATGTCTCCACCAAGCGATGCCTCCGTGGCGCCGATCCCCAGGGCCTTCAGGCTCACCGGATCAATCGCCTCCACTCCCCCGTCGTTCACCCCGTAGTTGCCGGTCTCGCCGATCAGCAGTTTTCCCATGGAGCGCTCCAGCTGGAACTGGGTGGTCGGGTTGGAACCTGTGAGGGTAATTGCTTGAACTCCCTGCGCCTGGGGGTCGGCGTCGATCAGTTGATCGGTGTCCATGTCGATCACCGCCACCTTGCCGGGCCCGGTGGGCACGAAGAAATTCGCCCGGTCGAGCAGTTCCAGCGCCACGAAGAGCCGCCGGCCCACCACCGCCATGCGCGCCATCTCGGGAATCCCGTCGGCATCGGCGAATGCGGCCAGGCTGACGGTTCCGGTGTGGGCGCCGGTCTGGGGGTTCATGATCCACAGATCCGGGCTTTCGTAGCGCGACACGTAGGCCTTGGTGGAAGATGCCAGCGCGATGTCCTGCGGATTGGAACCCGGGCCCGTGGAGAACTGGATCACGGTGTGAAAGTTGTTCGAGGGGTCCAGCACCTGGATGTTGTCCCCGCCCTGGCGGTTCACCACGTAGAGCAGCCCGCCGTAGAAGCGCGGCACGGCGTCGCTGCCGATGGTCGCGGCGATGTTCGAGGCCGGGAACGGGCTCGCGTCCTGGATGGAGCTCAAGGTGCCGTTCACCCCGTAGTCGGTGCAGGTGACGAAGGCCCGGGAAGCCGCGTGGGCCGAGGAAGCCAGCAGGGATGCCCCGAGCACGAGGAGCGCGAGACGGCGATGGGCGGTCATGGTTGTTCCTTTCCGTTGCGTTCGCGATCGCGACCGGGCGCGACCCATGTCAGCCCCACCAGGACGGAGCGTCCCGGGAGCGGGTAGCCGTCCACGTCGGAAACGCGGCGGTCGGTGAGATTGTCGAAGGTAAGGTGCAACACGAGACCCGCCCGCTCGAGCGGGGCGTCCAGATCCAGCGCCCACAGCGTGCGCGACGCCAGCAGGCTGCCCGGGCTGTGCGCCCGGTCCAACCAGTGGGATCCGAGGTGCGCCACGCGCAGCGCCGGAGAAACCACGCCCAGATCGAGCGCCAGTTCCGCGCGCACTTCGCGCTCCGGCCGATTCGGGAGCTGCTTGCCGCGCAGATAGGGATTGTCGGTGTCATCCACCGCGCGCAGCCAGGTGGCCGAGGCATCGACACGCGCCAGGCCGGCCCGCCCCCGCAGGTGGAACTCTTCGCCGGAAGTGACGGCGCGCCCCACGTTCTGGGGAATCGCGGTGCGCGAACTGTTGGGTTCCAAGACGATCAAGTCAGTGGAGCGGGCCCAGAACCGCGCGGCCTCGGCCTCCAGGAAACGGTCCGCGCCGCCCGTCCTGAATGTCGCGCCCAGATCTGCGTCGGCGCCCTGCTCGGGGCGCAGCGTGGCGCTGCCCACCTGGCTCCCTTCGATACCAAATCGCTCGCTCATACTGGGGAGCCGCAGATAGGCGCCGCCCCCACCCTTGATCCACAGCCCCGGACCAAGCCGGATGGAGCCCGCGCCGTGCGGAAGGATCCGGGACTCCACGCGCCCCGGAAGCGGCGCGGTGGGATGGCCCAGTCGGTCGATGGAAGAACCGTGGTCGCTCCACCACTCCGCGCGAGCGCCGGCCGAGACGCGGGCCGGGCCGGTTTCCCGCTCCAGCTCCATGCGCAGCAAGCCCGAGGAGCGGTTGGCCCCGCGCGCCGTGCGGCGGGGAATCAGAAATTCGGGCGCCCAGCGCTCCACGCTCTGTTGCAGGAGAGCTCCGAGATGGATTCCGGCGGCAAGCTGCCGGGCGAGCGTGAAACGAAGACCCGCGCTTTCATCCACGCTGCGCGACTCCAGGAATCCCACTCGCATCTCGCCCCTGGGATCCTGGAAGTACGTGGCGCCACGGGTGTAGAACGTCTCGGCGGCGAGCCGGGGACCTTCCCCGTCACCGGTGGCGCGCCAGAAGAGATGAGCCGCCTGGCCGGAGGCGGAATAGCGCGTGCGCAGAGCCTGGGAGTAGCCGAGCCCGGGCAGGCCCTGGTCGGCGGTGAAGCCGTACAAGCCGGCCCCCAGCGCGCCCCGAGAAAGCAGGATCGATCCGCGCCAGCGTTCCAGCGAGTTGTTGCGGCGCGTGGCCAGCGAGTCGTCGGAGGAATTCAGCCCGGTGCCGTGGTCGTCGCGGAAGTCAAAGTCGCCGCGGTAGGCGGTGTGTGTGAGCGAGGCGTGAGCGGACCAACCCCCGGCCCGCAGCGAGCCGCCCGCCGACTCCCAGCGCTCTCCGTAGCTTCCGGAGGCGACGTGGAACCGCCCGGCGAGCCCGTTCGCGGTATCCGAGATCAGGTTCACCGCGCCCCCCGGCCCGCCGCTCCCGAGCTCCATCGGGAGGTGGCCGCGGTGCACCTCGATCCGTTGCAGCGATTCATAGGGAAGGTCGTTCAGATTGAGCGCGCCGAACTCGCTCCAGCGCAGCGGCACGCCGTCCAGGTAGTAGCTCACCTGCTGGGCGGAGCTGCCGCGGATGGACAGGGTGGCGAACGCGCCGGGGCCGCCACTGGAAGTCACGTGGAGCCCGGGAGCGCGGCCCACGGCTTCGGCCACGCCGCCGGGCGTGGAGATCTGCCTGGTGGAAATGGAGGATGAGAATCCGGGCGCCCGCAGCAGCCGCTCGGCCTCCCCGGGGCGGGGCGCTGTGACACGCACGGTATCCAGCACCGCTCGGGGCGCGCGAAAGCGCTCCGGGACCGGGCCCGCATGGCACAACGATGGTGACAGGATGAAGACGAGCGCCCAACGCCGGTGGACGCGCCCGATGGGGAACCACACGATCGATCTCCGCGGATCGACGTTCCGGGTGTTCCGAGGGCCCGGATCGCGGGCGCGACCCCCACGCCTGGCGGCGTGTGGCATCGAACCCCTGGCTACCCGGGCAGGTCTCCTGACTCAGGGCTCAACGTCCTGGATCGCCTTCCCGGCTTCGGAGCCAGTGGCATTCGATCCAGGACTCGCCCAACACAGTGGCGGGACCGTGGGGGAGTTGCACCCCCTTCCCTTTTCACCCGAAGACTTCGGGCACCCGGGAAATGTTTAAGTACGCTACGCCCCGCAGGGGGAGGTGTCAAGGGATGGAATTTGCGCCTACTTCAAGAACACATGCGCCACCTGCGCTTCAAGATTCAAATAGATGATGGCCACAGCCACCAGGTCGAACGCGGCGTGGGCGAACACCACCATCCAGATGCGGCCCGTGACGGCGAAGATGGTACCGAAGACGAGGCCGGTGATGGTGGCCTGCTCCGCCCCCGCCAGCCACTGGTCATGGTAGTGGGCCAGCGCGAACAGCGCGGTGGTGACCAGCACGGTCGCTGCTTTTGGGCCTCTTCCGGTTCCCAGGAGCCTTCCGAGGCGCTCAAACATGTAGGTTGTGCTTCGGAGAATGTGTCCGAAGCGCCGCAACCCACGCGCCCTTTGTCCGTTACCATCCAGAGTCATGGCTCAGCAGGCATAGGCCAGGCGGTTGGTTCGGTTCGCCGGCAAGGCAACCGTCATCACCTCCCGCTGGT
>JANXVU010000033.1 GCA_025351485.1 Candidatus Eiseniibacteriota bacterium | reverse complement strand
CGTCGTGGCGCTCGGCCAGCTTCGCGCCGAAGCCGAGTCCGCGCTCGCCGACGCGCCGCCGCACGATGTCCTCCAGGCCGTTGAAGGCGCCGGTGCAGACGAACAAGATGTTGGTGGTATCGATCTGGATCAGCTCCTGCTGGGGCCGGTTGCGCGCCCCATCGGGAGTGATGGTGGCCGACTTGCCCTCGAGGATCTTGAGCAGCGCCTGCTGCACGCCCTCGCCCGAGACGTCGCGGGTGATACTGGGGTTCTCGCTCTTGCGCGAGATCTTGTCGATCTCGTCCACGTACACGATGCCGTGCTCGGCGTTCACCAGGTTGAAGTCGGCGGCCTGCAGCAGGCGGACCAGGATGTTCTCCACGTCCTCGCCCACGTACCCGGCCTCGGTGAGGCAGGTGGCGTCGACGATCGCGAACGGCACCTTCAGGAAACGCGCCAGGGTCCGGGCCAGGAGCGTCTTGCCCGTGCCGGTCGGCCCGATCAGGAGGATATTCGACTTTTCGAGCTCGACGTCGTCGGTCGAGGCCGGGTGGTAGATGCGCTTGTAGTGGTTGTACACCGCCACCGCCAGCGTCTTCTTGGCCCGGTCCTGGCCGATCACGTAGTCGTCGAGGATGCCCTTGATCTCGGCCGGCTTGGAAAGCGAACCCTTCTGCGTGGGCTGCTCGCGCTCGCCCTCGCCCTCCAGAATGTCATTGCACAGCTTCACGCACTCGCTGCAGATGTACACGGACGGCCCGCTGACGAGGCGCGAAACCTCGTCCTGCTGGCGCCCGCAGAAGGAGCAGCGAATGGGGTGGGGCGATGCGACGCGTTTCTTCATGTCGTGGTTCGCTTTCCCGGCTAAGGAGCGGAGGCGAAGTGAACTGCCCCTCCGAAATCTGCCTCGAGTTACTTTCGCTTCAAGAAAACTTCGTCCACCAGGCCGTACGCCTTGGCATCCTCGGCGGACATGAAGTAATTGCGATCCGTGTCCTTCTCGATCTTGTCGATGGTCTGGCCCGTGTGGCGCGAGAGGATGTCGTTCAGCCGCTCCTTGAGCGCGTTCATTTCACGGGTGTAGATCTCGATGTCGGTGAGCTGGCCCTGCGTGCCCCCGAGGATCTGGTGGATCATGATCCGCGAGTGCGGCAGCGCCGAGCGCTTGCCGGCGGCTCCGGCGCACAGGAGCACCGCGCCCATGCTGGCCGCCTGGCCCATGCAGATGGTGGCCACGTCGGCCTTGATGAACTGCATGGTGTCGTAGATCGCGAGCCCGGCGGTCACGCTGCCGCCCGGGGAGTTCAGGTACAGGTAGATGTCGCGGTCCGGGTCCTGCGCCTCGAGGAACAGGAGCTGGGCAATCACCACGTTGGCGACGTAGTCATCGATGGGCGAGCCAAGGAAAATAATTCGGTCCTTGAGCAGCCGCGAGTAGATGTCGTAGCCGCGCTCGCTGCGTCCGTCCTGCTCCACCACCATGGGGATATAGCTCATCGGATTTTTGTCCTTCATAGGGGTATTGTATCACACCTTCCTGGGCCGCGCCCTACGGGGTGATGATCCGCGACTGCCTCGGACGGACGACCTGCGCGATCTCGGCGCTGCCGGTCAGAAACTCGTAAACCTTGCGGTCCGCCAGGGCGTCGTGGATCCGGCTCCGGCCGGCCTCGCTGCGAAGGGTGCGCTCGTCCGGCCCCTGTCCCGGCTGCCGGCTCTTGGCCGATTCCAGGATCCGCTGGATCTCCGCGTCCACTTCGGTCGCCTCCACGGTGAGCCCCTCGGTGCGTGAGATTGCCTCCCACAGGAGGTCCCGCTTCACCGCGCGCTGCGCCGCCGACTTATATCCCTCGCGCAGATTGCGGACGTCATCGTCCGTGATGTCCTTGGACTCGTCCCGCGCCCGGCGTTCCACGTTGTTCAGCAACTCTTCCACCATGGATTCAGGCGGAGAGAAATCGTTTCGCGAGATCACGTCGTCCACCACCGCCGCCTCGAGCCGCTCGCGCGCCGCAAGCCGGGACTCGCCTTCCAGTTGCAGCCGGATCCTGGATTTCAGGTCGGCCAGGTCCCGGGCGCCGAAACGGGTGCTGGCAAAGTTATCGTCCAGGTCGGGTAGCTTCTTCTCCCGAATTTCACGGATCTTCATATCGTACCGAACGGAATGCCCGGCCATCTTCTCATTACGGAAGTCGGATGGGTAATTCACGGTCAAGGTGCGGCCCTCGCCAGCCTTGGCCCCGACCAGGCCGGTGCGGAATTCGGGCAAAAGGCCCTCCGCTCCCAGTTCGATCGGATAATTGTGCTGGCGGCCCTCCGGCATCAGCTTGCCGTTCTCGTCGTGGGCCTCGTAGTCCGTGAGCAGTATGGAATCGGGGCCGGCCGTCCCTTCGGAAACCGGGAAGTCGGCCGACCGCTCCCTCAGATCGGCCAGGACCTTGTCCACGTCGTCCTCGTTGACCTCGTCGTTCTCCTGCTTGAGCTTCAGCCCCTTGTAGTCCCTGGGCTGGATTTCCGGGCGGGCCTCGAACAGGGCCGTGAACTTCAGCGGCTGGCCGGGCTTGTAGTCCAGGTTCTCGATGGTGGCCTGCCCCGCCGGCACCACCGCGGCCTCGCGGACCGCGCGCTCGTAGGCCTCCGGCACCACCCGGCGCAGGAACTCCTCGTCCACGGTGGGCCCGAGGCTCTGGCGGGCCATCTTCTCCGGCACCTTGCCTTTGCGAAAGCCGGGAACACTCATCCGCCGGCGGAACTCCTCGACGATGGTGTCCATCTGCCGGTTCACGTCCTCGACTGGAATTTCAACCTCCAGGGCCCGCTTCCAGCCTTCCAGCTGCTTCAGTTCGACTTTCAAGGAACACTCCTGTCATTGCTTGGATGCGACAATCCAGCCAAAAGACCACTCGGGGGCGCGAAGCGGTCGCTTCCGGCGCCCGTTATCCGGAGGATGTTGGTGCGAGAGGCGGGAGTCGAACCCGCAAGGGTTTCCCCACCAGATCCTAAGTCTGGCGCGTCTGCCAGTTTCGCCACTCTCGCGCGCTCGATGCGGCGCGCGCTAGAGCGCGGCGCCCATGGCGTAGGCGAACACCCCGGCTTCGCCCACCATGTTGTCGATCAGGCAGCACTCGTTGGGCTGGTGCGCCGTAAACTGGTTCTTTCCGGTTACCACCACCGGGTGTCCCGCGCGGCGCAGGAAGGCGCCCACGGTGCCGCCGCCGATTCCGACCAGGCGCGGCTCCACCCCGTACACGTGCCGGAGCGCCTCCGAATACAGCTTTACCACGGGTGCGTCCGCCGCGGTGGCCGGAGCGGCCTGGCTCAGCTTTCCCGCCGGAACCACGTCGATCTTCACCCCGTACTTCTTTTCCACCTGGTCCGCGTAGCGGCGGACGGCCGCCAGGACCCCATCGAGGGGTTCCTCGGGCAGCACCCGGCAGTCCACGTAGAACACGTCCTCGCCCGGGATGGTGTTGATGTTGGGCACGTTGGCCTCCTTCTTGGTGGGCTCGAACGTGCTTCCGGACGGCGAAAACAGGGGGTTCTTCCTTGGGAATTCCAGATAAAGCCCTTCGAGCGAGGCGGCCATCGCGGATCCGGCGCGAAAGGCGTTCACGCCCAGCTCGGGCATGGACGCGTGGCACTGCCGGCCATGCGTGCTGACCTTGAGCCATGCGCCGCTCTTTTCGGCGATCTCGATCTCGGAGCCGTCCTCGCAGCCGCCGTCCGGCACCACGCACAGGTCGCCCGGGCGGAAGTGCTGCGAGTTGGCCAGCACGTACTGCATCCCCAGCTCGCTCCCGGTTTCTTCGTCGGCCATGAACATCAGCCCCACATCCACCGGGAAGGCCACCGACTCCATGCGGCACGCCTTGAGCGCGAAGATCGACGCCACCAGGGACTGCTGGTTATCCTCCACGCCGCGGCCGTAGATCCGGCCGTCCTCCACCCAGGCCTCCCAGGGGCTTTTCTTCCAGAGCGACATCTCGCCCGGCGGAACCACGTCGGTGTGGGTCAGGAACCACAGGGTCCGTGACGAATCCGCGCCTTTCCACCTGGCGATCAGCGTGGGCCGGAGCCCCGACGGCACGCGGGGATCGGGGGCGTTGACTTCGGAGAGATGGTCGGGCTCCAGGGGCCCGACGAACGCCTTGAGGAACTGCTCCTTGCGGATCTCCCCCTCGCCCTCGTAGGTGGGGTGCAGGGCCGGGATGGCGCACAGGTCCTTCTGGAGCGCAACCATTCCGTCCCGCATGGAGGCGACCCTTGCGGCCACTGCTTCCCACCGTTCCTTTTCCCAGGCGCCCACGGCCATGCCTCCTCCAAGCGGGTCCGTATCGGAAACCGGCCCCGTCCGGGCCCGGCACTCTCGATTTCTTTCCTATTATATCCGCGAGTGTGCAGGTCGCGGGGCCTACTGCTCGATGATGGCGGTGCTATCCGGAAAGCGGACGTTCCACACCGAAGGATCGAGCCTGCGGTTCTTCTGCGGCGTCTCCAGCGTCATGCGAAGGTCCTCCCCGGATTCAAGTTGCAGGCGGAGCTTTTTCGGCAGCCCGGTAGAGGAGTCCAGGAACAACACGGCGCGGCGGATGGCCACCGATCCCGGATCCTTCGGCACCAGCACCAGGGCCGGAGGGCCCGCCTTGAGCGCCGCGCGGTCCTCCGGGAGCAGCTGGGTGCTGAGCTTGTAATGTTTTGCCAGTTCAGCAGTTGACTGACCCAACACCAGTACGCCGAGTTGGGCGCGATCTTCGGGGCCCAGTCGGCGATGCACGGCTTGCTTGAGCTTGCCGATGTAGATCCAGCCGTCGTTGCCCTTGATCACGTACTTCTCGAACCGGGGGGTGTGGAACTCCATCAGCCACCGGCCGGGGCGCTCGAACAGGAACAGGCCGCAACCCTGGTCTTCCAGGCGCGGGCTCTCGGGGTTCGGCCACTTCAGATTCGCCTGGTAGGTTTGCACACCGGCCCATGCCTCGTCCAGCCTGCGGCACACGGCGGCCACGCCATAGACTCCCCGGGAGACCGAAGCCCCGGTTGGCTGCGCGGACCCCGCAAGACCCGCCCACAGCGCCATGGTCAACGCGGCGCGGCAAACATTTCTTCCCACGAACTCCATGGAATCACCCTCAGGTTGGGGTCTCGGCTGGGCTCGAAGCGGCCCGGGTCCGCCGCGCCGTCCAGGCGGACCTCGTCAAAGTCGAACGTGAGCGACTGCTTTCGGGCCGGATCGGTCCAGCGGATCCGGCGAGGGTAGGTGCCCCCATGAACCTCGGCATACCGCTCGAAATCGATGCGCACCAGCGCGAGCCCGTTGACGCCCGAGCGGGTGAAGATCACCGGCCGGTCACGCACATCCAGGCGGAGCCGGTAGGTTCCCAGGGCGTCGCTTCCCTGGAGCCAGACCCCTGCCGTATCTCTTTGCTGTGAAGCCACTTCCAAGCTCTCCGATTCCACGGGCCTCAGGAACAGGGCCTGGGCCAGGCGGGACGGGTCCAACGGCGTGAGGCGCACTTCGGACTTGCGGCCGGCGAGAATCGCATCCTCGTGGGGAATGGCCACCCAGAACGAGTCCCCCCGGGAAGTCAGCTCGAAAGCCTGGATGAACCCCAGGTGGGTGCTCAGCCGAAGCCGGTCGGGCCGGGCCGCCTCCAGGAAGCCCTCGATGCTCTGCCGACCGTCCCCATCGTGCTCGAAGGATACCACCGCGGTGGCCTTCAGGACACGCGGGCCCGGAAGCGCGATCTTGATCACGGGAGATGGAGGCGGAGGCACCGCGGCGAGGGAGGGCCTGACCGAACCGGCCGAGGGCGCGCATCCAGCGAGCACCGCCAGGAGCAGCGCGCCCCACCCGAGCCATTTCATTCCCTCACCCGCAGCGCCCGCGCCCGGGCCGTGGCCAGCAGCTCGCCCCCAGGGGAGGAGCGGGCCTCGGATTCCAGTTCAAAGAGCCGGCCCCTGGACGAGACGATGCGCCCCATCCCCTCCACCGCTTCCCCCACGCGGACGGGCTTCACGTAGCGGACGGTCATTTCCGCGGAGACGGCCGGGATCCCGAGCATGTAGAGCAGGCGCACCATCAGCTCGTCCAGGAACACCGCCACGATTCCTCCGTGCACCTGCGAGTGGTAGCCCTGCAGTTCGCGCCGCGGCACGAAGCGGGAACGCAGCACGCCGCAGGCATCCAGCTCGAAGTCCAGCCGCAGCCCGATGGGATTCTCGGGGCCGCAGGCGAAGCAATAACGGTCGGCCTGGAGGTACAACTGGGACATTCACCCTCCCCGGTTCCGGGGCCCGGCTTTCGCCCTCAACTGCAAACGCCACCGGGAGCACCGGTGGCGTCTGAGAATCGAGGACTACCGGATGCTCAGTGGAGCCACATGATCTTGCGCACGGCCGCCTGGCTGCCCGAGTCCATGCGAAGGAAGTACACCCCGGTGGACGCCCTGGATCCCGCTTCGTTCTCGCCACGCCAGTCCGCCGAGTACTCGCCGGGTGCACGGGTGTCCGAAACCAGGCTCTTCACGAGCCTTCCGGAAACGTCGTAAAGCCGCAGGGAGACGCCCACCCGGTCCGACGGCCGGCCGGGCACGCTGAACTGCACGTGCGTCAGTCCGCGCGCCGGGTTGGGGCCGGGCTGGCCGAGCTTCATGGAAAAGACGACCGGCGTGACGGCCGCCGCGGCCGGCACCGCCGAGGCCAGCACCTCGCCGCCCCGGGTCAGTTCGTAGGCATATCCGGCGGCGTTGCCGGGCAGGTTGTCCGACACGACGCGCGTGCCGGTCTCGGCCGGGAAAGCCCCGAGCATTTCGGGCCGCGTCGCCGGGTTGGAAGCGTAGGCAGCCACGTCGTAGCGGAAAAGGCGCACCTCTCCCCCCGCCTGCGAAGCCGGCACCGACCAGCGCACGCTGACGGCTCCGGCGCCCACCAGCACCGCCTGGAGCTGAACCCGCGGCGCCGGGAACTTGCAGTCGGCGCGCAGGCACGTGTCCGGCTGCTGCGTGACCACGCGCGAGTACACATCCCAGTCGCGCTTTCCGCCGCGCGTGGCCTGCCAGATGGCCAGGAGCTGGCCTGCGCCGGAGTAGGCCAGCGAACCGTATCCGTGGGCGGCTTCCTGGATCTGCGTGTCGGAGTTCACGAATGTGTTGCGTCCCAGCAGGCGAAGTCCCGCCGGGGTCTCCGGGTCCTCCGCCGGAATGTAGCGGTAGGACTGGCGCACCAGGTTGTAGTTCCCCTTGGTCCTGAAGTCCGACCACATCACCGTGAAGGTGCTGTCCACCGGATTGGCAGCGACCGCCGGCTGGTACTGGCTGGCGCTCAGGTAGGCGATGTTGCCCGCGAAGTCAGGGGGCAGGGGCACGGTGTCGTCGTTGCACATGAAGCTCTCGTTATTCAGGAACACCTGCACCGTGTCGGCGTTGACGGAGCGCGCCAGGACCAGTCGGGCCCGAACATCCTCGCGACTGGTGGTGCCGTACCGCTCGTCCTCGAACGCCACCACGTACGCGTTGCCCCCCACGTAGGCCGCTTGCGCGCGCTGCTGCGGGAACAGGAATCCGGAGCCGAGCGTGTCCGCCACCGAGAAGGCCTGGCTCGTGATCGGCCGGTACTGCGCGTCCACCATGCCGGGCAGGCTGGTGAAGGACCGGATGTAGCGGCCATCGACATCGCGGTTGCGGGTCGAGTCGGGAGCGGTGATCGTCCAGAACACCAAGCCATTGCCGTTCGCGTCCACCACCACCGCGGGATCCAGCTTGGGCGCGGCGTTCAGCGCCTGCACGCCGGAAGTGGCCGAGCTGTCCCCGACGAACGGCGAGACCCGCACCGCGTTGCCCAGGGGGCCCGAGGAATCGATGGGCTTGACGTAGATATCGGTCGCGTGAAATTCCGAAATCAGGAAGCCGCGGCGGTTGTCCTCCCAGGCCACCAGCACCTTGCCCGAGGGTGTGCCGGCCAGCGAGGGGCGGAACTGTTGCAGCGTGTCGGTCGGCGAAATCGCGAACTCCACGCCCGCCGGGGCGCCGTCCTGGCCGAAGCGGCGGCCGTAGACCTGGAAGCTGTTGTTGCGCGCGTCCTCCCACACCACGGTGAACGCGCCCTGGGCGTCCACGAACACTCGCGCGTGGTCCTGCCATCCGCCTGCCGCGTCGGTGTTCACCTTGAAATTGGCTCCCACCGGCTGCCCGGCCGGGTTGAGCCGCTGCCCGAAAATGTCCGGGTCGCTCAGCCCGGCCCGGAAATCGGTCCAGACCGCGACGGCGTTGCCCGCGCCGTTGGCGGACAAGTTCGGGTTGATCTGGTCGGGCTGGCCGTCGACGCCGATCGAAGAGTCGCTGGACGCGCCTACGCCCACGAAGCGGAGCACCACGTCGTTGTCCTGGGCGGACTTCGCCTCTTCCCAGGCCGCCAGGACCTGGCCGGGCTGGGGCGTGGCGCCAAGCGAGGCCACGCTCAGGCTGCTGCGAGGATGCGCCGCGGCGCTGGAATTCAGGGTGATATTGTCGCCCCCACCGGGCAGGTCGGCGTTGACGGTGCGCAGGCGGGCGGTGGTCACGCCGGGATCGCTCCCGGCCTGGATCCACGAGAGGCCGACCTGCCCGTCGGAGTAGCGCACCATGCCGGGTTCGAGAATCGGGGAGCCGTCGGCGTCGCTGATGTATTGCGAAGGCTCGGGCAGCGGCTCGAAGCCGCGGAGCCACGGGCCCATGTGCAGGCGGCGGGCCTTGACCGCGCCGAGACCGCCGCTGGAGTCCACCCAGGCGATCGTGAAGACGTTGTTGGTGTCCCCGGTCGCCGAAAGCGCCGGCGCCAGGATCACCGGGTTGGAAGAGGCCACCGGGTCGAAGCGGCCGCTCGCTGCGCCATCGTCCACCGAGGCGATCACGGTGTCGAGCGGCGTTCCCAGGCGGGCCTGGAAGTTGATCAGGCGCCGGGCGAAGATGCCGCGGCGGCCGCCGCGGCCTTCCTGGCTCACGGCCTGCCAGGCGATGATGAAGCTGGAGTCTCCGGGCAGCCCGGTGAAGGCCACCGCGGGCGAGTTGTTATTGGACGTTCTCTGGGTGCCGTCCGGGCTGCGGACCGGCGCGGAAACCAGGAACGAGGAGCCGTTGTAGCTGCCATCGGGGTGGAAGCGCTGCGCATAGATGTCGGTGATCACCGTGCTCAGGATCACGTCGGCCTGGCGGTCGTCCACCCACGCCGCCGCCACGTTGCCCTGGTCGTCCATGGAGACGGAGGGCCGGGTGTGGGCGAAGCGGGTTTCATCGTCGCGGCCCACGTTCACCTTGATGTTCCCGGTGTCGCTGGATCCGTCGGCATGGAAGCGCTGCATGTAGATGTCGGTGCCGCCGTTCCGGCCGTCTTCCCAGACGATCACGAACTCGCCGTGGCGGTTCATGGCGGCCTCGGGACGGCTCTGGTTGGCGCCCGAGGGATCGTCGTTCACCAGGAAGCCGGCGTTGTCCACCGGACGCGCCTTCAGGATGATCGGGTTGCCGTCCTTGTCCAGGAGCTGCGCGCGGATGTCCCCGTCGCCGCGGCGCCCTTCGCGCCACACCACCAGGATGTTCTGGCCGGGCTGGGAGACCACGCGGATCTGGCTCTGGCTGGTGCCGCGGATGCCCGTGGTGTCGTTGACCAGGTTTTCACCGGCGTCCTCGGAGGAAGCGGCGGAGCGCATCAGGCCGGCCATGCCCGGCTGTGCCGGGCGCGCGTCCATCGATTGGCGCCACTTCCATGCGGCCAGCGCCTGCGGGGCCAGGCGCGAGGGGGCCATCACTCCCGGCCGGGCGCCCGGCGCGCGGCCGGATGCGGACGCGGCGGCAAGCGCAGGAAGGCACAGGAGCGCAGCCAGGGCCATCCGCCCAGGCCGGATCAGCGACGAATGCAACATAGTCCCCCTCACGAGAAACCGAATTCTCATGCTCTGTAGTATCAATCGGGCGTTTGCGGTCACAGGCCGAACAGTGTACGAAAGGCCGCAAACCCATGTCAATCCGAACTCAAGCCCCTTTCGGGAGGCCCGGGCCGGGAGGTCATTCTGGAGGTGGTGCTGTGGGAGGGGTATGAAGTCAGGACACGGTGGCAGGCACGGAAACCTGCGAGAAATCCCAGCCGCCCAGGAAGAGCCGACGGATTCGGCGAAGAAGCTTTAGCCGCCGGTCCCGTGCCGACAGATCCTCGTCCATCACCATGACGTCGAGGAAGAACTGGTCGATGGTCGCCCGCAGACCGAGGAGTTCCTTCAAGGCCGCTTGATAGTCCTGCGTCAGATAGGAGTTTTCCACTATCGGAGCGGCCGCGTCAAGCGCGGAAAGGAGCCGGCTCTCGGCGGGATCATGGGATTCCGCGGCAGCCTCGATTTCACTTAACTGCTGATCTTTCAATATGTTGGAGACGCGTTTGAAGATGGCAGACAGGCCGAACAAGTCCTCGCGCGAGCGTTCGTCCCCGGAAGGTTCCAGCAGGGCGGTCATGTGGCGGGAGCGCAGGGCCGCGTCCGGGGGATAGAACACCTCGCGCGAGGCGGCGAAACCCGCGGCCAACGTGGCGTTCACCGACTCGGTGGGCCCGTCGGCGAGGAACGCGCGCAGCCGGGCGACCAGGAAGTCGAACACGCTATCAGCCACGGCGGCGACGGCGCCCGGATCCACCTTGTCGCCGTAGCCCCGGAGCGCTTGTTCGATGTGGGAGCGGCGAAGCACCGGGCGGGCGCTCCAGGCGCGAGGGTCGGACGCAGCGCCGGCACGGTACAGGGCTTCGTCCTCCAGGTCCATCAGCAGCAGCAATGAAACCAATCCGTTGCCGATGCGGCGGACTCCGAAGGGATCCTCGGAGCCGGTCGGGATCCGGCCGGCGGCAAAGAACCCGCACACCGAGTCCAGCTTGTCGAGCAGGGCCAGGACGCGGGCCTCGGGTGTTTGTGGAAACTTGGAAACCACCACGCCCCGGTCCAACGAATGAATTTCCCCGCGGCGAAGCAGCACCTTCCGGTCGTTCTCGTCGGTCACCGAGACTTTGGGCAGATAGTGCTGAGCCATCGGCTCGGTCACTTCAGCCGGCTCGCCGCAGGCCTTGGCGTAATGCCCCCCCATCAGCCCCTCGAGGCTGGTGAACTCCTTGCCGTCCTTGATCATTTCCATGGTCAGGTCGAGCTTCATCAGCCACGCGGCGCGCTGCAGGCGCGCCACGGCCGGACCGTCCAGGCGGAAATCGGCCCCCAGATTTTCCAGCAGCCGCGCCACGCGGCCCATTTTGTCGTGCACCGTGCCCCAGCCTTCCAGCCAAGTGAGCCCCTTGAGCGGCCTGGCCTGCTCGGGCGCGGGGAGTGCGGCGTTTTTCTTCCAGCGCGCGAGGTCGGTGTCCCAGTAGAACTTGGCGTCGTCCAGGCGGGCCCGCAGCACCCGCTCGTTGCCGCGCGCGATGGGCGCGAGCAGGTTGTCCAATGTGGCCGGGTCGGACTGGCCGCCGAGCAGACGCTGCATGTAGACCAGGCTCGCGTTGGCCACGCACAGGAATGCGTTCTGGAGCTTGCCGTCCGTGCGGCGGGCGGCAAAGTAGCGCTGGTGTTCGCGCATGGCGGTGACGATCACCTCGTCCGGCAGGTCCAGGTATCGCTCCTCGAAGGTTCCCCGGACCAGTGCCGGCCACTCCACCAGGTCCCGGGTGATCTCCACGAGTTCGGGATCGGGAACCGGGACATCGCCCGTCGCTGCGCACAACCGCACCAGCTCTTTGGAAATGCGGGTCCATCGCTCCTGCGCGCTCACCATCACGCCGTGGGCGCGCATCTTGTCCACGTAGAGCCTCAGAAGTTCGCCGCCCGATTCGCCACGCCCCAGCCCGTTCAGATCGAAGAAGTCCGGGTGGTAGAAGCGATGACCTGCGCTGCGGGTGCCCGAGCGCACGTCGGCGAATCCGAAATCCAGCGGCGCGCCGTCCAGCAGCGCCACCACCCAGCGCACCGGGCGGGCGAAGCGGGCGCCGCTCGGCTCCCAGCGCATGGTCTTGGGAAAAGGCAGTGCGGCCATGGCCTGCGGGATGGCTTTTTCCAGCGCGTCCTTCACGGTGGCGCCGCGGCGCGTGACGCGCGCGGCCACGTATTCGCCCTTAGGGGTCGAGTCGAAGCGGATCTGGTCCAGGGTCAGGCCCTGGCCCTTGAGGAACCCCTCCAGCGCGCGGGTGGGCTTGCCCTCGGCATCGAACGCGACCTTGCGCGCCGGGCCGGTAACATCCACTTCCAGGTCGGGGTGCTTTTCCGGAAAGCCGCCGGCGATGAAGCACAGGCGCCGCGGCGTGTAGAGTCCGTCCCCTTCGCCCTCCACGCGGAACCGGCCTTCGCCCCCCAGCGCATCCATCAGGGGCTTGGAACGCGCGAGGGCGTCCCACGCGCGGCGCGCATATTCCGCGGGCAGTTCTTCGACGCCGATCTCGAGAAGAAAGTTCAAGGCGATCCTATCCCTGTTCGGAGGAGTGTCCGGGTGCGCTTACGGCGCCCGGCTCGGAGCCGCCCGGACTGCCCGGCGCATACATCGACCGGATCTCGGGCGAGCCGGAGATCCGGCGCATCCAGTAACCGACAAATACTCCCGTGAGGAGCGCCCACAGCGCCTGCTCGCGGAGCGCCGCGTTCCGCTCCGGCACCGGGAGCCCGCACACGAGCGGCCACAGCGCCAGCGGCAGAGTGAGCGCCATCTGGGTCACGAAGTACGCGCGGGCCAGCCGGAGCCCCGCGGGCTTCAGCGACCAGAGCCCGATGGCCGCCGCCGCGCTGAACACGCCGAGCATCAGCCACGCGACCGTGGAATAGCCCAGCAGCGCGGTGTACGTGGGATAGCGCTCCGAGAGCGGGCCCATCACCACCTGCAGTTGCACGCCTCCCCGCTGGAGCGAAGTGCTGGGCACCCAGTAGAGCAGAAACGCTCCCAGCAGCCACAGCCACGGCGGGCGTTCGCGGAGGCGCATCAGGAGGCCGCGGACGTCTCGCTCCGGTCGGCCCGCCCGAACGGGTAGCCCAGCTCCTCGCGCTGCTTCACGTAGGTTTGCGCGGCGCGGCGGGCCAGCTTGCGCACGCGGGCGATGTAGCCCACGCGCTCGCTGACCGAGATGGCCCCGCGCGCGTCCAGCATGTTGAACTGGTGGGAGCACTTCACCACGCAGTCGTAGCCGGGCATGACCATGTGCAGGTCCAGCAGGCGCAGCGCTTCCTTTTCGTAGAAGTCGAACATGCGGAAGTGCTCCGCCACGTCGGCTTCCTCGAAGTTGTAGCGGCAGTACTCCTGCTCGTTCTTGAGCCACAGGTCCTTCCACTTCACCTCCCCGCCGGGCCAGGAAGGGTCGCGCACCATGACCGCCTCCTGCACCCGCTCCAGTCCCTGCACCTCCAGCGCGATGCGCTCCAGCCCGTAGGTTAGCTCGGCCGAGACCACTTCCAGGTCGATCCCGCCGCACTGCTGGAAGTAGGTGAACTGGCTGATCTCGGTGCCGTCCATCCACACCTGCCAGCCGAGGCCCCACGCCCCCAGGGTCGGGGATTCCCAGTCGTCCTCCACGAAGCGGATGTCGTGGTGCTCGGTGTCGATGCCCATGGCCTTGAGGCTCTGGAGGTACAGGTCCAGCACATCCGGCGGCGCCGGCTTCAGCAGCACCTGGTACTGGAAGAACTGCTGGAAGCGGTTGGGGTTCTCGCCGTAGCGGCCGTCCTTGGGGCGCCTCGAAGGCTCGACGTAGGCCACCTTCCAGGGCTCCGGGCCCAGCGCGCGCAGGAACGTGGCCGGGTTGAACGTGCCCGCTCCCACTTCGCTGCTGTAGGGCTGCGCGATCACGCAGCCGCGCTCCGCCCAGAATTTTTCAAGGCTGAGGAGCATTTCCTGGAACGTCGGCGGATGCCTGGCTGTCACGTGGTCTTTCCCCCCATCGCCTCGAGTCGTTTCAGGACGTCGAGCGAACGCAGGCCGCGAAAATTGTGCAGATGCGCGGCCAGGAACAACTGGATCAGCCGGGCGGCCTCGCGCAGCGCGCGCCGGTCCCCGTTCTCGATGGCCGGCTCGCTCCCCGACTCCCCGTTCAGGAACCGGAGCCAGTCGGCCGCTTCCCGGCTCACCGGTTCCGCGGCCCCGGCCCTGGCGGCGCAGGGCAGGCAGAACAGCGCCCCCTGCGCGGCCGAAAATCGCACGGCGCCCTCGGGCTCTGCGCCGCAACCGCGACACGTGGCGAACTCCGCCTGGTAGCCCAGCAGCGCGGCCAGTTGCAGCTCGAACGCCCCGAAGTAAATGCCCACGCGATCGCGCGGGGCGCCTTCCATGCGGTTCAGCGCGTCGGCGAGCAGCGCATGAAACTCCGGCCCCGCCTCTTCGCCGGTCAGGCTGAGGTCGGTGAGCTCCAGGGCGGCCGATCCGAAAGAGAGCCGGGAGACATCCGATCCGAATCCGGGATGCAGCCGGATCGGATCGGCCGTCTTGAGCAGGTCCAGGTCCCGCCCGGACTTGTGGTAGTACACCGCCTGGATCTCGGAAAAGGGCTCCAGCGTGGAGCCGATGCGGCTCTTGGGCCCCCGCACGCCCTTGGCCAGGACGCGGATCTTCCCCGTGTCCCGGGTGAGGAGCACCACGATGCGGCTGGTGTCCCCGAAGGGGTACGTGCGCAGGACGATGGCTTCCGTCGAGAAAATAGCCAAGCGGCGGGTGGATGCCTTTCGGTTCCGGTGGACCTGGTGCCGACGGAATCTTACCTGATGCGGCGCGGGCGGTCTAGCACAGGCGGGGGGTCTACCCGCACGAATGGACGGAGGCAGTGGATCGGATCGCGCGGGGCGAGGAGTCAGCCTCCGAGCAGCGCCCGGGCCCGCGAGGCCAGCGTGTCCTCGGGGGCGCGCCGGACCAGCTCTTCCAGCTGGACGCGCGAGCCGGGGATGTCGCCTAGCTTGCCGAGCACGTAGGAATACCACCAGCGCAGCTGCGGGTCGTCGGGGAACATCGGCACCACGGTTTCCAGGTGCTGGCGGGCGGCCTCGTGGTACCGGTACTGGATCAGGGCCTGTACCAGGCCCTTGTGTCCCGCGAGCCCACGGCCAAACGAAAGCGCGTGCCCCTCGGCGCTGTAAATCAGGATGTCGAAGTCGCGGTACTGCGGCGTCCAGCGGTCCACGAACGCCACGGTGTCCAGCTCCGGGTGAAAGGCGCGCAGCGCTCGGCCGTGGTCCAGGCTGGCCTCGAACAGGTTGTAGGTCTTCTTGCCCCGTACTCCTCCGGTGAGCCGTCCGGTGGAAGCATCGAAAATGCGGTCGCTGCCGGCCGGGGTCAGGAACACGGCGCGCCGGCCTCCGGCGGCCACGTAGGCGGCCATGTCGGCGCTGGCGTTGCGCGCCAGCTCGCTCTTGCGCAGGTAGGGATCGCGGGGCAGCGGGATTCCTTCCAGCTGCTCGCTGACGCGCTCGTGCAGCAGGCGGGCGGAAACCATCGCATGCGCGGCTGCCAGAAGGAGCGCGAGGAGCCCCAGCGCCACGCCCGCGAGAGGCACGGCAGGCGGGGCCGCGCGCGAGGCGGAGGCGGCTGGGCGCCCGGCCTCTCTCGTTCCCGTGCGCTGCCGGGAAGGCGCCGGCGCGGCGCCGGGCGGCCGCCTTTCCAGGACATCCCCCAGCCACTCCAGCCAGCCGGCCCCCCACATGGCCAGTCCCGCCATCGGAGCGTACAGGTAGTACAGATAGCTGTGGTGAGTGAGCGGAAGCACCGGGAGCAGCGCCAGGAGCCACCACAGCGCCCCCATCGGCCCGAGGCCGGAACGCCGGCGGGACAGCCACGCACCCGCCGCCACCGCCGCGGCCATGAAGAGCCCCGCGTGCCAGGCCGTCACGGAAAGTCCCGGCCCGTCGGGCACGGCGTCTTTCAGGTTGAACGACCAGGTCAGGTAGGTCATCAGGTTGTGGAAGAGATTCGCGCCGAACTCCATGGCATAGGCGTCGCCGCCCAGGCTGCGCGAGCGCACGTGCGAAAGGGCGAGATAGGCGAGCAGCAACGCGCCGAGTCCCAGGAGCGGCGCCGCCCGGCGCAGCCTCGCGCGCAGGTCCCCCGCGCCGGGCCCGGGGAGCAAGAGCAACAGCGGCAGGAGCAGCACGTTCTCCTTGCACAGGAGCGCCGCCGCGAACAGCGCCGCCGCGCCCCCGGCGAACGCCGGGCCGTCCCGGCGCGTCAGCAGCAGCGCGCCCAGCGTGAACGACAAAGCCAGCAGCTCGCCCACGCCTGTCGCCGGGTACACCGCGCCCAGGTACAGCCGACTCGCTCCAAAGAGGGCCGCGGCCAGCGCCGCGGAAGGGATCCGGGCACCGCGCGATCTCACCCATGCAAAGAGCAGCGCGGCGTTGAGCCCGTGCAGCAGCCAGTTCACCAGGTGATAGGGAAAGGGCCGCGAGCCGAACAGCGCGGTGGCCGCGCCAAAATAGACACGGCCCGAAAGCAGCCGCCACAGGGACGTGGAACGGGGCAGCAGCCCGCGCGCCTGCTCCATCACCTGGAAGTCGTCGGTGGTGAAGAACGCGCCGAGCGCGTGGCGATAGGTCCACAGCGCCAGGAGCGCGCAGGCGGAGCCGACGATCCAGGATTGCCAGGCGCGGCCGCGGGCCGGGAACACGGAGGCCGGATGGGCAGGGGCGGCGGATCGGGACGGGGCGGACTTCTTCACTCGCCCGCATCCTCTGGGGGATCTTCCAGCCGGCGGACGCGCACCTGCTTGATGCGACGGCGGTCCGACTGGGTCACTTCGATTTCCAGGCCGGGCAGGGAAAGCTTTTCGCGGGGCCTCGGGATGCGGCCCATGCGGTCCAGCACCAGGCCGGCCAGGGTCTCGTAATCGCCTTGTGGGAGCAGCACACCCAGATGTTCGTCCACGTCCTCGATGCGCGCCTGGGCATCCACCAGGAACACCCCGCCCCCTTCCGCCACCACCTCGGTCTCCACCTCGTCGTGCTCGTCGGAGATCTCTCCGACCAGCTCCTCCAGCAAGTCCTCGAAGCTCACGATGCCGGCAGTGCCGCCGTACTCGTCCAGCACCACCGCCATGTGCTGGTGGCGCAGCTGCATGTCCTTGAGCAGGTCATCGCACTTGCGCGCCTCCGGCACGAACAGCACCGGGTGCATCACCGATTCCACCGGGGACTCCCAGTCGGCGGCGCGGAACAGGTCGAACACGTACACCATGCCCACCACCACGTCGAGGCTCCCCTCGTAGACCGGCATGCGCGAAAAGCCGTTGGAGCGGAACTGGTGCAAGGTCTCGCGCAGGCTCTGGGTCTTTTCCACGGCTTCGACCTCGGTCCGCGGGACCATCACGTCCCCCACCCGGGTTTCGCCGAACACGAACACGCTGGAAAGGATACGCCCCTGCTCGGGCTCCACCGAGCCCCCGCGCTCGCTCTCGGAAACCACGGCCTCGAGCTCCTGGCGGGAGAACAGAAAACGGGGGCTCCCGCCGGCCACTCCCAGCGCCCGAAGCACGGCGCGGGCCCCCTTGGTGGTGGCCCAGGTGAACGCGTACAGCGCGTAGTAGAACACGTACAGCACCCGCACCGCGCGAATGGCCAGCTTGTCGGCGTGGCGGCGCCCGTACACCTTGGGCAGGATCTCGGCCATCACCAGGGTGAGCGGCGTCAGCACCAGGTCGGCCCACAGCGGGCCCCACTCGCCGTAGCGGTGGAGCGCCCACAGCGCGGCCGCCGACGAGGCCACCACGATGGCCAGGTTGACCCCCACCAGCGTGGTGCCGGGCAGCAGCATGGGGTTGTTGAGCGCGCGCATCACCGCCTGCGCGTCGGGCCAGCCCTTTTCGGCGAGATGCTTCAGGCGGTAGCGGTTCGCCGACACCAGCGCGATGTCCACCGCGTCGAAGAACGCCGCCAGCAGCAGGAAGGAGAGCACCAGGACGAAGATCACGCCGCGCCCTCCCGGACCACGCGCACGCCGCGCACCTGGCCCCCGACCACCGAATCCAGGATGAGCTCCACGCCCCCGACCCGCACCGACTCGCCCTCCTGCGGCGGACCGGGGGTGAGGTTTCGCACCAGTTCACCGACGGTGCGTCCCTGCTCGGCGGGCAGATACAGGCCCAGGAGCCGGTTGACGTCGCGCACGTGCACCAGCGCGTGCACCAGCGCGTCGCCGTTCTCCAGGGTTTCCACCGCGGGGGAATCGCCCTCGTAGTGATGGGACATCTCGCCCACCAGCTGCTCCAGCACATCCTCCAGCGTCACGACTCCCAGCGTGGCGCCGGTGGAATCGGTGACCATGGCGATCTGGGTGCGCCGCTTCTGCAGCAGCCGCAGCACGTCGTCGATGGGAAGCTTCACCGGCACATAGGCCGGCTCGTGCATCAGCTCGCGCACCGGGACGGTGCCGCCCTTGCCGTCCAGGTAGGGCAGCAGGTCCTTGGCGTGCACCACTCCCACCACGCGGTCCAGCGTGCCCTGGTAGACCGGGATGCGGGAGTGCCACGACTCGCGCACGCTGAGGAGCACCTCCTCCACGTCGGCGTCCGCGGGCACCGCCACCATGTCTTCCCGGCGCACCATGATTTCCCCGGCGTGGATCTCGCCGATGCGGATGGCGCCCCGCAGCAGTTCGCGCTCCTCCGGGTCCAGCGTGCCTTCCCGGCTTCCGGCCTCCACGATGGTCTTCAATTCCTCCACCGTGATCAGCTCGCCGCCGTGGGTGTGCGACTCGAGCACGCGATCCAACCTGAGCACCTTGTTGATGGCGTTCGAGATGGGGCCCAGCACCGCGGCCACCAGGGTCATCGGGCGCGCCAGGGCGAGCGCCATCTGCTCGGCGTGCGCCAGCGCGTAGAGCTTGGGCGCAAGCTCGCCGAAGACCAGCAGCAGGAAGGTCACCACCAGGGATTCGACCACCAGGAAGACGCTTTCCCCGCGGGAGGCGCCCACCAGGCGCGTGATGCGGTCCCCGATGAGGTTGTGCAGCAACACCGTGCCCACCACCGCCAGGGTGATGTGCACCAGGGTCACCGCGAGCACCACGAGGGTGAGGATTTCCTGGGGTTTCGCGAGGAGCCGCGCCAGCGAGGCCACCTGCGCCGGCGGCCGGGTGGCGGTGATCTGCTTGAGCCGGGCGCGGGACAGCGAGAAGAACGCCGTCTCGAACAGCGAGAAGAACGCGGAAAGCAGCAGCAGGCCGCCGACGGCAAGCAGCAGATCGAGGGTCATCGGGCGCGGGCTTTGTTCCGCGCGGCGCTGCCGCCCCGCGCGGCGGCTTTGAACAGCCCGGCGTCACGGGCCACCAGCGCCAGCTCGCACGCTCGCTCCCGGCTGCGCATGCGCGAGCGGTGCGGTTCGCGGTGGTGGTCGTGCCCCAGCACGTGCAGGGTGCCGTGGATCACCAGGCGCGCCAGCTCGCGCTGCGGCGAGTGGCGGTACCGGGGCGCCTGGACCCGCACCCGGTCCATGGAGACGTAGATCTCCCCGGGCATGGAATCCTCGGGCGAGTCGCCGGGATCGGGCTCGAACGAAAGCACGTCGGTGGTCTTGTCGAGCTTGCGGAATCGCCGATTGAGCTCGCGCAGCAGGGCATCGTCCGCGATCACCAGCGTGACGGAAGTCGCGGGTCGGTCCTCCATCCGCAGGATTCCGCGGATCAAGGATCGCAACGCGGCCCGGTCAGGCCTGATCGCGGGGCAGCGATTCGCGATCTCGATGGGCATCGGAGCCCTGGCGCTTGGGATCGGCGAGGGTCGGGTAGATCACGCGGGCATGGTGAACGGCCGCCAGGATCGGTATGAACGCTTCGCGGACCTGCGCAAGCTCCCTGAAGGTCAGGCCGCAGTCGTCCAACTGTCCCTCGCGGGCGCGCTCGTCCAGGATGCGCACCACCACGCCGCGGATGCGGCTCGGAGTGGGCTCCACCAGCGATCGGGAGGCGGCTTCCACCCCGTCGGCCAGCATGACGATGGCGGTCTCACGGCTCTGCGGGCGGGGGCCGGGATAACGAAAGCTGCTCTCGTCGGCCTTGGGATCGAGCTCCAGGGCCTTGTGGTAGAAGAAGGCCATCAGGCCGGTGCCGTGGTGCTCCGCGATGAACGGCCACAGCGCCCGCGGGAGCTTGGCCTTCTTGGCCATCTCCAGGCCTTCCTTCACGTGCGACCCCAGGATCAGGGCGCTCATGGTCGGGGCCAGCTTGTCGTGGGGGCTGCGGGCGGTGCCCTGGTTTTCGCGGAAATATTCGGAGCGCGGGATCTTGCCGATGTCGTGGTACAGCGCGCCCACGCGGGAAAGCAGCGCCTTGGCGCCGATGGCCTTGCACGCGGCGTCCGCCAGCTGCCCCACCACCACGCTGTGGTGGTGCGTCCCGGGCGCCTCCAGCAGCAGCCGCTGCAGGGTCGGGCGGTTCAGGTCGGTCAGCTCCAGCAGCGTGATGTCGGTGCTCACGTTGAACAGATGCTCCAGGAGGGGCAGCGTGAGGATCGCGAGCAGGGTCGAGACCACGCCGTTCAGCACGCCGATGGAGACGTCCTTGAGCAGCGCCTCGCCGGAGCTGGCCGTGCCCATGTTGAGCGCGGCCACCGAGATCGCGTAGGCGAGCGAGATCCAGCCCATCGCCCGGTAAAAGTCGGCCCGGCGGCGCAGGTTGGCCATGGAGGCCACCGCCGCCAGCACGCCCACCGCCGAGACCGCCACGAAGGGCAGCCCCAGGTCCGCCACCGAGGCGACCAGCACGCACAGGATGAGGCCCGCGAACAGCGCCAGCTGGTGCTCGAAAAGCACCGTGACCAGGATGGGCAGGAGCGCCGTGGGAATCAGGTACTCGGAAACGTAGAAGACCCGCACCGAGAGCGCGGCGATGGCGAGCACGAAGAGCGTCAGGGTGGCCAGCAACGCCAGGAGCGAAGTGTCGGCGTAGATGCTTGGCCGGTACAATTTCAGGTACAGCACGAACACCACCACCAGGATCAGCGTGGTGAGCGCCCGGCCCAGGCGCGGCCACACGCCGCTCACTCCGGGCGTGCCTTCGCCCTTCTGCCGCTCCACCGCGGCATCCAGCGAGTGGAGCTTCTGGTACACGTCCTCGGTCACGCGCTCGTGGGAATCCACGATCATCTCGTCCTGGAGCACACTTCCCGAAAAGAGCGACACCGATTCGCGGGCAAGCGAGCGGCGGAATTCCATCTCCCGGCGGTCCAGGGCGGTGTTGGGCCGGGCGAACGCGCGCGCCACGTCGGCCACGGCCTCGGCGGCGGCGGAGCCTTCGCCCCACACCTGCTGGCCGGAAGCACGGGCCTCGGCGGCGGCCCCGTAGGGATCAGTCAGGCCCTGGACCGACACGCGCTTTTCGGACTGGCCGGCGCCGAGCGAAACTTCGCTGCCGCGGCGCACGTCGGCCAGGTCGTTCCGGGTCAGGATGCCCCGGGAATAGCTCTCGGCCAGGGACTTGCGGGCCAGCTCCAGCACCGCCGAGGAAAGCCGGGGCACGCCCAGCACTTCGCGGGTGGACGGGGTCAGGTCGGGGCCCAGCCGGGCCAGTTCGGCGGCGCGCAGTTCGGGACTGCCGCCGCCGCGGCGCTCCACGGCGCGCACCTGGCCGGAGTAGGCCGCGAGCTGCGCCAGCGCGGCCTCGGCCTGGAGCGAGTCCCGTTCCACCACGGTGGGAACCGCGTTCATGGCCGCCGTGCGCTCCTGCAACAGGCGGGCGTCCGACCTGTAGACCCGGAACGAGAACGGCGCCACCACCCGGCGCGGGGACACCTGCCCCACCCGCATGTGCAGGAGCGAGTGCCCGTCCGTTCCGGGAAACAGCAGCATCACCCCCGCTAAGGTCAGCAGGGAGAGCAGCGCCCGGGCCAGGTGATAGCGCCACGGGTCCGAGCGGGTGGTCCAGCGCCCGCCCAGGTCCTGTGCGGATCCGCTCATGGGTGGTTGGTTCCCGTTCCGTTCTTGCGGGCCTCGTCCTCGGCCTCCTTCTTGTCGAAGGCGAGCACGATTTCCCGCACCAGGGCGTGGCGCACCACGTCTTTCTCATGGAAGTGGATGAACTTGATGCCCGCGACATTCCCCAGGATGGCCTCGATGTGGAGCAGCCCCGATGTCTCCTTGCGCGGCAGGTCGATCTGGGTGATGTCGCCGGTGATGACCGCCTTGGAGCGCGGCCCCAGGCGGGTCAGGAACATCTTCATCTGGCCCATGGTGGAGTTCTGCGCCTCGTCCAGGATGATGTAGGAATCGGACAGGGTGCGCCCGCGCATGTACGCCAACGGCGCCACTTCCACCACCCCGAGGTCGATGTAGCGGCGCAGCTTCTCGTAGGTCATCATGTCCTGCATGGCGTCGTAGAGCGGGCGCAGGTACGGGTCCACCTTTTCCTGCATGTCCCCGGGCAGGAATCCCAGGCTTTCGCCGGCTTCCACCGCCGGGCGCACCAGCACGATGCGCTCGACCTGCCGGGCCTTGAGCGCGGCCGCGGCCGCCGCCACCGCCAGGTAGGTCTTTCCGGTGCCGGCCGGCCCGATGGAGAACACAATGTCGTGCTCCTCGAGCGATCTCAGATAGGCGACCTGGTTGGGGGTGCGGGGCTTGATGACACGTTTGTCGAAGGCGTAGTGGATCGGCCGCTGCATGAGCTCGTCCAGGGCCGCCGTGGCCAGGCCCGGGTCGAGCAGGTGCTCCACGTCCGGCGGCTCCACCAGCTTGCCCTTGCGCACCAGGACCATGAGCTGTTCCAGGAGATTGATCACTTCCGTCACCTGCTCGCGGTCGCCCTCCACCTTCAAATGGCTGTCCCGGAGCACGATGCTCACCGGCTTCTGTCTTTCGATGACCCGGAGATTGGCGTCCCCGTGCCCCAGCAGGCTCAGAGGATCGATGTCACCCAGGGCGACTCGTTGCGAGTACCGTTCAGCCATTCAGTTTTCCGCTTTCGAAAAGGCCCGAAAAAGACAAAACTCTTGGCTCGCCCCGGCAGGGTCCGGGAAACCAAGAGCTAGGACGTAGCGGCCCAAGAGTTTGTGCGCTCGATGCGTTCGTGGAACTTCCCTTCCTCTAGGGGGCGCGGTGTCCCCCGCCTCTGCATCCAAAACGCTATCAACCCCCATACTGCGGGTCAAGGATCATTATCGGCAGGTGGGGTGGATCATCCTTAATAGCCGGGAGCCAATCATCTAAGTGCCTATCAATCCGACTGCTAACAAGTCCACGCCGGCCCCCGGCCTGCTCCTGTTCGCCTTTGGCGCGGCCCTGGCGATCTTCGCCGGGCTGGGTTCCACCCCGCTCTTCGATCCGGACGAGCCGGTGTACGCCCAGGCCGGCCTGGAGATGCTGCGCCATCACACCTGGATCGTGCCGTGGTTCGACGGCCATCCATTGTTTGACAAGCCGTTTCTTTTTTATGCCGTGGAGGCCGCCTCGCAGGGTCTCCTGGGCGCCGGCGCAGTGGCGGCCCGGATCCCCTCGGCCCTCGCCTCGGTGCTCCTGGCGCTGGTGCTGGCCCGCTCCGGCGCGCGCTGGTTCAGCGGGACCGCCGGCAGATGGGCGGCGTGGGTCTCGATCAGCGCGCTCTATCCCATGGTGGCAGCCCGGGCCGCGGTCACCGACGCGACGTTCACCACGGCCCTCTTCGCCGGAATCCTGTGGCTCGGTGAAACGATCGAGGGGCCCGGGCCCTGGCCGGTGCTGGGCGCGGGCGCCGCGCTCGCGGTGGCCACCCTGGTCAAGGGACCGGTGGTGTTCGCCCTGGTGGCGCTCCTCGGGATTTCCTATGCGTTCGCGGTCGGATCGCTCCGGCCGCTCCTGCGCGCGCGTTCCTGGGCCGCGATCGCCGTGGGACTGGCCCTTTCCGCGCCGTGGTTCCTGTACATGGCCCTCCGGTATCCGGACCAGTTCGTGCCGGAGTTCTTCGGCAAGCAGAACGTGGCCCGCTTCCTGACCCCCGAGCACGCCGTGGTGGCGCCGTGGTTCTTCCTGGCGATGCTGCCGGTGATGTTCCTTCCCTGGCCGCTCTTTGCGCCGCGCCTGAAGCAGCTTCGAATCTCCGAAGTCCGGGGCGAGCTTCGGCCGGTGGTCTACCTGATGTGCTGGGCGGCGGTGGTGCTGGTGTTCTTCAGCCTGTCGGCGACCAAGCTCATCACGTACGTGCTGCCGGCCGTGCCGGCGCTCTCGCTCCTGGTCGGCGCAGCCATTTCGCGCTCGGGCCCCATCGCCCGGCGCGCGGCTGTGGCCTCGGGCCTGGGAGCGGCAGCCCTGGTGGCCTCCGCCGCCGCTTTCGTGGCCCCACGCCTGGTGTGCTACTATTCCGCTTCCTCGAGGGCGCAGGACCTTCGGGACATGGCCCCGGACGAAGAGTTGCTCGTCTACAAGGGCGGGTTTCCCGGCACGCTCTACTATGCCGGCCGCCGGGGCACGGCCCTGCGCCAGGAAGGCGACCTCGGCGAGCGGATCAGGCGCGGAACGGCGTTCCGTTTGCTCGTCCGCCCCCGGCACGCCGGCGAACTGAAATCCTATCTTTCCCAGTTGGAGCTCATCCCCGGCCCCTCCGGCCCCTCCGGCCCGTGGGGCGAGGGGCTCCGCGTCTACCGGCACCGTCCGGCCTCCCAGGCAGGTCCACGTTGAGAAATAGCATCTCGTTCGTCTACCCGATGTACAACGAGAAGGACAACATCGAGGAGATGATTTTTAGAACCATGGCCGTGGCGCCCGAGCTTACGGACGACTACGAGATCGTGATCGTGGACGATGCCTCCACCGACGGCTGCGGCGAGATGGTGGACCGGATCTCCGAGAAGCATCCTCAAGTCAGGTGCATTCACCATCCGAAGAACCGCAAGCTGGGCGGGGCGCTCAAGACCGGCTTCGCGGCGGCCATCAAGGACATGGCGCTCTACACCGACTCCGACCTGCCGATCGACATGAACGACATCAAGCTGGCCGTGCCGTACATGGAACAGGCGGATCTGCTGATCGGCTACCGGCTGGTGCGCACCGAGGGGCTGCGGCGCCGGGTGATTTCCAGAGCCTACAACTGGCTCATCAAGCAGGTGTTCGGCCTGCGTGTCCGCGACGTGAATTTTGCCTTCAAGGTGCTGCGCCGCCCGCTGCTGGACCAACTGGAGCTGCACTCGGAAGGCAGCTTCATCGACGCCGAAATCATCCTGGAAGCCCAGCGGCTGGGGTTCCGGGTGCGCGAAGTGGGGATGATGTTCTACCAGCGCACCGCCGGCAAATCGAGCCTGGCCGGGACCGGCGTGATCCTCAAGATCCTGCAGGAGCTGTGGGAGTACTGGGGAAGGCGGCGCGGGATGGCCCGGCCCGGCGGGGCATGACCGGCATGCGCGGCCACCGGCTGATCTGGAGCGCGGATGACTTCGGCTACTCCGGCCCGGTGAACGAGGGAATCGCGCTCGGACACCGCCAGGGCCGGGTGAGCGGCGCCTCGCTCCTTGCCGGCGGAGAAGCCTTCCAGGGCGCGGTGAAGCTGGCCCGCGAACTCCCGGGCCTGGACCTGGGCGTGCACCTCGCCGCCGTGGAAGTGCGTTCGGTGCTCCCGCCCGAGCGGCTCGCCGGATTCGCCTCGCCCGAAGGATTCCTTCCCCCGAGCCATGCCGCGTTTCTCATCGCCTACCTGGCCGGCCCGATCCGGCCCAGCCTCGTGGAGTCGGAGTGGGAGGCGCAGATCGCGCGCGTCGTCGATTCCGGCCTCAAGCCCATCTACTTGGACAGCCACCAGCACCTGCACCTGCTGCCCGGCCTTTTCGAAGCCACGCTTCGACTGATGCGGCGCTTCGGGATCCGGGCGGTGCGCACGCCGGGCGACGTGGTGCCGGGCCGCCCTGGCCCGGTGCGGGGAATGCTGCTCCAGGGCCTCTTCGCGCTGGGCCGCCGCGCCCGGAGCCTGGCTCGCGGGGCGGGGTTTGCCACGCCCGACGGAACGCTGGGGATCGGCGATGCCGGAAAGCTCGATGCCGCCAGGCTGAAGCCCTACCTTCGTGCGCTCGCGCTGAAGCCCCCCGGCACGTGGGAGCTGGTGAGCCATCCGGGAATGGGCGAGCCGTACGGGAGCCCGGCAGCCGCGTGGGGCTACCAGTGGGCCGAGGAGCTGGCAGCCGCGCGGGATGAGTCGCTGGGAGAAGCGCTGCGAAGGGCGGGCGTCGAACCGTGGAGCTACCGTGCCCTGCTAGCGCCGGATGCCGGGAGCCACATCCGGTAGCGGACGGAGACTCCACAAGCCGGGCGGGCGAACTGACTGGACGCGCGCGGCGCCGGGCGCGGCGGAAGGGGCCGGCTCATACGTGGCAAAGACGGGCCGTCCCTCGGCGCGGCCGCGCTCGCGCGCGTGACCCACTCGGACCGCGTTGCGGCAGGTGTAGAGAAATTCCACATCCCCTCGAAGCGGCTCCGCGTATTGAAAATAGCGAAGCGCCCCGGCTTCCTTCCAACAGACCAACACCATCGAACGCGGTGGAAGATTTGCCATGACTTCCCGTCCATACGAAGCCCAATCCTGCTCCCGGGCGAACGGTCCTTCGCCGGCGGGCCACAGGAGTAACGCCCGTCCCGCGATCCCACGCGCAAAGGCCGGCGCAGGCGCCAGCAGCCTGACGATTGGCGCAAGTGCGAGAAGGACCAGCGCCACCGCCGGAACCCACCGGGCCCGGTCCGACGCGGCGTTCAGGGCGAGGCCCAGGCCCAACGCCAGGGCCCAGAGCCCGGGCAGGAAGAAGATCGGCGTCATCTCGAACGACGCGCCATACAGGAGGAGCGTCAACACCCCCGCCATCCAGGCCGCGAGCAGCCACCCCTCCCACCGACGCTGCCGGCAGGCAATCCAGATCCCCGCAAGCCCACCCAACAGTCCCAGCGGAAGAAGCGAGTTCATGATGAGATCGCAAGCCAGGTAGAAGAGCCGCCGGGGACTTTCCTGGAAGGGACGATAAGGGCTGTTCACGAGGTATTGTTTCGCGGACAGGAGCCACTCGACCCGCTGAAGATGGCTCATCGGCGGAGTGCCGGCCGGAAGGTACTGTCCGGATGAAAGGTCGAGCGTGTCCTCAAGGTAGTTCATGGGCCGGCCCGGGCGGTCGGCCAGCACGAGGTAAGTGAGGGGCGCGAATCCCAGAGCCAGGCCGAGCAGCACGAAGAGTGATGCATCCAGGGCAAGCGTGAATGCGTGCACCCCGGCAATCGTGGACTCGCTCCACATCACCCGCGAAAGAGCCAGGGCCAGGGCCGATGCGATCCCCGCCCACGCCCGGCCCGACCAGCGGGTCGCCACGCAGGCCACCAACCCCACCGCGACTGCTCCCGCGACGCACGAAAGCAGGTTGGCGCGAAGGGCCGCCGATCCAATTGGCAGCAGATGAAAGAGGCGGAGCAGCAGCACCAGCGCCGGATATCCGGCGTGGGCGATGCCTCCGGTGGCGGAGAGCACCTGGAATTCGGCCGCATCGCCCGAACCCACCGTGCGGGGCGCGGTGAAAGCGTAGAGCGCCAGCGCCCCGACCCCGGAGAACCAGCCGGCGGCCATGGGACCATCCGGAAACCGCTTCCAGGCCGCTAAAGTGCTTTTCATGCGGCCATCTTACACTCGCCGCCCGATTGGGATATCCTCGAATTCCAAGGCGCCCCGGGGCGCCGCATTTGAAGTTGGCCGCGCCGTTCGCCGATAACCCAGGGACCATGATGGAAGCCTCTCCGCGGGCATTGCCCCGCCCCGACCCCGGCCGCAGGCGCTGGTGGTCCTATATCGTTCCCACCGGCGTGCTGCTGTTCGTGGCCTACCAGGTGGGCAAGATCATCCAGAATCCCAACCGGCGCGTGATCGAATCCGCGGCGGGCGGCTTGCTTTTCTACCTGGCACTGCGGCTGTCCATCTACCAGTCGCTGGCGTTCTTCCTGGTGGTCTATCCCTTCCCCACCGTGACCACCCTGGGCAGCACCAACTCCATGATCATGCTGGTGATCGCGATCGTGTGGTCCATGCGGGTGTCGGCGGGCGAGCTCTCGATCAAGTTCAAGGGACTGCTCACACCCATCCTGCCCGTGGTGGTGTTCACCTACCTGCTCTCGTGCTTCAACGTGCACACGCAGGAAGAGGTCGACGGGGCGTTCCGCATCCTGTTCGACGTGGGCTCGGGGCTGATCCTGTACCTGTGCATGATCAACTTCGTGGTGGAAGAAAAGTCGCTGCGCCGGATCATGTTCTTCTTCGGCCTGTCCTCGTGCCTCATCCATGGCTTGGCGTTCTACGAGGTCTTGTTCCCGGGCAAGGCGTTCCTGCAGGGCTTCCTGATCGACGCGCGGTCCAAGGAACTGCTGGAGCGCTACGGGTACCGTGCCGGCAGCGCGTTTCGCGATTTCGAGCTACTGAGCGAATACTGCGCGGTCACGGCCCCCGTCATGGCGTTCATGTTCCTGCGTTCCGAGGCCAAGGCCCGGCCGTTCTGGGGCGCGCTGGTGTTATTCACCATCATTTCGCTCTTTGCCACGGTGACGCGCGGCGGGTTCATCAGCCTCGCGGTCGGGGCCACCTACTTGTTCTTCCTGCTGCGCAAGGAGATCGGGATGGTCAAGTCGTTCGGCACGCTGCTGGTGGTGTTTTCGACCATCGGCCTGGTCGGAGCGATCCTGCCCCAGGTATTCCACATGCAGTCGCTGTACCAGCGGCTGGAGCAAACCAAGATCGTGCACGGCGTCCCCGACTCGCGCGTGTACACCTGGGCGCACACGTGGGTGCGGGCCCAGGAGCACTTCTTTATCGGCCACGGACCGTGGTACACCTTCGGCTCGGGGCTGGTGAAGTGGACCTGGCCCCACAACGGCTACATCTTCCTGTGGGTGACCATCGGCCTGTTCGGGCTGCTCGCCTACCTGGCTATGTTCTTCACGTGCCTGGTCTCGAGCTACAGGGCCGGCGGCCCCTACCTGTCGGGGGATTTTTCCAAGGGACTGCTGACGGCGCTCCACGTTTCCTGGCTGGTGTTTATCGTGGACCAGATAAAGATCGATTTCGGGCGCAACCAGACCTACTTCGTGTTCACCTGGTTCATGCTGGCGTTGACGGCGACGGCCTACCAGGTGGCGAAGAGCGGCGAGGCCTCCCGGGCAAGGGTGGCCGCCACGCCCGAACCGCCCGCCCCCCTGGCCCCGAAGTTCGCCCCGCTCGCTCCCGTCGGGATCCCGGCAGCCGCGCCGCCGCGAATCCGGAAGATCTTCGGAAATTGAGCGTCCTGGTCAGCGGCCCGCGCGGGCTCCTCGGCTCTGCGGTGATCGCTTCCCTGCGCGCTGCGGGCAAACGGGCCATGGGTCTAAGCCGCACGGCCGGCCCCGACGCGATCGCATGGGATCCTTACGCCGGCACGGTGGACACCGCCTCCCTGGAAGGCCTGGAGGCGGTGGTGCACTTCGCGGGCGAGGGCATTGCCGACGGCCGCTGGACCGCCGGGCTCAAGCGCCGGATCCTGGAGAGCCGGGTGAGAGGGACCACCTTTCTTTCCGAGCGGCTCGCCGCCGCGGCCCGAAAACCCGCGGTGATGGTGTGCGCTTCCGCCATCGGATACTACGGCGACCGTGGCGACGAGATCCTCTACGAACGCAGCGAGCCGGGCCGCGGTTTCATGAGCGAAGTGTGCGTGAAGTGGGAGACATCCACGAAGGCCGCGGAAGATGCCGGGATCCGGGTGGTGCGCCTGCGGATCGGGCTCGTGCTGGCCAGGCAGGGCGGGCTGCTCAGCCCGCTGCTTCCGCTGTTCCGGATGGGACTGGGAGGCCGGCTTGGCGACGGAAAGCAGTGGATGAGCTGGGTGACCCGGGATGACCTGGTGGGCGTGGTGTTGCGGGCCATCGAGGATCCGTCCTACCGGGGCCCGGTCAACCTGGTGGCTCCGGGCCCGGTCACCAACACCGAATTCACGTGCGAGCTGGCGAACGCGGTGGGACGCTGGGTCGGTCCCCCGGTCCCCCGTTTTGCGGCGCGGCTCCTCATGGGGCGCGAGTTCGCGGACGCCCTGCTGTTCGGCAGCACGCGTGTCGCTCCGGGGGCGCTGCTGGAGCGGAGTTACCCCTTCCTTCATCCGGACCTTGGCGGCGCCCTGCGCTCGGTGCTCGCCTGAGCATCGAATTTCCGCTCGACACAAACCTCTAACCTAAAGCCAATAAGCAGGTTGAAACTTCGGTTCGAATCCAGCCGGGTCTTCTTTCATTCTTCTTGAAACTTCTTCAAATCCTATTCACAATCTGTGCATCAGAACTGACTGAACCGGTGCGGACCACGAGAAACTCCAGCGGCCTGGGGAATCAAGCGGCCGCGCCGGATCCTAAACTTCGAAGTGAGCCGGCGCGGATCGCAAGAAACTCCAGCGGCCTGGGGAATCGAGCGACCGCGCCGGATCCTGACTTCCGAGAGGATTGGACCATGACAGCCGCCAGAACCCTGGACGCACTTCCAACCGGCAACTGCAACGGTGTCCGGCTGAGCCTTTCGCCGGCCACCATCCTCTTGGGTCATGGCAGCTCCGACCCGGCCTGGAGCATTCCGATCCGGCGCCTGCGCGAACGGCTTTGCTGCGCGGAGCCGTTGCGCGCGTTCGAGATCGCGTTCATGGAGGGCGGTTCGCCGTCCCTTCGCGAAGCCATCGCCGTACTGGCCCGCACGGGCTCCTCCAGCATCGCGATCGCCCCGGTGTTCATGTCCTCGGGCGGCCCCCACATGCGGCGCGACGTGCCGGCCCTGATCGAGGAAGCCCGCAAACTCTTCCCCGAACTCTCGATCGAACTGCTGGGCGGGGCGCTTGGCGAGGCCCCCGAAGTCATGGAAGGCATGGCCAGCGCAGTCCTCCACCGATTGAATCCAAGATGAGCGAAGCCAATCCGGGAGCCGCCAGGTCGCTGCTTCCGGAGGCGCGGCTTTCCATCGGAGCGCTTTCCAGGGCGACCGGCATCCCGGTGGAAACCCTGCGCACGTGGGAGCGCCGCTACCACTTCCCCGTTCCCATCCGCAAACCTTCGGGCCATCGCCTGTACCCGCTTTCCGCCGTGCGGCACCTTCAACGAGTCGCCCAGGCCATTGCCGGCGGCCATCGCGTGGCCGAGGTGGTGCGGCTTTCCCTTCCCACGCTGGAATCCATGCTTTCCCGCGCGCCATCGCCGTTCCAGGCGCCCTATGCGCGTGTCGGGCCCGCGAGCGACATCGAAGGATTGATGGACGCGGTGCGTCGGATCGACTCCTTCACGCTTCGGAGTGCGTTCCGGAGCCGCTGGTCCCAGCACGGGCCGCTGGGGTTCCTGGAAAACGTGGCCGCACCGCTGATGACCGAGGTGGGATTCGCCTGGGCCGATGGGCGGCTGGAGATTCGCCACGAGCATTTCGCTACGGCCCAACTGGGCGATTTCCTGCGGGAAGTGCGCGCGCCTTTCGATGCGGTGGCGTCCGGGCCGGAGATCGCCCTGACCACCCTGCCGGGCGACCAGCACGAGGTGGGCCTGCTCATGGCGGCGCTCGCCTTTTCCATGCGGGGGTGGCGGGTCTATCACCTGGGCGTGGAAACTCCCGCGGGAGAACTCGAGGCGATGCTGAAGGATGTAAGGCTTTCGGCGGTGGGGATCAGCGTCTCTTCGGTGGTGGAGCCCCGGGGAGCGGAACGGGCGGTGAGGGAGCTGCGAAAGCTACTGCCGGAGGATGTCCGGCTGTTTCTCGGCGGGAGCGGCGCCCCGCTGACCGTGCCGGGAACAGGAGTATTCCAGGATCTCAAGCGCCTCCACGAAGCGCTGGGAGCCACCGCCTAGCGGCCTTCCGGGTCACGGCCTCCCCGGCTCCTGACCGAGAGACGATCCAGGAACGCGAGCCCCCGCAAAACCACGAGCGCGATCACCGTTCCCTCGAGTCCGATCTCCCACAGCCCCCCCCCGACCGCGGCGCCTCCGGCGCACACCAGCCAGATCGTGGCCGCCGTGGTGAGCCCGTGCACCGAAAACCCCGACTGGATGATGGCGCCGGCTCCCAGGAATCCGACCCCGGTCGCCAGGCCCTGTGCCAGGCGCGTGGGATCCACGTTCATGGTCAGGCCCCACACCTTGGGCCCTTCGGTCGCCAGGAGCATGAACATGCACGAGCCCAGGGAAACCAGCGCGTGGGTCCGTAGGCCCGCCGGCTTTCCGGCGGATTCGCGTTCCCAGCCGATGACCAGGCCCAGGAACGTGGAGACGAGCAGCCGCACCGTGATTTCGGGATTGAAGTGATAGAACATGATGCGCGACTTTCGCGCCCGCAGGCCTCCCGCGTCAAGCCCTCAATCCACCTTGACGGCCGGGCGGCCGCCGTTGTTCTCTGGTTCCATCCCGCTCCGGAGGCCAAGAGACCCATGAACCAGGCCGCGTTGCTTCACAAGATCGACTGGACCGAAGTGCTGCTGACCATCCTGATCCTGGCCGGATCGTGGGCGGCCGCGCGGGTGTTCGTCTACCTGCTGCGCGCGCTGGGGCGGCGCTGGGCGGCGCTCAGCCGCTCCACCCTGGACGACTACCTGTTTTCCGCCATCGGCCCGTCGCTCTCGCGCCTGCTGTTCCTGCTGGGCGCCTACCTTGCCATGCACCGCTACAAGTTCGCCCTGCTGCTGGCCCTGGACGGGGTGATCTTCACCCTGGCCGTGGTGGTGGTCACCCACATGGCCATCCGGGTCCAGTCGGCGCTCACCCGCTGGTACCTGGAGCAACCCTCGCGCGGGCCCCGCGAAGAACGGGCGTCGCGAGATCTGCTGCCGCTCGGGGAACGGGTGGGCCAGGTGGTGATCGTCCTGGTCGGCATGATGGTGATCCTGGACCACTTCCACATCGAGATCCGATCCCTGCTGGTCACGCTCGGCGTGGGCTCGCTGGCGATCGGGCTGGCGCTGCAGGACACGCTGGCCAACATGTTCGGCGGGTTCGTTCTTCAGATCGACCGGCCGTTCCGGGTGGGCGACCGGGTGATGCTCGACACCGGGGAGACCGGCGACGTGCTGGAGATCGGGATCCGCAGCACCCGGATCCTGAAATTGGACCGGCACGTGGTGATCGTGCCCAACGCGTTGCTGGTGCGAAACCGGGTGACCAACCTTTCGCACCCCGACGTGACCAGCACGGTGAGCCTGGAGTTGCGGGTGGGGCATGGGAGCGACGTAGACCGGGCCAGGGCGATCATGCTGGAGGCGGCGCGCCGCTGCGAGCCGGTGATCCAGGAACCGCCGCCGCGCATCTTCATGAAGAGTTTCGACGACTGCGGGGTCACGCTGCTGTTCACCTGCCGCACGGTGCATTTCCGCCAGCAGATGACGGTGACCGACCAGCTCAATACGGCCATCCTGGCGGGCTTCCAGGAGGCCGGGATCAGGATTCCCGGCTCGGGCCCAACGGTCGTCGTCCAGACCGGCGGACCGGCTTCGGGCGAGTCCCCCGGCGCTACTTCTTCGTAAGTTCCTTCCAGGCGCCCATCGCCCTGTCCCGCGCCTCGGCGTGGTCCACGATCCTGCGCGCGTAGTCCGGCGCGAGCTCCCACGGCTCATGCACCCGGGGGCCATCCACCCGGCCCAGTTCATCGACCCACCGGCGCACATAGTCCCCTTGAGGATCAAAGCGTTGACCCTGCAGGGTCGGGTTGAAGATCCGGAAGAACGGCGCCGCGTCCGCGCCGCACCCGGCGGTCCACTGCCAGCCCAGGGTGTTGTTGGCCAGGTCGGCGTCCACCAGGGTGTCCCAGAACCACCGCGCGCCCTGCTGCCAGGGGATCAGCAGGTCCTTGACCAGGAAGGAAGCCACCGCCATGCGCGTGCGGTTATGCATCCAGCCGGTCTTCCACAGCTGCCGCATGCCCGCGTCCACCCACGGATAACCGGTGCGGCCGCGCTGCCACGTTTTCAGGAGCGAGGGATCCTGGTGCCAGGGGAATCGTTCGAACTCGGGGCGCAGGGGCCGATCGACGGTGTGCGGGAAGTGGTACAGCAGATGGTGCGCAAACTCCCGCCAACCGAGCTGGCGAAGGTAACTGTCCGAGCCCTTCAGCACCCCGCCCGATGAATCCCGGTGGGCGCGCCGCTGCACCGCCTGCCAGACCTGCCGCGGTCCCACTTCGCCAAAGTGCAGCCACGGCGACAGCCTTGAAGTGAAGTCGCTCGCGGCCCGGTCGCGGCCTTCGGGGTAGCCGGCAAGGCCGTCCGTGGCGAAGGCCTTCAACCGGCCCTGGGCGCCCTGCTCGCCGGGCTCCCAGGCTTCGCGAAGGCCTTCGTCCCACTCGATCGCGGGTTCAAGACGAAGGTGCTGGAGCTCTTCGCTCCCAGGCCGCCTCGCGGGCATCGCGGGTATGCGGGGGGAAGCGGCCGGCGTGGCCGGTTCAGGCAGCGCCAGGCAGGCTTTCCAGAAAGGCGTGAATACGCGGAACGGTCCGCCCGCGCCGGTCTTCACCGTCAAGGGTTCAAAGAGGAGCGCCGAGTTGTGGCTCCTGGCTTCGAGCCCCGCGGAGCGCAAGCCCTCCTTGACCACCGTGTCGCGGGCGACCGAGGCGGGCTCATAGCGACGGTTCCAGAACACGGCATCGGCGTCGCACTCGCGCGCCAGCAGGAGCAACTGGGTCAGGCTGTCGCCGGACCGAAGCACCAACGCCGATCCGGCTTCCCGCAGCGACCGGTCCAGCGCCCCGAGCGAGCGGTGCAGCCACCAGCGTGAGGCCGCGCCGGGCGGCCAGGCGCCCTCTTCCCTTGGCGCCCAGATGTAGACCGGCACCACCGGGCCGCCACGAGCACAGGCCTCGATCAGCGCGGGATTGTCTTCCAGGCGCAGGTCCTGCCGAAACCACACGAGCGTCGTCTTCAAGCCAACTCCAGCGGGCGGGATCGTTTGACACGGAACAGTGAACCCCCACAAGATACGCCTATGACCATGCCTCGTGAAGAGCCTTCGGTGGTGATCGTGGGCGGGGGATTCGGGGGGCTCAAGGCCGCCGCCCACCTGGCCCGCGAGAAGGTGCGCGTGACGCTGCTCGACAGGCACAACTACCATCTGTTCCAGCCGCTGCTCTACCAGGTCGCCACGGCCGGCCTGTCCCCCGCCGACATCGCCTCGCCGCTTCGATCGGTGCTTCGGAAAGCGAAGAACGTAAGGGTGCTGCTGGAGGAAGCCACTTCCATCGACCCCGCCCGCCGCGTGGTGCATTTGAACTCCGGGGAAGTTTCCTACGACGCGCTCATCCTGGCCGCCGGCGCCCGCCACGCCTACTTCGGCCACCCCGAGTGGGAATCCGTGGCGCCGGGATTGAAGACGCTGGAGGACGCGCTGGAGATCCGGCGCCGCGTGCTGCTGGCCTTCGAGCGGGCCGAGACCACGGCCGAGGAATCCGAACGCAGGACGCTGCTCACATTCGTCGTGGTCGGCGGCGGCCCCACGGGCGTGGAACTCGCCGGGGCCATCGCCGAGATCGCGCACCGCACCATCGCCCGCGACTTCCGCAGGGTGGATCCGAGCGAGTCCCGGATCGTGCTGCTCGAGGGCGGTCCCCGGCTGCTGGCGAGTTTTCCAGAACGCCTGGCGGCGCGCGCCCGGGCCGACCTGGAGCGAATGGGGGTGGAAGTGCACATCGGCGCCGTGGCCACCCGGATCACTCCCGAGGCTGTTTTCGTGGGCGAGGAGCGCATCGCCACTCGCACGGTGCTGTGGGCCGCGGGCATGGCCGGATCGCCGCTGGCAAAATCCCTGGGCGCGCCGCTGGACCGCGCCGGCCGCGTGATCGTGAAGCCCGACCTGAGTATTCCGGAGCATCCGGAAGTGTTCGTGATCGGCGACCTGGCCAGCTTCACGCAAGATGGCGTGGTGCTCGCTGGCGTCGCCCAGGTGGCCATGCAACAGGGCGTCGCCGCCGCGGAAAACGCGCTGGGCCTTCTGGACGGACGGCCGACGAAGACTTTTCACTACCTGGACCTGGGCACCATGGCCACCATCGGCCGGGCCTCGGCCGTGGCGGTGCTCGGCCCCGGCGGCAGGATCCAGCTGGCCGGCTACATGGCATGGCTCTCGTGGGTGTTCCTGCACGTGGTGATGCTGATCAATTTCCGGAGCCGGGTGCTGGTGATGGTGGAATGGATCTGGGCCTACGTCACGTTCGGCCGCGGGGCCAGGCTGATCACGGGAGCGTGGAAGGTGGAACCGCCGGCGGGCGAGGGAGGGACGAAGTGAGGAACCGAGTCATTGGATCCACGGCCGCGTTACTGTTGATTGCAGTGACGTTGCGCGCACAACCTGCCAGCCCGCCACCGCCACCGCGTGCGCCCGGCGGCCGGCCCGACAGCACGTTGAGGGACCTCCCCAGTAGTTCCGGCACGCCTCAGCGGGTTCAAGCTGATACTTCGAAAGCTGAGACTGTGTACGACCTGATCCAGGCGGTCAGCTTGAAGGCGGGAGTAGTGCGACGGGGCGGCAGCCTGGGCCATGTCCGGGGCGGACGAACCGAGGCCAAGGTCATCCTGGTCGAATCCGTCCCCGTCGAAACCGCTCTCGGCAACCCCGACACCTACCGCACCGCCGCCTTCTGGCAGAGTCGCATCGCCGCCTCGAAGCGCGACCTGTGCTTCGAGGAGTTCTATCTCTCGAACTGGCCCGGCGAACCGCTCCAGCCCATCCTGGACGAGATCGGCAAGGCCGCCGCGCGCGGCGTCAAAGTCCGCATCCTCCTGGACCAGGGCATGCACCGCACCTACCCGCAGCCAGCGGACTCGCTCGGGAAGATTCCCAACATTGAAGTGCGGATCATCGATTTCGGGAGCATCGCCGGCGGGGTGCAACACTCGAAGTACTTCACGGTGGACGGGGAGGCAGTGTTCCTCGGCAGCCAGAACATGGACTGGCGCGCGCTCAATCATATTCACGAGATGGGCGTGTGGATCGCCGACTCCTCGGTGACGCGCTTTTACCAGGACCTGTTCGAGCTGGACTGGAAGATGTCGGCGGGAATGGGAAACAAGATTCAGGACGCGAGTTTCGCTCAAAGCGCATCCCGACACTACCCGGACTACAAGATCCTGCAGTCCCCCGGCGACACCGTGACACTCGAGACCAGCTACAGCCCGCCAACCTTCGGCCTCGACATCAACCACGGCGACCTCGACCGGATCGTGCACAAAATCGAGATTGCGCGCCACGAGATCGTCATGCAGTCCCTGACCTATTCGCCCAAGGGCCACGGCGAGTTCGACGACAGGATCGACATCGCCCTGCGCCGCGCCGCCGCGCGGGGCGTCAAAGTGAAGATGCTCATCTCCGACTGGAACCAGGGCCACCCCGAGATTGACTACCTCAAGAGCCTGGCCTGCATCCCCAGCATCGAAGCCCGCCTGGGGACGGTGCCGGAATGGAGCGGCGGCTACATCCCCTTCGCCCGGGTCGAGCACTGCAAGTACATGGTGGTCGACACCCTGATCACCTGGATCGGCACCGCCAACTGGGAACCCAATTACTTCTACAAGACCAGGAACGTGGCCGTGACCCTGACCAACCGAAACCTGGCCAAACAAGCCAGAGCCTCATTCGAAACCAGCTGGACCACCGTCGCCGCCCCCGTGGACCTGTCGAGGGATTACAAGCCCAAACCCCACGGCGCCAGGTCTCCCGACGGCCGAAAATCCTACGGCAACTAGCGCGACCGTTTCGTCCCGCCCAACAGCCTCGCCCGATCGAGGCTAGACGGACAGGGCCTGGGCGCCTCGCTCGTACTCTTCCGGGCGGATGTAGATGATGTATCCGTACATCCCCTTGCCGTCGGACACCCCGGTGGAGGCGTATAGATTGACGTTGGCCCGGTAGAGCCGCTCGTGGACGCTCGCCAGCGCGCCCAACTCGTCGTCACCCTGGACCAGGATGGCGCGGTGTGGGCCGTCCAGCAACATGCCGGCCTTCTTCGCGGCGTCCTTCAGCTTATTGGTGTCGGCGGGGAAGAGCTGCAGCTGGGTGCGCTCCAGGCCCACCGGCACGGTGGTGAATGCGTGCATGTTCACGCCAAGCGAGGCGAGGCTCTGCAGAACCTTGTAGGATTCGCCGGGCACGTCCTCCACGGTGGTGTAGAAGTAGTCGACACGAGAGATACGGAATGACATCGCATTTCCTCCAGGCGGATCCCCGGACACCCACGACCCGCGGACGCGGATCCCCAGGCAGCCGGCAGCGGGCGGAGCGGAGCGGAAGTCCGATTGTGCGGAAGGGGCCATCACGATGCAGGCCGGCGCGCGTTGATTTCGGTTCCGATTCGCCATTCTTAACAGGGGCCGGTTCTCTAGTCAAGGCGCGGCTCCGTTCGCAGCTCCACGCTTTGCAGAGCAGAGCACAAAGAGGCCGTTGACTCCCGCGGGGCGAATGCGATCAACGCGAGCCCTGAGCCCGGGGGGAGTCAACGGCCTCTTTGTGCGTCTTGATCTAGACGGTGCTGCGAATCTTCAAGTCCCGCAGATCCGCCGCATCGACCTCCGAGGGGCATCCATCCATGGGGCACGCCATCGAAGTGGTCTTCGGAAACGCGATGGTATCCCGAATCGAATCCCGTCCCGCCAGCAGCATGATGAGCCGGTCCACGCCCGGAGCGATCCCGCCGTGCGGCGGCGCGCCGTACTGGAACGCCTCCAGAAGAAAGCCGAACTTTCGCTCAGCCTCTTCCATAGACAGGCCCACCACGTTCATCACGCGGGTCTGGATGTCGCGGCGGTGGATACGAATGCTGCCGGACGCCATCTCGGTGCCGTTGCACACCAGGTCGTAGAGCTGGCCGCGCACCGAGCCCGGATCGGACTCCAGCTTGTCCAGGTCCGCTTCCATGGGCATCGTGAACATGTGGTGCATGGCGGCCCAGGTCTTGTGGTCCTCGTCCCACTCGAAGAGCGGGAACTCGCGTACCCACGTGAAATGGAAGTCGTCCTTCTTCAAGCCCAGCTCGCGGCCCAGCAGGTTGCGGATGGCGCCCAGCGAGCGCGCGGCGTTGGGCATGGATCCGCCCACGAGCAGGAGCAGGTCGCCTTCCTTCGCGCCGGCCGCGGCGGCCGTTTCCGCCTGCAAGTCAGCACTGAAGAACTTGGTGACTCCGCCGTCCCAGCCCGAGGCGGTGACCCGCGCCCAGCCAAGCCCCTTGGCCCCGAGCTCCTTGGCGATCACTTCCCAGCCGTCGATTTCCTTGCGGGTGCGGGTGGCGCCGCCCGGGACCACCAGACACTTCACCTTTCCGCCGGCGGCGACCGCCTCGCTGAACGCGCGCATCTCGGACTTCGCCGCCTGCGTGGAGATGTCGGCGAGCTCCAGGCCAAAACGAAGGTCCGGCTTGTCGGTGCCGAAGCGGTTCATGGAATCGGCGTAGGTCAGGCGCGGGAAGGGCGTGGGCACGTCGATCCCGAGGGTGGTCTTCCACACGTGCTTCATCATGCCTTCCACGACCCGGAACACGTCCTCTTCGCCCACGAAACTCATTTCAAGATCAATCTGGGTGTGCTCGGGCTGGCGGTCGGCCCGCAGGTTCTCGTCGCGCAGGCAGCGGGCGATCTGGTAGTAGCGGTCCATGCCCGAGACCATCAGGATCTGCTTGTAGAGCTGCGGCGACTGCGGCAGCGCGTAGAACTTGCCCGGGTGCAGTCGGGACGGCACGATGAAGTCGCGCGCGCCTTCGGGCGTGGGCTTGACCAGGAGCGGGGTCTCGATCTCCAGGAAGTTCTGCGAGTTCAGGAACTCGCGCACCGCGCTCACCGCCCGGTGGCGCAGCACCATGATGTTGGCGAGCTCGTGCCGGCGCAGGTCCAGGTAGCGGTACTTGAGGCGCAGGTCCTCGTTCACGTCGGTGTCGTCCTCGATGGAGAACGGCGGCGTCTCGGACACATTGAGCACGGCCAGCGTGGCGGCCTGGACCTCGATCTCGCCGGTCGCCAGGGCCGGGTTCACCATGGAGGCCGGGCGCCCCTCCACCTTGCCCTCGACGGCGAGCACGAACTCCGAGCGCAGGTCCCTTGCGCGGGCGGTGAGCTCGGCCGAAATCTCGGGGCGGAACACCACCTGGGTCAGGCCGAAGCGGTCGCGCAGGTCCACGAACACCATGCCCCCGTGGTCGCGCACGCGGTGCACCCAGCCGGTCAGGACCACGGCGGCGCCGGAATGGGAGGATCGGAGCTCACCGCACGTGTGGGTGCGGCGGCGGTCGCCCAGGTTTTCGAGTTGAACGGTCATGGCATCCTCAGGCGGATTCGCTTCCGCCGGTGTAAAGTTCCTTGAGCGGCACCTCGTTCTCCTGGTGTGTCGCCATGTCGCGGACCATCGCCACGCCGCGCTCGATTTCGCGCGGGCCCAGCACGATCACTTTCGCCGCCCCAAGGCGGTCCGCCTGCTTGAACTGGGACTTGAGGCTGGCTCCCGAGAGATCCATCTCCGCGGCTCCGCGGCGGCGCAGGGCCGTCACCAGCCGCAGCGCCTCGTCCCGCGCGTCGCTGTTCACCGTGGCCACGAACCAGTCGGGCCGCGCCGGCGGAGCAAGCTCCGCCACCCCGTCGGCCTCCAGGGCGAGCAGGATGCGCTCGAGCCCGGTGGAAAATCCCACGCCGGGCGAAGATCCCCCGCCCACTTCCTCCACCAGTCCGTCGTAGCGCCCGCCGCCGCCCACGGCGCTCTGGGCGCCGAGCCCGGCGTGGTGCACCTCGAAGGCGGTCTTGGTGTAGTAGTCCAGTCCGCGCACCAGCCCGGGATCGATTTCGAAACGGATCCCGGCGGCCTGGAGGCATGCCTGCACTTCTTCGAAGTGGGTGCGGCACTCCTCCCCCAGGGAATCCAGGGTGGAGGGCGCGCCCACGATCTCGGCCTGGCAGCCCGGCACCTTGCAGTCCAGGATGCGCATGGGATTCTTTTCGAACCGCTCCTTGCAGTCGCCGCACAGCCACTCCAGCTTCGGCCGCAGGAAGTCGCGCAGCCTTTCCCGGTACGCCGGGCGGCAGACGGGGCAGCCCACGCTGTTGAGCCGCACCGTGAGGCCCTGGAGCCCCATCTCCAGCAGCCACGCCCAGAACACGCCGATGATCTCGGCGTCGGCCACGGGCGCGGCGCTCCCGATCACCTCGGCGCCCATCTGGTGGAACTGGCGGTAGCGCCCTGCGGCGGGGCGGTCGTAGCGGAACATGGGGCCCTGGTAGTAGAGCTTGAGCACCCGGCCCGGCTGCAACATTCCGTGCTCCACCGCGGCGCGCGCCACGCTGGCGGTGCCCTCGGGGCGAAGGCTCAAGCGCCGGTCGCCCTTGTCGGTGAAGGTGTACATCTCCTTGCGCACGATGTCCGAGCCCTGGCCCACGCCCCGCACGAACAGCTCCTCGGACTCGAACATGGGCGTGCGGATCTCCTCGAAGCCCCAGCGCCGCATCAACTCGTGCGTGCGCCGCTCCATTTCGATCCAGTGGCGGCTTTCCGGCGGCAGGATGTCGTGGGTGCCGCGCGGGGCTTGGATTTTGGCCATGGGCTAGGGTCGCTTGCCTTTCTTCCAGAACTGCCACAGCACCGCCTGGGCCAGCGCGGCGGCTCCCGCATCGGTGGCCCAGTCCAGGACGCTGGAGTCGCGCCCCGGGACGAAGGACTGGTAATACTCGTCCGCCGCGCCCACGATCATCACCAGCGCGACGGCCATCACCGCGGCCCCGAGCGTGGAATAGGGCGAAAGCGACTTGCGGATGGCCCGCCCCACCAGGAGCGCGAACACGCCGTACTCGCCCAGGTGATAGAACTTGTCCGCCCCGCTGAACTTGAGCGGATCGGGCGGCTGGGAGAGCGACGAAACATAGAAGATCGCGGAGATGTAGATCGCCACCGGCAGCCAGTAGAACACGACCTGGCGAAATCCGGTGCGCGGCCCCGGCGTGAACATCGGCTCGTCCAGGTTCAATGCTTGTCCCCCTCGCCCAGGCTCATGAAGCGCAGTTCGTTCAGGATGAGCCGCGAGGACGGATCCGACGGATTGAGCGCGACCGCCCGCTCCAGGTGATGCACCGCCTGCTCCGGCTGGCCGAACTCCGCGTACATCAGGATGCCCAGCTGGTAGTGCGCCTCGGCCAGGTCCTCCCGGAGCTCCAGGGCCCGCTCCAGCGCCTCGCGCGCGGGCGATCCCAGCCCCAGTTCGGCCAGCACGGCGCCCAGCTTCAGATGCGCCTCCGCCTGCTGCGGTGCGACCTCGGCGTAGCGGCGGTAGGCGCCGGCCGCGCCTTCCTTGTCGCCCTGCCGCCGCAGCAGATCCCCCAGGGTCCGGTGTCCCGCGGGGAACTGCGGGTGGTCCTGGGTGATGGCGCGGAGCAGCTCTCCGGCGCGCTCCGCGTGGCCGCGCTCCTCTTCCACCTGGGCCAGATAGTAGCGGGGCGCCACATCCTCCGGGTCCGACTCGTGCAGCGCCTGGTAGACCCGGGTGGCTTCCCCGAACTCCCGCAGCCGCCGCAGCATCTCGGCCGCGTAGTAAAGTGCCAGCCCGCACGACGGGTTGGCGTGGTGCGCCTTGCGAAAGTGGCCCAGCGCCTCCACCGGGTTGATCTCCAGTTCGGCCAGCAGTCCCAGCAGCAGCTCCGCGTTGGCCAGCCCCGGCTCCAGCGCCAGGGAATGCTCGAGGCACACCCGGGCCTCGTCCAGCTTGCCTTCGAACAGGTAGGTCTGTCCCAGGTAGTAGCGCGACATGGCGTGCGTGGGATCCAGCTCCGAGCAGCGCAGGAACTCCGCGCGCGCCTCGGGGAGCGCCCCGCGGTTGAGCATGGCGATGCCGTGGTAGAGCCGCTCCCGGAGCGTCCCGCGGAACGGGCCGCGCTCCGCCAGCCGTGTTCCGCATTCGCGGCAGTAACGGTGCAGGTCCGGATTGATGGTCTGACACCGGGGGCAAATCAAGCTGGGTCCTCGGTGCTGGTTGGCAGGTGGAGAATGAAGAGGTCCCGGGGTGGCAAGCAGCCCTACAGGAACTTGGCTTCGGCTTCCCGGAGCGCCTTCAGGAAGCCCTCGGGGCTGCCGGCGTCCCGCAGGGAATCACGGACCGACTGCTCCTTGAGCAGCCGGGAAATGCTGGCCAGCGCCTTCACATGGGGTCCGCGCACGTTCTCCGGGGAAACCAGCAGGATGAACAGCGTGGCCGGCTCCCCATCGACCGCCTCGAAGTCCACGCCCGCGGGAGAAACCGCGCAGGCCGCGACCAGCTGGTCCACCTGGCGGGTCTTGCCGTGGGGAATCGCGACTCCGTTGCCGATCCCGGTGGACATCATGCTCTCGCGCCGGACGACCCGGCTCAGAATGTCGCCATCCGAACTCAGTCCATGCGCCTTCTCCACCAGTTCGACCAGCTCGCGGATCGCTTCGTCCTTGGTCTTGGCCTGCAGGGGAATTCGGACGGCTTCGGGGTTCAGGAGTTCGGAGAGCATGATTTCCTTCCGGCGCAGGCCGCGAAAACGGCCCAGTCGAGGGCAAGAATCTCCCAAGTCAGCTTGCCAGTTGATCTTGGACGGTCAGGATAGCAGACGGGGCGGGGGCGTCAAGGGCATTTTGACCACCGGGATGCCGCTTGACCATGGGCGAAGCTGCTGTCTATACTCCGTGCACTGCGGCTGCCAGAACCCCTTCAAGGCAGGGTCCGGCATCCGCATTTTCATTTTGGGGCTCCCCGGCCCCCCAGATCCCTGACGCGGCCTCAAGGGCTGCGAGGCTAAAGCATTCGCGCGCCGTCTCTTGTCCCGACGGTGCGAGTGGCGGAGGAACGCGGTGATTCGTCGTCAATCCCGGATGATGCTCCTGGCCCTGGCCGCGCTGGTCGCGGGTTGCGGCCAAAAGTCCCCCACGCAACCTGGCCCCTCGGGCAAGGTGAACTTTCGCGGTCACGCCGGCGTGGATGGCGCCGCGGGTGACACTTTGCTTCTGCCGTTCGGAGCCGGCGCCAACCTGAAGTTCGTGGTGAGCACCCCCACGAATCCCGACACCACCGCCGCCAACTGGGTCTACCAGTGGACCCTGCCGCCCGCCTCCGCCGACGTGCTGCAGCTCGCCAGTGGCCAGACCCGGGGAAACACCAACTCCTTCGTGGTGCTCGGGGGCCAGAGCGCCAGCATTCTACAGGGAACGATCTACGTCAAAGTGCGGGACGTGCAGGGCTCGCAGAGCCCGGACAGCGCGGCCGTGATCGCCTCCGACAGCATCATCATCCGCTTCAAGCGGGTGGTGCCGCGGGACGTGGATGCTGAGATCAACATCTATCACCTGACCCGGTCGACCGGCGGCGTGATCACCTCTGACCGCGACACCATTCAGGCGGAGTTCCGCAACAACGACCAGGACCACACGCTGCTGCGCGCCGGCCCACTGGGCGTGGGGGGCAATCCGCTCGTCGAGCGCCACCGCCTGCAGGGCCAGGACTACACGGGCGACTTCCTGTTCAAGATCCCGTTCGATTTCGGCGTGCTGAACAAGCTCGATGTCAAGTCGCAAGTGCCGTTATTCCAGGTGACCATGCCCGGGCCGACGACCGAACTCGCCCTGGTGGCCCCGAATGGCCGCCAGCCGGTGCTGCGCACCGAGCCCCTGGTGCTGCAGTGGACAGGGGGAAACGACACTCTGCAGCTCGGGCACATCGGCCAGATCGAAATGACGCTGACCGACAGCCGGGGCCAATCGACGTCCATCGCGGCCCTGGACAACGGGCGCTACGACATGACCGTGGAGCAGTTGGCCGGACTATCCCCGGGACTGATCCGGGTCACCACTCGCCGGGTGAAGACGCAGAGCTTCTTCAAGGTCGCGGGCCCTCCGGAGGTCAACGTGACCATGAACATCCATGAGCAGTCCGAGAGCTCCTTCTACCTGCAATAGGCGGGATGGCTGAGACTTCACGGGGCGGGCCACCTGGCCCGCCCTCTTCTTTTTCGCTTGTCCATATACTGTAAACTTAATGACTCCCAGCGTTTCCCGTGGTATCATCCTCGGGTGAGGTGAGCTTCATCCCTGTCTGAAGGAAACCCACCTGAGCCATGCCACGACAGCCCATTACTTTTCATCGCCTTGTCTCCGAACTCCTTCCACGGGAAAGACTTACGGATCAAAGGCGGCTCGAGATCCAACGCGCCCTGCAGGCCGGTGACACGGCCCTGCTGGAGCGCGCGGCCTTGAATGCCCTCCAGGACCTCTCCCGCAGCGGAGACCTCAGGGCCGACTCCGACCGCCTGCCCCCGGGCCAGGTGCGCTACCACCTGCCTGGCGGGGCCTCCCTGGTGGTCGTGGGAAGCGCTCCCCGCCCCGCCGGCCCGCGACGAATCGAACCGGGGCAGGCGTGGCGCGAGAACGCTCCGAGCGAATCCCTGCACGCCCTGCTCCGGCTTCACGAGGAGCTCCTGACCGGCGACCGCTCCGCGCTCCGGAGTCCCAAGGAGCTGGTCCGCATCCTGCTTTCCCACGCCGAGCGAATCCTTCCGGCGGACGAGCTGCGATGGGTGCAACTGCCCGAGTGGAGCCCGGGGCAGGATTGGGATCCGTCGTGGATGCACCGGCCGAGCGATGCGACCGAAATGGAAGAAGTCTACCGGCTGGGCCGCATCGTGGCCTGGAACGACCTTCGCCCGGGCACCGGTCCCACCGCGCACGGAGCCATGCGCTCGCTGGCCGCGGCGCGGATCGGGCAGCCGGGCGACGAGTGGTCCGCCGTGCTGGAGGCGTGGAGCGCAGAGCCGCGGCACTTCACCGAACCACGACTCAACCTGCTCCAGGTGGTGGCCGACGAGATCACGCTGCTCCTGCAGCAACTCCTCACGTTGCAGCGGTTCGTGTTCCTGGACGCCCTGACCGGCCTCTACAACCGCGCCTACTACGAAATGCAGATGCGCCGCGAACTCGCCAGGGCCCAGCGCGACCGCGAACCCATGGCGCTCCTCCTGTGCGACGTGGACAACTTCAAGAGCTTCAACACCAAGTACGGCTACGCCGGCGGAGATGCAGTGCTCCGCGGCGTGGCGGCGATCTTACAGAAGACGGTCCGCCCCTTTGACTCGGTGGCGCGGTATGGTGGAGAAGAGTTCGTGATCATCTTGACCGCGCCGGTTGGAAGGGATGATGCAAGGACGATCGCAGAACGCGTGCGGCAGGCAGTTGGAAATGCGAGGTTCGAAGTAACTGGGCTGGATCGCACAAAGCAGCAAGTGAGCGTGACGATCTCGGTAGGAGTAGCGCTGTTCCCAGAGGACGCTCAGGGTGAAGCCGAGTTGTGGAGCAAGGCGAACACATCCGTGCTGCAGGCAAAAGCGACCGGGAAGAACAGAGTATTGTTCTGGGGCGAGACGGCGCGGGGCTAACCGACGCGAGAGGGCCGCGAAAAAGTTTTCCCCGGGGCGAATGCGAGCGAAACGAGCCCTGAGCCCAGGGGAAAAGCGAGACTGTCCACAACTTTGTGTAGCGGAACCCATTGCTTTCACCGAAAGGATCTCTCCCGATGTCCGCCAAGCCGTTCGTGATCGCCGCCGCTCTTCTTTCGTACGCATTCCAAGCCTGCGCCAGCCCGGCGCCCAACTTCCAGCAGGGGGCGAAGCTGGTGGGCACAGGAGCAAGTGGCGCCGGGGGTCAGGGGAGTGATGTTGCTATTTCCTCTGACGGGAACACGGTCGTCGTAGGGGCTCCGAATGACAATGCATCCGCAGGCGCCGTGTGGGTGTACACGCGCAGCGGCAGCCTATGGAACCAGCAGGGCGGCAAGCTGGTTGGCACCGGGGCGGCAGGAGTCGGGCAGCAGGGGATTTCCGTTGCACTTTCCGCTGACGGGAACTCCGCCGTCGTGGGGGCGCGGTTTGACAATGCATCCGCGGGCGCCGTCTGGATGTTCACGCGCAACGCGGGCGTCTGGACCCAGGATGGCGCCAAGCTGGTCGGCACGGGAGGATTCCAGTCGAACCAGGGCTACTCGGTGGCTTCGGCCGCGGACGGGAACACCGTCATCGTGGGCGGGCCCAACGACAATTCGGGCACGGGCGCCGCGTGGATCTTCACGCGGACCTATAGTCCCGTCAGCGGCAATATTTGGAGCCAGACGGGCACGAAACTGGTCGGCACCGGGGCGATCGGCAGCGCGCAGCAGGCCCATTCCGTTGCGATTTCCGCGGACGGGAATACCGCCCTCGTGGGGGGGACGGCGGACAATGGAAGTGCCGGCGCCGTGTGGGTCTACACACGCAGCGCCAACGTTTGGAGCCAGCAGGGGGCCAAGCTGGCGGGAACCGGCGCGACAGGCACCGCGCAGCAGGGAAGCTCGGTTGCGCTGTCCGCGGATGGCAACACGGCCTTGGTGGGCGGGTCTAAAGACAACAATTGGACGGGCGCCGTGTGGGTGTATACGCGCAGCGGTGGCGTTTGGACCCAACAGGGGGCCAAGCTGGTCGGGACGGGCACGGTCGGGGGCATCTACGGCAATGCGCAACAGGGATTCTCTGTTTCCCTGTCCGGGGATGGCAACAGCGCGGTGGTTGGCGGGACACTCGACAACAGTGGGGTAGGCGCCGTGTGGGAGTTCACCCGCAGTGCCGGGGTGTGGAGTCAGCGCGGGAACAAACTGGTTGGAACGGGCGCGACAGGCAACTCGGCACAGGGATCCTCGGTTGCATTGTCCTCCGATGGCAGCACCGCCGTCGTGGGCGGGGATAGTGACAACAGCGCGGCAGGCGCCGCGTGGGTCTTTGTCGAAGCATCCCCGAAGATCTCATCCATCAAGGACATCCCCAACGACCAGGGCGGCAAGGTAAGTCTCCGCTGGAGCGCCAGCCCGGTCGACATTCAGCCCGGGAACCCGGTGGACGCCTACTGGATCTGGCGGCAGGCCCCAAATTCCCTGGCGCTGGCAGCATTGGCCCAGGGCGCGAGCCGGACGACCGAGGGGGCCACCCGGGGAGCGCGCACCGGTCGCGTGTTCCGCGCCTCCACCCAGGGCGGGCAGACTTACTACTGGGAATACGTTGGAAGCCAGCCGGCGGACGGATACGCCGCTTACAGCTACAGCGCGCCGACCAGCGCGGACTCCGTCCCGGGATCCAATCCCTACACGATTTTCATGGTGGAGGCGAAGCAGCTCTCGACCGGCGCGCGCTGGCCCTCGGATTCAGACAGCGCGTACTCGGTGGACAACATTCCGCCCGCCAAGCCCTCGCCGTTCCTGGGCAACTATTCCGGCGCCGTTACGACGCTTCATTGGAAGGCCAACGTAGAGCCCGATCTGGGCCATTACAATCTCTACCGGGGCACGTCAGCCAATTTCGTTCCGGGCCCTACGAACCTGATTGTGTCCTTGCCGGACACGTCCTACGCCGACGCTACACTAGGTGGGCACTTCTACCGGCTCTCGGCGGTGGACGTCCACGGCAACGAGAGCGGATTCAACTTGCTGACGCCGCAGCAGGTCGGCGGGGTTTCGCCAGGTGGGGCCGCCGGCCTGTGGCTGGGGCGCGCGGCGCCCAACCCGGCCCAGGGCAGCAGCGTCGTGCGTTACAGCCTGGCCCACTCCGGGCCGGCGGAGCTCTCGGTCTTCAGCATGCAGGGCGGGCTGGTGCGGCGCCTGGTCCAGGGCGCCCAGTCCTCCGGCGAGGCCCAGGCAAGCTGGGATGGCCGAAATGATCGGGGAGCAACGGTACCGGGCGGAATCTACTTCGTACGGCTCCTGACGACGGGAGCCGCGCCGCTCACGCAGCGCCTGGTGTGGATGAGATAGGCCCGGCACATCGAATGGGTCCAAGCTGGCGCACGCCTGCCCGGGTACCGGGATGTCCATGGCCCTCGGCGTCCCGCCGGCATCGTGGCCCACAACTCCTCTTGCCCGGGGCCGCCCGGTAATTCTATAATTGACCTCCCGGCCGGATGAAGGTGCCGTTGCCTCCGAAAACTTTTTCGCGGCCCTCTACTGTTGTCCAGCTGCTCGACCGGCTAGCCCTTGGTCAGCTCCAGCTTCCCCGCCTTTGCCACCAGCTTCACTCCATCGCCCTCTTTGAAGTCCCCTTCAAGCAGCTTCATGGCCAACGGATTCTGCACCGTTCGCTGGATCTCGCGCTTCAGGGGCCTGGCTCCGAAGTTCTCGTCGAAACCTTCCTTCGCCAGCAGATCCGCGGCTTCCTTCGTCCAGGACAGCTTCAGGCCCCTGGCTTCCATCGGCACCTTCAGCCTTCCGAGCTGGATCTCTACGATTTCCCTCAACTCTTCACTGTTCAGGGAATCGAAGATCACGATTTCGTCCAATCGGTTCAGGAACTCCGGGCGGAAGTGGGCCCTCAGGAGATCCATCATGTGCTTCTGGCGCTCTTCGTGCTGGTCGCGGGAGTACTCGCTCATCTCGGTTGAGCCCAGGTTCGAGGTCATGATGATCAGGGTGTTCTTGAAATCCACGGTGCGGCCCTGGCCGTCGGTCATGCGGCCGTCGTCCAATACTTGGAGCAGCGCGTTCATCACGTCGGGGTGGGCTTTTTCCACTTCGTCGAACAGCACCACCGAATAGGGGCGCCGGCGGACAGCCTCGGTGAGCGCGCCGCCTTCTTTGTAGCCCACGTAGCCCGGCGGGGCGCCCATGAGGCGCGCTACGGCGTGCTTTTCCATGTACTCGGACATGTCCAGGCGCACCATGGCCTTCTCGTCATCGAACAGGAACTCGGCCAGGGCCCGCGCGAGCTCGGTCTTACCCACGCCGGTCGGGCCCAGGAACAGGAACGAGGCCAGCGGCCGGTTGGCGTCCTGAAGGCCCGCGCGGGCGCGGCGGACGGCCTCCGACACGGCCCGAACGGCATCCCGCTGCCCCACCACGCGCCGGGCCAGGCGCTCTTCCATCTTAACCAGCTTGGCCACTTCGCTCTCCACCAGGCGGCTCACGGGAACGCCGGTCCACTTGGCCACCACCTCGGCCACGTCTTCCTCGTCCACCTCTTCCTTGAGCATCCGGCGGTCCTTTTGCAGGGCGGCCAGCGATTCATTCTCCGCCTCGAGCTGCTTGGCCAGCTCGTTGAGCCGGCCGTACTTGAGCTCGGCGGCGCGGTTGTAGTCGCCGCCCCGCTCGGCTTCCTCGGACTGCAGGCGGACTTGTTCGGTCTGCTCCTTGAGGGAGCGGATCCGCTGCAGGGCGCTCTTTTCCTTTTCCCAGTGCGCGGTCAAGACCGAGAGCTCGCTGCGGATGTCTTCCATTTCGGCTTCGATCTTTTTCAGGCGGTCGCGCGATCCGGTGTCGGTCTCCTTGCGCAGCATCTCGCGCTCCACGGAGATCTGCGCCAGGCGCCGTTCCAGGGTGTCGATCTCCACCGGGCGGCTGTCGATTTCCATGCGCAGGCGGGAAGCGGCCTCGTCCACCAGGTCGATGGCCTTGTCGGGCAGGAAGCGGTCGGCGATATAGCGGCTGGAAAGCACGGCGGCCGCGACCAGCGCGGAGTCCTTGATCCGGATCCCGTGGTGCACCTCGTAGCGCTCCTTGAGCCCGCGCAGGATGGCGATGGCGTCCTCCACGCTCGGCTCCAGCACCATCACCGGCTGGAAGCGGCGTTCCAGGGCGGCGTCCTTTTCGATGTACTTGCGGTATTCGGTCAGGGTGGTGGCGCCCACGCAGTGCAGTTCGCCGCGCGCCAGCGCGGGTTTGAGCAGGTTGGAGGCATCCATGGAGCCCTCGGCCGCCCCCGCGCCCACCAGCGTGTGCAGCTCGTCGATGAACAGCACGATCTTGCCGGCGGCTTCCCCCACCTCGCGCAGCACCGCCTTGAGCCGGTCCTCGAACTCGCCGCGGTACTTGGCCCCGGCGATGAGCGCGCCCAGGTCCAGCGTCAGGACGCGCTTGTCCTTGAGGCTCTCGGGCACGTCGCCGCGCACGATGCGCTGGGCCAGGCCTTCCACGATGGCGGTCTTGCCCACGCCGGGCTCGCCGATCAACACGGGGTTGTTCTTGGTGCGCCGCGCCAGCACCTGGATCACGCGGCGGATTTCATCGTCGCGCCCTATGACCGGATCCAGCTTGCCCTGCCGGACCAGCTTGGTCAGGTCCCGGGTGTACTTGGCCAGGCTCTGGTAGCCCTCTTCGGCGTTGGGATCGTCGGCCCGCGCGCTTCCGCGCACGGTGCGGAGCGCTTCCAGCGCGCCCCCGAGCGTGACGCCGCGCGACTTGAGCAGCTTGCCCGTGGGACCTGCATCCTGGAGCAACGCCAGGAACAGGTGCTCGGAACTGATGTACTCGTCCTTGAGGGCGGCCTTCTGGGCCTCGGCGTCCTGCAGGGTCTTTCGAAGGCGCGGCGAGATCCGCGGCTCGGCGCCGCCGGAAACCTTGGGGAGCCTGTCGAGCAGCGAGGACTGCACTTCGGCGGAGATCCCCGCGGCGCTGGCCCCCAGCTTGTCCAGCACCGACGGCACGACCCCGCCCTCCTGTTCGAGGAGCGCGTGAAGGACGTGCGCGGGCTCCACTTCCGGATGCCCGTTGCTCACGGCGGTGCGCTGCGCTTCAGCCAGCGCTTCCTGGGCTTTGACGGTGTACTGGTCCATATTCATCTTTTCTATCGGCAGTTGGATGGGCGAACGGGAAGGATCACTTGCGTATTTGGATGCGATACAGGTGCCACGGTTTCAAATGCTCCGCCCCGAGCTTCTTATAGAACCCGATGGCCAACTTGTTCCAATCCAACACGGTCCAATCCATTCGTCCGCACCCTCGGCGGCGGGCGTCCTTGAGGCAGCGCTGGAAGAGCTTCAATCCCGCGCCCATCTTGCGGCTCTCGGGGCGCACGAACAGGTCTTCCAGGTACAGCGTCGGAAGCGCCAGGAAGCTGGAGTAGGTCTCCAGGATGATGGCGTAGCCTACCGCCTCGCCCCCGAACTCGGCCAGCAGAATGTCGATGCGCTTGCGGGCCCCGAAGGCGTCCTTGAGCAGCCGGGCTTTGGCGGCCCTGGAGGGGCGGGCGAGCTTTTCGTAGTCCGCCAGCGCGTCCACCAGGGAGAGCACGACCGGGCCATCGGACTTCTTCGCGGGTCGAACGGTGACCCGGCTCATGGTTCCTCCTGGGGCGGAAGCAGCGCTTCGAAACCCGTGCACTGGAACACCGGCAGGTGCGGATAGCGCGGGAATTCTTCATCGGTCCTGGAACGTTCGCACAGCACGAAGCGCGATCCCTTGCCGCTATCGACGATCCTCAAGTGGCGGCACAGCGCGCACAACCCCGTGCCCCGCGGCGCGGCTGGCCGCTCGTTCTTCACGCTAGTAGAGCTCGACGCCCAGGATGCGGTCGTCCACATCCAGGCGGTCCACCACGTCCATGCCTGTCAGGACCCGTCCAAAAATCGTGTAACGCCCGTTCAGGTGCGGCTGCGGCGATTGCGTGATGAAGAACTGGCTGCCCCCGGTGTCCTTTCCGGAGAGCGCCATGCCCACGCGGCCGGTCTCGTAGCCCAGCGGGTTCATTTCGCAACGGATGGTGTAGCCGGGACCGCCCTGGCCATCCCCGTGGGGATCGCCCGCCTGGACCACGAAGTTCGGGACCACCCGGTGCCAGTGGATGCCGTTGAAGTAACCCTTGGCAGCCAGGTCGGCAAAGTTGGCCACGGTGTTGGGCGAGAGGTCGCGCTCCAGCTGGATCGCGATGTCGCCACGCGTGGTCCGCACCCGGGCCCGCTCGGGCAGATCGGTGGCAGACTTTCCGAACCAGCCCGGACGTGCGGTTGCCCCGAGCGGTTCCTTCAGGACGCTTTCGGGCACGGCTGGTTCCCCTGCGGCCTTGAGACCGGCGGCAGCAGCAGCGCGCACGCGGCGGTCAGAGTCCTTGAGCGCCCGGTACAGGAACGGCACGACATGCTTCGGCCATAGTTTGGAGACGGCGTTGACGGCGGACAGCCTCGCCTCGGCGTGCTCGACTCCGTTCCAGCGATCGTAGAAGTTCACCAACTCATCCACGCGCAGCGTATCGCCGCTGTCGCCGATCACGTCGGCGGCGTTTCCCGCCACCAGTTCGTCCTTGCCCTCCAGCGCTTTGATCACCGCGGGCATGCCGTGGCCGTCCTTCAACTCGCCGAAGTATCCCAGCGAGGAGCTGCGCAGGCGCGGCCCGGCGTTTTCCACGGCCCAGGCGGCATAGGTCCAGGCATCGGGGGCCTTGACCTCCGCGAGCGCGTCCATGGTGATGGACTTTACGTAATCGGAGTTGTCTCCGAGGAATTTCCGGGCGGCGACGTATCCGCTCTTGCCGGTCACGCGCACCAGCGCCGCGCCCGCGGAAGCGCGCACGGCGTCCACCGAATCGGCGGACATGGCCGCCAGCGCCGGGGAAGCGCCGAAGAACCGCATCGCGCCCAGCGCATCAACGGCAGCCCTTCGCACGTAGGGCGAGGGATCTTTCAGCGCTTCGATCACGGCCGGCCCCCTGGAAGAATCCGCCAGCTGCCCCAGCGAGCCCAGCGCGTTCACGCGCACCTGCCACGAGGTGTCCTTCATCGCGGTCAGAAGCTCGGGCTCCCCCAGGACATCCTTCATCCGCCCAATCGCGCGCACCGCCCACATGCGCACCCCGGCGTCGGAATCCGCCGTGAGCGGGCGCACTGCAGCAGGAGCGCGGAAACTGTGGCTGCGCTCGAGCGAATACACCGCCAGACGGCGAGTGCGCGGGTCGGGATCCGCCAGGAGCGGCAGCGCATTGTCCACGCCGGAACTATCCTGGACGCGCCAGAAACCGGTGAGCGCCTCCCACACCACTTCCCTGGCGGGGTCCCGGAGCGCCGCGGCCAGCACCGGACCGGCTCGGCGAGTGCCTAGGCGCGAAAGGCCTTCCGCGGCACGGCCGCGAACGGCGGGATCGGAGTCGTGAATCATTGGCGCAAGAGCATCCAGCGCGGAACTGTCGGCCACCAGTCCCACGGCGAAACAGGCCTGGGCGCGAACTTGCGGAGCGGCATCCTTGAGCGCCGTTTCCAGCAGCGGCAGGGATGCGGGCGCGCCGATTCGCCCCAGGGCCAGTGCGGCCCGCGCCCGCACCGCGGGTTCGGGCGACTTGAGCCATGTGATGAATCTGGAATCGTTGGGCGCGCGCCGGTCTTCGACTTCGGCGATGGCCTTCAGGTCGGCGGGGTTCGGAACGGAGAGCGCCGGAGCCGCCGCAAGGAGCAGCAGGCCGGATGAGATCAGCATAAGTTTGCGCATGCGGCGATTGTAGGGTCGGTGGGCGGCGCGAGGCAAGGGCGGGATGCCGCGGGGTTTACGGTGGACTGACTCAAGATTTCACGAAGATTTCGACTGGCGCTCAGTACCCTGAGGACCTGGATCGGCTTCTCTTCGGGTCGATAGATAATCAGGTAGGAGTGTATGGGCCAGAATCGGAGCAGCTCATCCGCGAGATCGGGGCGCGGGTGCCCGAGCCACGGATGTTCCGCAAGCCGGATCATCGCTCGTCGAAATCGTCTCAGGAGACAAAGGGCGGCTCGATGGTCGTCCTTGGACACATACTCGAAGATCAGAACCAGATCCTGCACGGCGAGAGGTGTGAGTCGATAGTCCCTCAAGTCCTCTTTTTCGTCCGTTGGGGGGGGGTTCGGAGGATTTGTTCCATGACCTTGTGGCCGCTCAGCAGTTCACCCGCTCGCGCCTGGGCCAGCCCGCCTGCGATCTCGGTCTTCACCTCGTCGAGGTATGCCCGCTTGAGGCGGTCCTGCTCCTCGAGCAACCTGAGCCCTTCGCGAACAACCTCGCTGGCGGAGCCGTAGAGGCCCGAAGAGACCTTCCGGTGGACAAACTTCTCAAGGTCCCTGGTCAGCGAAACGTTCATGCACTCAAGCTAGCCGATATAGCCAAGATTGTCAATCTTGGCTATCAACCACCATCGATGCGGTGCAGCCTACCGCTGCACCCTCACCAGCGTTCCGATCTTCTCTAGCTTTTTTCCGCCGGATTCCGCCACCACCTTGTAGATGTAGGTGCCGTTGGCGATCGGGTCGCCATCGGCATCCGTCCCATCCCAGGGCAGGAAGTGCACTCCCCCGCCGCTATCCGGATCGCGCAACTCGCGCAGCAGCCGCCCCGAGATGGTGTAGATGCGCACGCTGGCGCGGTCCACGGCCTGGGTCAGGCTGAAGTGGAATGAGGTGGATGCCTCGAACGGATTGGGGTAGTTAATCACTTCGCTCAAGGCGAAGTCCCCGGCGGTGGCCACCCTGAAGCGGATCAGCTTGCGCAGGCTGGCACTGCCGGCCGGGCCCGGGGCGGTGAAGCCAAAGGTATTGGTGCCGGCGGGAAATGTGTGCAGCAGGGACGCCGTGTAGTGCCGCAGCCCGCCGTCTTCCGGACGATCCACCATCAGCGCGAGCGAAGTGGGCGCCAGCGTCTGGCCGTTCAGGTCGAACGTGAATCGGGACGAATCCACCGGCGTGGAACTTGTCACGGTGACCTGGATGGTCATTTCGCTGGGCGCGGTGTGCGTGGTGTCCAGTTGGCCCCGGTTGCTGGTGAAGTCCGACAGCGACAGCACCCGGTGGATCGAAGCGGTGCTCACCAGCCCGCGCAGGTCGCGTGTCTTGAAGTCGACGTAGTAGTCCTCGAAGGCCGGCGCGGTCCGGTAGGTGATGGTAAGCCCGCGCGGAGCCGCGGAGCCACTGTCGCGCGCGGCCGTGACCCGGTACAGGGAGCGGGCGATGCTTCGCACCGCGCCACCGGTGGGCCGATCCTCCACCCAGGCCGAGTCGAGCCCCGTGGGCGTCAGGGCCGAGGCGGCCAGGGTCACGCTGTCGGAGGAGCCGGCCACGAAGTAGCCCTTGTCGCCCACCGGAAGGCCGTTCTGGGTCAGGAACACGTTCACGTCGCCCGCGTCCATGTGGAGCGCCGGGTCCCCCAGCAGGCAGTAGGAGAAGTTTTCGTAGATGTTGCGCGAGCCCACGATGAGCGGGGGCTTGCAGCCGTAGCCGCACCAGTAACCGCCAGGATTGGAAAACCCCGAAAGAAAGGTCGCGGCAAACCGGGTCTTGGCGTCGCGGATCACGTCGCCCAGGATCCAGCGCTGGCCGGCGCGCCCGCCCAGGTCCGGCTCCGGCGGATTGACGAAGAAGGAGCGGAACAGGTACACGCTGAGATCCTGGTCGTCGCCCGAATTCGGAAGCCACTCGAAACCGGTGCTGGCAAACGTCGCGATGGCGCCCTTCTGCGGCGCGAGCAACTGGCGTTCCCCGAGGCCGTTGCCGTAGAAATCCTCGCCTTCGCGCCGCCCGTCGTACTTGTTCACGTGGCAGGCGAATGCCGAAAGAAAGAACGGCCGGTCGATGTTCCCCACCTGCTGGACGTCGTCGCCCAGGTTGCCGCTGCCGGTGTAGATGTACTCGTGGGTCATCAACTGGGCGTTAGCGTGGCCGTGATAGTTCACCAGCAGGTAGCTGTTGGTGAGCTTGCGGCGGAGCGCCGCTCCGAAGACCGAGTGCCCGTAGGTGTTGATGCACGACCAGTTCCGGCACACCAGCCCGCCGATGTTGCTGTCGCACAGGTGTACCGTATCGCTGTACTGGCTCAGGTAGAAGGAGTCGGCGCCGAAGTAGCCGAACTTTCCCTCTCCGCCCGGAATCCGCGCGAGCCGCTTGGAAACCTCCTGGAACACGAACTCCTGCGAGTTGAAGCTGAGGCAGTTGTTGCCGAACGCCACGCCGTTGGACCACTCGTCGTCGGCCATGAACAGGTTCCTGGACCGCCAGGTCTCGCCGGGCTGCGGGTGCTCGTAGCGGATGATCTTCTGCACCACCGCTTCCGCCTCGGCCGCGGTGGAGGCGGGAATGCGGCCCACCGCCAGCGCGGGCAGGATCGGGAAGCTGTCCAGCGTGTCCAGGCCCACCGAGTAGAAGTAGTCCTCGGGGATCACCTCGTAGTCGATGCCCAGCGGCACCGAGCCGAACGCGCGCGGAGAAGGAACCAGATCTTTGTGGCTGATGTAGCCGGGCGCTCCGATGCCGAAGGTGATCGGATGCCCCTGGGGATTTTCGCTGCTCTCTCCCAGCAGCAGCAGATAGCGCGGCGGCGTGCTCCAGGTGTAGAAAGCCCGGCGCACGAACCGCTTGATGGCCACGTCGGACTTTCGGCCGCCGTCGAATTCGTCGTACACGTCCCCCACCCGAGCCACGCGCACGGTGAGCCCCTGCGATGCGTGCTGGGCCGCGAGCTCCAGGGCCTGTGCCTCCAGGGACTCGTGGGTCACGATGATCATGTCGCCGCTGGCAAGGGTGGCCAGGCTGCTCGGAGTGTCCACCGCCACGGCCGCGTCGGGAAGTCTGGGAAGCGCGCTGCGCGTGGACGCAAAGTAAAGGTGGCTCGTCGAGCAGGTGTCCTTGAAATCGGCGTACCAGCGCACGCCCGCCCTGGCCCGGCTGCCGGCCGTCTCGATGTAGCGCGGCCGGAGCGAGTCGGTGAAGTCGTAGACCTCGATCAGCGAGTCGCCGAAGTTCGCGATCCGTGGCGCCAGGAGGCCCAGCGTGTCGCCGCTGGTGAAGTAGAACCGGTTGGTCCGCTGGGGAGCGCGATAGGCGCGGTGGTAGCCCACGTCGAACCACTCCAGGTAGGCCCCCGAACCGTACGCCTGGGCGCCGTCGGGCGGGTGGGTGCCCACAAAGTGCAGCACGTTGTGGTCGGGCGAGAGCGAAGCGCCGCTCAGGATGGGCCCGCTGCTGAAGATCGCTTCGCCCTTGTTGGAGAACGTGAAGCCGGTCACGACCGGGTCGGAGATGAACCCGGTGCCCTGGGGGCGCCGCAGGTCCACGTCCAGTATGTGCGTGCCGATGGTGCCCTCGAGCAGCAGATCGCGGCCGCGAAAGGCGATCCGGAAATCCAGGGGCTTCACGGCGTCGATATCAAAGGCGCTGAACGCCACGGAATCCTCCGCGATGTTGTCGCGGAACAGATACACGTTCTCGTCGAGCGATTCCGGGCCGGGGGCCGGGACCACCCGGTCCTGGACGTGTTTGACCGCACGGTACGTCCCGGGCCGGTACCCCCCCGGGGACCCGCCCACCCCACCCGGGCCCATCCGCTGCCACGGCTGCCCCTGGGCCACGCGCTGGCCCAGCCAGTAGACCTCGCCGTCGGTGTAGTAGAGCGAGGTTCCCTCCGGATCGAACCAGTGCGCCCGCAGCCGGTCGGCCAGGTTGAGACCAAAGAGAACCACCTGGTCGCCCGGGCCAAAGATTCCATCGCCGTCGGCATCGATCACGCGAATCGGAACCTCGGATTCCACCATGCCGCCCATGCGCGGATCGGCGGCGGGCAGCTCTTCCCAGCAGCGCAGCTGCTCCACCGGGGCGCGGTCCAGCAGCACCGACCCTTCGGGCGAAAAACGGCCCTGCAGCTGCTCGAAGGTCACGGTATAGATCCCGGTGGTGTCGATGCGCACCTTGAAGTCCGGAAAGAACCGGGAGACGGGGCCCCGGGGTCCGGCGGACATCTGGGGAGCGGCCGCTCCGGCCGCTCCCACGCGCCGCAACCCGCGGGCCTGCTCGTAGTTGAGGAGCGCGCCGCGATACATGGACTCGTCGGACCTGGAATCAGCGGCAAATCCCTGGCCGGCGCCGCCCGCCTCGGCGGAAGCGCCAAAGTCCACCCGCACCACCATCCGGCGCGCCACCCACAGGGTGCGGCGGGCCGGGTCGTACCGAAGCGGCCGAACGCCGAACGGCTGCACCCGCTGCAGGCGCATGATCAGCGCCGGTCCCAGCGTGGCCACCTGGGCCGGCCAAAGGCCCGCGCGCGCGTAGTCCCCGGGATTGGGGCGCTGCTCCACGTTGACTTTGCCGTCGGGGCCGCCTTCGAACTTCTGGTTCGGCACCGGCTGCGGCGGCAGCGCGCCCATTTCGGAGGCCTCGGCCTCCAGCACGGTGATCCGGCAATCCCCGCTCCGGGGAATCCCGACCATCGAGGAGAGGCCCGGCAACTGCATGCTTCCCGGCCGATCCCCCACCACCCCGTCCCGGATCTTCACCCGGCTGTAGCGGGCCCCATCGATGCTGACGGTATCCACCTGGAGGCCTTCCAGCGTGAATTCTACGGTCACGCCGCGGGCATCGGCCTGCAGCAGCCGGACCCCCGCACGGACCTCCGGGGCTGCCAGGAGCGCCAGGAGAATCGCCAGGGAGCACCGGAGCGCTCGCAGGGGGAGCCGGGAGGCCGAAGCCGATCTAGTCAGGTGCAATCGAGGATCCTCGATTTCGGGTGGGCGGAAGCGCCGGGGGCCATCCCGGCGGGGAGCGGAAGCGTCCCAGAAGTGGCAAATATTGGCGCGAACCAGTCACACAGGGTACTGTCCGGCCGGAGTATAGGTTCCACCCCGGGGAGGGTCAACGAGGCCACGATTCCCAACCCGGGAGCGCCCACCAGGCCCCCGATCTGGTAAAATACCCGAGCTTGATTCCAACGCCCCCGGGCCGCGCCTGGCGGGTTTCGTGACTTGAAAGGAGATCCTCCCGAATGAAGCGAATTCTCTCCGTCGTGGCTGTGCTCGCGCTTGCCCTGGTGGCCGGCACCGAGGCCGCCCCCCGGAAGGCGGCCGGAACGTCAAAAAAGGCTGCAACGCGAAGCAGCAAATACGTTTACAATCCAGGCAATTCTCCGGTGGCCATCGACGCCGGCGGGCGTCCCATCACGGTGGGCATGATCGAGCAGAAGTGGCTGCAGATCCCGGCCAACGAGCGGCCCCCCCAGGACTCCACCGGGGTGGACGAGCTGGTCAGGGCCCTCATCGACAAGGCCTACATGGGCTGGATCCTGCAGGAAAAGGGCTACCAGCTCACGCCGAGCGAACAGAAGGCCTACGACGAGTACAAGACCACCACTCTGCGGAACTTCCTGTACGCCGCCAAGATGAAGGAGGCCGGCAAGGTCACGGAATCCGAGCTTCGCTCCCTTTGGAAAAAACAGGGCACGGACTATTATCTGCACCAGCTCGCGGTGAAGACCCGGGCCCGGGCCGACAGTATTTCCTCGGCTCTCAAGAAGGGGGCGGACTTCGGGGAACTGGCGCGCACCTTCAGCATCGACCCGCAGACGCAGCTGTCGGCTGGAGTGATCGGCGTTGGCTTGAACGCCGGGTTCATGTATCCGGCGGTGGAGTCCACGGTGGTGGCCATGAAGCCGGGACAGGTTTCCGGCCCCATCGAGGGCGGCACGGATTACTTCTGGGTGGTGCGCCTGGACTCGATCGGAACACACACCCCGCCACCCTTCGAAAAGGCCCGCGGCGCCCTTCAGAGCCGGCTGGCGCAGTCGCGGCAGAACGAGGAGCGCAAGAACTCGATCCAGACCTACATCCGGCAGGCCGGGGTGCAGTTCGTGGACTCGGTGTTGGAATTCGTGGCCGCCCGCTACGACTCGGTGCTCAAGACCGGCGAGGGCGTGGATGAAACCAGCGGCGCGCCCAAGGTGGACCTGAGCGGAAAGTTCCCGCGGTTCTCCGCCGAGCAGCGCCAGCGGGTGATCCTCCGCAGCCGCTTCGGCCAGATGACCGTGGCGGAGCTCATGGATCCCATCGCCAGGATGGAAGGCATCTTCCGGCCCAAGCTGCGCACGCCCGAGGCCCTGAGGTTCTACGCGGGGTCCATCGCGGCCGGACCGGCCATCGACGAGGACATGTTGGCGCACCGGATCGACAAGGAGAACTACGCGATCCGGGACCTGCGCGACCGGCGCGAATACCTGCTGGCCCAGAGGTTTTTTGCGACGGAAATCGCGCGCGACACCATGCCCGAGGACAGCATCAAGGCCTTTTACGAGACCAAGAAGGACAGCTTCTTCCTGCCCGAACAGGCCAAGATCCAGTTCATCGTGGTTTCGGACTCCGCGCTGGCCGACTCGCTGCACCGCCAGGTGAAACTGGGGGATGACATGGCCCGCATCGCCGGCGAGTTCTCGGAGGACAGCGGCACCCGCATGGCCGGCGGCGTGTCGGAATTTTTCGAGAACCACGCGCACGACCTGCTCTACGGAAGCGCCTTTGACAGCGTGTCCTTCGCGGTGCCCCCGCCCTACCAGTCGGAGAAGCCGGTATTGCTGAGCGGAAAGCGTTGGATGATCATGAAGGGACTGGGCCGGAAGGAAAAGCAGATGCTCGCCTACGCCGATGCCCGCAAGTTCGCCCGGGACTTCCTGAACAGCATGCTGCAGGAGCGCAAGCTGCGAGCCGAACTGGATGGGGCTCGCAAGCGCCACCCGCTCAAAATCTACTGGGATCAGGTGAAGAAGGTGCGCCTCGGAAACCCGCCGGACGAGTCCGTGCTGTAGAGCGGCGCGCGCAGCCCAAAAGAATCGCTTGTGCTTCGGAGAATGTGTCCGAAGCGCCGCAACCCACGCGCCCTTTGTCCGTTACCATCCAGAGTCATGGCTCAGCAGGCATAGGCCAGGCGGTTGGTTCGGTTCGCCGGCAAGGCAACCGTCATCACCTCCCGCTGGT
>JANXVU010000025.1 GCA_025351485.1 Candidatus Eiseniibacteriota bacterium | reverse complement strand
CACTGCGGTGGCGGCTGTGACCTGGAAGGGGACGAGGGTCACCGCGACGCGCTCCTCGGTGCGCGCGATGGCCGCCTGGGCCTCCGGGTCGGTTACCTTGCCCATGGAGGCGGCCAGCGTCTGGAGCTTCATGGTCGGCAGGGTCTGGCGCATCTGCGCCTCGAGGTTGGCCAGAAAGGTGACCGGCATCTTCGGGTCGTCCAGCATGCGGCGGTACTTGGCCATGTCGAACTGGCCGTTGGTCTGGAACGCCGGGATCTGCGCCACGTCCTGCGGCGGCAGGTTGCGGGCCGCGTACACCACTTCGCGGTCGCTGGCCCCAAGGCCCATGGACTGGGCTTTCTCGGCAAAGGCGCGCTGCTGGATCATGTTGTTCCACACCGCGTCGCGCAGGTAGGCGGCGGTGGCTTCATCCACCGGGCGCCCGCTCTGCTGGCGGTAGCCTTCGATCTGCTGGCTCACCATGGAGCGGTACTCGTCCACGGTGATGTTCTTCCCGTTGATCGAGCCCATCACCCCGGACTTCTCCGGGTTGGAGCCTGCGCCCGAGCCGAACAGGAAGTTGAATCCCAGCAGGAATGTAAAGACGACACCCAGGGCCACGACCAGCTGGATGACGCGGCTGCGCTTTTTGTCACGGAATAGATGAAGCATGAAGCGGGAGCCTCCGGAAAGAGTGAAATGGCGATGGAATAAGTGCTTAAGGATAACCTGAAGGGGGGTGGGAGGCAAGGGCTTTGGGGCAGCGCGCCACGGGCCCCCTGGAGATCGGGGTGGCCCGCCCCCAAAGTTGGGAGTATCCTTATATGAAACCGGACCATCCGGGGCCACGATCCTCTGCTTTCGCGCCCGAGGAGGCTCCATGTCCCCAAGGCTAAAGGTCATTGCTGCGTCCTTCCTCTTCCTGGCCTTGACCCTGATTCCCCCTGTTCCCGCTCTTGCCGGGCTCAACGCCGGCGGGGTGGCGCGGCTTCGCTGGGTGGGAACGGGTGGGTTGGGCGACTCGAACCGCGCGTCCTTCGGCGGCCGGCCCAAACTGGTCGTGACCGTGCAGGGCGTGAGCAGCTTCCAGGGCGCGGACGTCCAGATCCTGGCTTCGGCTGTGGATGGCAATGCCCTGCCCGACGCGTGGCTCGGGAACGGCACCGGCGGCTGCAACGATGGGAACTTCACGTTCGCGCTGGGTGGAAGCGGCGTCGCCTATCCCAACATCTTCAATACCGCGCCGGCCGTGGGGCCGGTGGTGGCCTCGCAGAACGGTGAATCCTACAACCAGGGAGGGTGCGCCAATCCTCCAGGCCTGGGATTGTTCTGGCTTTCCGCCGCCGGTCCGGCGGGGAAGGCGCGCAATCCGGCAGTGGAGTACGCGGTGTGGTCGGTGGCGTTCGACCTGCGGGGCGTGGCCCAGGGCGGGCCCGTGGACTGCTCCGGCGACCTGAGTGATCCTGCGGGCACCCGGCCGATTCTGTTGACGTCCAATTTTCGAATCCCGTGCAACGGGCCCCACCAGGGCCTGGGAATCGAAGTGCTGGACGCCAATCTTCAGACCGACTTCCTTCCGTTCGTGGACGGCACCGGACTCCTGGGATGGGAGACCGATTCCATCCCCACCCATCCCGATCTCACGCCTCCTGTGGTTACCGTGGTCCATCCCAACGGCGGCGAAGTCATTGCCACGGGTTCGCTGGACACGCTGATCGTGACGGCCACGGACAACGTGGGGCCGGACCGCATGGACGCCGACCTGTCCCTGGACGGCGGCGCCAACTACAACATTTCGCTGGGCCACAACGTGCCGTATTCGCCCACGCTTCTCTGGAGCGTGCCCGCCTCGCCCACGAGCCAGGCCCGGGTGCGCGTGACCGTGCGCGACCGTGCGGGAAACTCGGGCTCCGACGAGAGCGATACGAACTTCACCATCCGGACCAATGTTCCGCCGGGCGTGAGCGTGATCTTTCCCCGGGGAGGCGAGGTTCTCGCCGCGGGCTCCTCGGTCAACATCACGCTTTCGCCCAACGGAGTGCAGGCGGGGGCCCGGATGGATCTTGCCTACTCGCTCGATGGCGGAGCGACATTCGGCCTGGTGATCGCCCTGGATGTCCCGTTCGCGACCAGCCTGCTGTGGGATACGCCGTGGGTCGTCTCCACGTCGGTCCGGGTCCGGGCGGTGGTGAGAAATCCGGACGGACTGACCGGGCAGGGTATCAGCGCGGCCAATTTCAGTCTCGTGGACCGGGTCGCGCCGTTCGCCCACGTGTTCTCGCCCAACGGCGGCGAAGTGATCGCGGGAGGATCGCCCTTCACCGCGCATTTCTCCGCCTCGGACAACCTGGGCGGGGCGCTGCTCATGAGCCTGCGGTACTCCACCGACGGGGGGGCGACCTTTCCGGGGATCATTGCGTCCGGCGTGCCCTACGCGGATGCCTTCATCTGGAATGTGCCGGTGGTCGCCACCACCCACGCCAGGCTGAAGCTCACGGTCGCGGACTCCAGCGGCAACACGGGCTCGGATGCGAGCGACGCGGACTTCACGATCCAGGTGGCCCCGCCCCCGGACACCTTGCCTCCGTTCGTGACGGTTCTTGCCCCGAACGGCGGGGAGACCTACGTGCCGGGCGCGCACGCGCGCCTCCGGACCAGCGCGGGCGACGACCGGGGCGTGGTCAGCATGGACGCCGCGATGTCCTCGGACGGGGGCGCCAGCTACCCGTACGTGTTTGCGGATCACGCGGCCTACCAGGACTCCCTCCCGTGGGTGGTGCCGGGCGTGGAGGGCACTCAGAACAAGTTCCGGGTGACGGTGAGGGACGCAGCGGGCCACACGGCCACCGACTTCAGCGATGGGTTGTTCACGATCCACACTCCGCCGGACACCCTGCCGCCGTCTGTGACGCTCCTGGTGCCCAACGGCGGAGAATCCTACGTGGTCGATGCGCACCTGCGGCTGCGGACCGTCGCGAGCGATGACCGGGGCGTGGTCAGTATGGACGCCGCGATGTCCTCGGACGGGGGCGCCACCTACCCGTACGTGTTCGCGGACCACTCCGCCTACCAGGATTCCCTGCCGTGGATCGTTCCCAATGTTCCGGGCACCCAGAACAAGTTCAAGGTCACAGTGAGAGACGCGGCCGGCAACGCGGCCACGGATGTGAGCAAGGGAGTGTTCACGATCCACACCTTGTTCCAGGACACGATCCCTCCGCAGGTGACGATCCTTTCGCCCAACGGAGGAGAATCCTATCCGGTCTCGGGAACCGGCAACATGCAGAGCCTGGCCAGCGACAACATTGGGCTGACCACGATGGATCTGGCCCTGTCCACCAACAGCGGGGCCAGCTATGACTATCCGCTCCTCCTGCATATGCCTTACCAGGCTTCGGTGAACTGGCCGGTTCCGCCGGTGGCCACCACCCATGCCCGGCTCCGGGTGACGGTCTACGACGGAGTCGGGAACTCCTCGTCGGACGCCAGCGACGCCGACTTCTCCCTTGTCGGCTCCTCGGGTGGCGGCGCCAACCAGGGGGCCACGGCGCATGCCTACTGGATCGTCCCCGGAGACAGCGCCTCGCCCTCCAGGCGGTCTGATTCCGGTCAACCCCGGCTGCTGGTCACGGTCAAGGGCATCCACAACTTCAGGGGCGCCGATGTCCAGTTGATCCTGACGGCAGGGGATGGCGGCCGTTTGCCCGACGCCTGGCAGGGGAATCCGGGCGGCTGCAACGATGGCAATTTCACCTACGGCCTGGGCGCCGTGGGCACGCGCTATCCCAGCGCGTTCAATTCGGCGCCGGCGGTGCCGGGAATGGTCGCTTCCCAGGACGGGGAAGTGTTTGAAACCGGAGACTGTCGAACGACCCACGGCACCGGCTTGTTCTGGCTTTCGGTCGCGGGCGCCGCGGGCGAGCCCCGCGATCCTGCGAAGGAATATGCGCTGTGGAACATCCGGTTCGACTTCCGGGGCACCGCCCATGGTGGCCCCACGGATTGTCCCGGAGACCTCGGGGACCCCAGCGGTCCCCGGGGCGTTGTAATTTCCCCGAATTTCCGCATCCCTTGCAATGGCCCACAACCGGGCGCGGTGCTGGCGGTCCTGGACGACAACCTGAACCTGGACTACCTACCCTTTGTGCTCGGGAACGCTGCGCTCGGGTGGGAGGCCAATCCCAGCGCGGGGCTTTCGCCGGTGCTGGTGGCCGACCTGGAGGCGCACCGGGTGGGCGGCGGCATCGAACTCTCCTGGTCCGTGGTGAATCCGTCGGAAGTGCGGTCGATCGAGATCCTCAGGCAGGACGGCGGTGCGGGAGCATTCAACCTGGTGGCGAACCTCCCCGCAGTGGAAGGCGACATGCGCTATGCGGATGCCACGGCGCTGGCCTCTCAGGATCATGACTACGAGCTGGTGCTTCACGGCTCTGGCGGGGAGAGCGCCACGATCCACTACAAGTTTGCGGGAATCGCCGAATCCTTCCGCCTGGCCGCCCCGGTCCCCAACCCCTCGCGCCGCTCCGTGGCGATCCGGTATTCCATGGACCGCGCCGCCCCGATGGCCCTCGACGTGCTGGATGTGCGCGGCACGCGCATCCGCCTGGTGCAGCAGGGCGCATCGCAGGCCGGGGAGCACTCGGTGGAATGGGACGGCCGGGACTCGAACGGGCGCAGCGTGCCTTTGGGAGTCTACTTCCTGAGGCTGTCTTCGGGCGGAAAGTCCACGGTGAGGCGGGTGGTGCGGTTGTAGTTTCGCGGACCTACTTGGCCTTGGTGGAAATCGCGAGCTTCTCGGCGCCGGCGGAGCGGGCCGCGTCGAGGCACTTCACCACCATGCCGTGGCGGGCCTCGGCGTCGGCCTTCAGGATCACGGTGTGGTCGCCGGTGCGGCCGAACGCGCCGCGCAGGGCTCCGACCAGCGCGGCGGGGGAATCGACCGGGTGGTCGTCCAGGTAGATCCGGCCCTCGGCCGTCAGGCTGATGGTGGGGTGCTGGTCGGTGGAGTTGTCGTGGGACGCGGCCACCGGCAGTTTGATCGGGATGCGCGACTGGTACATGAGCGGCGCGGTCACCATGAAGATGATCAGGAGCACCAGCACCACGTCCGTGAACGGCGTGATGTTAATCTCCACGAACATGTGGTCTTCCGCCTCCCCGGATTCGCGGAAACGGCTCACGCGCGGGTGTCCTTGGAGCGGGGCGTCAGGCGCACCAGCCAGCCGCCCGCCTCGGAGCGGCGCTGTCCAGCTCGGCCCGCAGCACCCGGAGCTTGCGCGAGAACACGTTGAACAGCACCACCGAGGGCACCGCCACCAGCAGCCCCGCGGCGGTGGTGAAGAGGGCTTCGGCAATTCCACCGGCCACCACGCCCGGCCCGCCGGCCTGGTCACGCGACAGGGCCTGGAAGGCGTGGATGATTCCCAGCACGGTTCCAAAGAGCCCCACGAACGGGGCGATGGATCCAATGGTTCCCAGCCAGCTCAAGCGGTTCTCCCACCCCAGCACCTCGACCTGCCGCTGTCGCCACATGGCCTCTTCCACGTACTCGCGGTCCTCGCCCCAGGCGGCGATGCCCGCCCGCACCGTTCGCGAGATCGCGCCCGGCTTGGCGTTGGTGTAGCTGACCGCGCGGTCCCGGTCGCCGTAGTCCAGGAACGGGCGCAGCCCGGCCATGAACTCGGGGCGCGGCTGGCCCAGGCGAAGCGCGAAGTAGCGGTCCAGCGCGACCGCGACCACCAGCACCGACATGATGCCCAGCACGGCCAGCACGACGCCGCCCTGGGCGATCATCTCGCGCCAGCCGAAGGAAATTTCTGCGGAAGCGCCCGCGGCGAGTAGCATCATCTGGAGGTGGACCCCGTATCGGAAGTGGAAGGTGGGGGCGCGAACTCCTGCACCCGGTCGTTGTCGAAATCGGCCACGTACACGTGGTAGTTCTCGGCGATGGCCAGGCCCTGCGGGCTCTGCAGCAGGCCCGGTCCGCGGCCCCGGTAGCCGAACTGCCCCACGAACTCGCCGTTGCGCTCGAACTTCTGGATGCGCTGATTGCCGCTGTCGGAGACGTAGACGCGCCCCTGCAGGTCCAGCGCCACGCCGGTCGGCCCGGAGAACTCACCGGGCCCGCATCCGGGGCTGCCCCAGGTCCGGGAGTACTTGCCCTCGTTGGTATAGACGTGGACGCAATGGTTGCGGGCGTCGGTCACGTACACGAACCCTGCCGGCCCCACCGCCACTCCCGTGGGGGCGTACCTGCCCGGGTCTCCACCTTCGGGACGGTCGAACTTCAGGATGTAGCCGCCGGCCGAGGAGAACTTCTGGACCGACCGGTTGCCCGGGTCGGCCACATAGATGTAGCCGAGGTTGTCCACCGCGATCCCCTCGGGCAGGCGGAACTGGCCTTCGCCTGCTCCGGCCACGCCCACGCTGCGCACCCACCGCCCGTCCAGGGTGAACTCCTGGATGCGCGCGTTGCGGGAGTCCGACACCCACAGGTTGCCGCGACCGTCGAGCGCCAGTCCCGAGGGCCCCTGGAACTCGCCGTTGCCCGTCCCGGTCCGGCCCCAGTAAAGGAATCCGTATCCCGAAATAGTGAATTTCTCGATGCGGTTGTTCTTGAAGTCCGCCACCCAGTAGTTGCGCTCCTGGTCCAGGGCGATGGCCGCGGGCCCCTGGAAGCGCCCGGGAATGGACCCGCGTCCGCCCACCTGCCCGAAGTAGCGCAACGCCTGCGCCGGGGAGGGGCCGGTGTTGAAGGTCAGGGTGGAGGACTGGGTGGGGGCGTTCTCGGGAGTATAGGCCACCAGCCGCACCCAGTAGCGGGTGTCCGGAAGCAGCCCCGCGAGTGTGGTCGAGGTGTCTCCGACGGCGGTGGTGGAGTAGCTCAGGGTGGAATCGGCCGGGCTGAAATCGGCAAACACGCCCGCATGGATTTCGAGACGGGCAAAATTGTGCGCGCTCACCGGGTCCCACGAAACGAATCCGCAGAAGGGCCCCGAGCCGAGTACGCGGCGAAGCTGGATGACGTCGGAACGTGCGCTCCCGGCGGACATCGCGAGAGCCGATGCGGAAAGCATGAGGACGGCGGCGATACGGGTCGTGAATTTCATCGTGGCGGTGATCCCTCGCGGTTTTGTCCCGGCGAATGTGACGGTCGCAGCTTACCATAGGGGCCCCGGACGGGGACAATCTTGTTGCGGCCCGCGAAAGGGGCGTGTTAGTTTGGCGACGTGGATGAAGGAGCGTCCCAATGAGTACCAAACTACAACTTGATGCGCTCGTTCAACGGGCGCCCCAACTGATTCTGGACAGTTTTGATCAGGGCGTCCTCGCCCTGGATCGCGACGAGCGTGTGATCTTCGGGAACCGCAAACTCGAAGAGATCCTGCATGTCGCGGCGGCGGACCTCCTGGGCCGCCGGATCGAAAAGGTCCTGGGCATTCCCACGGAAAAATGGCTGGAGGTCCGCCGCGAGGACCGCTTTGCCCAGCCGCATGAGTCATTTGAAGTGCGGGTGCCCGTGGAGGACTCGGAAGTCGTCCTGCGGCCCACCGTCATGGCCATGCGCGACGAGAGCGGCTCCCGGCAGGGCTCGGTGGTGTTCCTGGAGGACGTGACCGACTCGGCCGCCGAGGAAGAACAGCAGAAGAAGCTGGACCGCCTGATCTCGCTCGGGGAGCTGTCCGCCTGCGTGGCCCACGAGATCCGCAATCCGCTCACCGGCATTCGGACCACCGTCCAGTTCGTGGCCAGCAAGCTGCGCCCCCAGGACTCCCGCAAGGAGGACCTGGATGACGTGATAAAGGAGCTGGACCGGATCGAGCTCATCATCAGCGGGCTGCTCCAGTTCGCGCGGCCCCAGGCCAGCCGGCCCGGACCCACCGACGTGGGGGACCTGGTCGGGCGGGTGCTGGACAACCTGGATCTGCAGTTCAAGGGAGCCGGGGTCGAGATCGTCCGCGACTTCACCGAGGATCCGGCCCACGTGTGGACGGATTCCGATCTGCTCCAGCAGGTGGTGCTCAATCTTTCCATCAACGCCATGCAGGCCATGACCGAAGGGGGCACGCTCAAGGTGACCCTGGGCCTGAAGCGCTATCGCACCAAGAAGTCGATGGTGGACCTGATCTTTGCCGACTCCGGGCCGGGCATCCCGCCCGACGTGTTCGAGAAGATCTTCGATCCCTTCTTTACCACCCGGCCGCTCGGCACGGGCCTGGGGCTGCCCATTTCGCTCCAGATCGTGCGTGAGCAGGGAGGCGCGCTGACCGCGCGCAACCTCCCCGGCGGAGGGGCCCAGTTCACGGTGCGGCTGCCGCTGGTCAACGTGGCCGCCCAGGCGGAGAGCGCGTGACCTACCAGTTGCTGGTCATCGACGACGAGGAGCTGATCCGCAAATCCCTCACCAAGCTGTTCACCTCCCGCGGCTACCGGGTGGATACGGCCTCCACCGGCGCCGACGGCCTGGCCATGGTGGAACGCAAGCGCCCCCAGGTGGTGGTGCTGGACCTGCGCCTGCCCGACCAGGGCGGCTTACAGGTATTGCCCAAGATCCACGAGATCGACGCCACCACGGAAGTGATCGTGGTCACCGCCTTCGGCGACGTGGCCTCGGCGGTGGAGGCCATGAAGCTGGGCGCCTCCGACTTCCTCAAGAAACCATACGAAATGGAAGAGATCTTCCTGGCCGTCGAGCAGGCGACGCGCAGCTTCGAGCGCGAGACCCAGCTCAACGCCTTCCAGACCCGGGCCCTGGAGCGCTTCCAGGAGGAGACCATCCTGGGCAAGTGCGGCGCCGTGGCCCAGGTGCGCGACCTGATCGCCAAGGTGGCCCGCAGCGAGGCCGTCACGGTTCTGATCGATGGGGAGAGCGGCACCGGCAAGGAATTGGTCGCCCATGCCATCCATTACCAGAGCGACCGCGGCCGGTTCCCGATCACCGAGGTGAACTGCTCCTCGTTCCAGGACGCGCTGCTGGAAAACGAGCTGTTCGGGCACGAGCGGGGGGCCTACACCGATGCCCACTCCATGAAGAAGGGCCAGGTGGAGATGTGCCACCGGGGAACCCTGTTCCTGGACGAGGTCGGGGACATGCCCATGGGCACCCAGTCCAAGCTGCTGCGCTTCCTGGAGACCAAATCCTTCAAGCGGGTGGGCGGCACCGAGGACATCACCGTGGACATCCGCATCGTCGCCGCCACCAACAAGGCCCTCGATCGCGCGGTGGAGGACGGTTCCTTCCGGCGGGATCTTTACTACCGGCTCAAGGTGGTGAACATATGTTTGCCGCCGCTGCGAGAGCGCGGCGACGACGTGCTGGAACTGACCACGCACTTTCTGGGCGAGTTCAATCGCAAGTTCAAGAAGAACTTCCGGCTCATCCCCGAGGAGACCCGCCAGGCGCTGCTGCGGTATTCGTGGCCCGGAAACGTGCGCGAGCTGCGCAACATGATGGAGCGGGTGGTGCTGCTCGAAGAAGGTGAAGTGCTTTTGCCCGAGCACCTCCCGGCAGAGGCCACCAGGTCGTTCGAGGAGCATCTCCCCAACGTCGCCCGCGGAGATTCCGGCAATCCCACGCTCGCCGAAGTCGAAGAGCGCTACATCCTCGAAGTGCTCGAGCGCTGCGCCTGGAACAAGTCGCAGGCCGCGCGGGAACTGGGGATTTCGCGCCAGGGACTCATCGAAAGAATCAAGCGCATCGACCGCAGAAGCCCCCAGTTGTCTTGATTCTGGATATGTCCACAAAGTGGACATGTTCCCCAAGATGTTTATCCGCAGTAACTTCCACGACATTGTCTGCTAAGCCGTTGTCTTTCTTGACAGTGTGAGCACGTTGTCCACTCGATCAAGATTTCCTTCTACGAATTTCACCGCTGGTGGAAAACCCGTCAAGCCTCTTTCAAACAACAAACTAAGAATCAACTTTGCACTATCGCCACCGCAGAGAGATGCGTTGGCACGATAGGTGCAGAGTGAAGATTCCAGTTGAAAGAAGTGAAGACAGCCGGAGGTGCTCAATGCCGAAGTCCGTTTTGATCGTGGACGACGAGCGTCTTCTGGCCCGGACCCTTTCGAAGGCACTCAAGGAGGCCGGATACAGGACGGCGACCGCCGGCACCGCTGAGTTGGCCGAGAAGCAGATTTTCTCGGACGAGACATTCGATCTCGTGGTGCTCGACAACCGGCTGCCGAAATCGAGTGGGCTCGGCATTCTCGAGCGGATGCGGGAACGCAATATCGAGAGCCGCGTGATCCTGATGACCGCATTCGAGACGCCCGATGTTAAGGCCCATGCCAAGAGGCTCAAGGTCGACAAGTACGTACGGAAACCGTTCGACCTCACCCGCATGCTTCACGAGATCCATGATCTGGTGGGCGGCGCGGATGAGGACCTTTAATCACGATTCGTTCCATCAGGGAAGGGGGTGAATCCTACAATGGCAGCCAAGAAGAAGGCCGCAAAGAAGAAGGCCACCAAGAAGAAGGCCGCAAAGAAGAAGTAAGCTTTCCTGGGCGCGTCCTATAGGGGGTCGGTGAGAGTGGAGCTCTCCCGACCCCTCGCCTTTTCCCCCCGGGCCGGGTCCCACCAACGCCCTGTGCTATCCTCCAGAGATCCCATGGACAGAATCCGGCTCACCGGCGCCCGCCAGCACAATCTCAAGAACCTCAGTCTCGAGCTGCCCCGGAACGCCCTCACGGTCGTCACCGGCGTGAGCGGATCGGGAAAATCCTCCTTGGTGTTCGACACCTTGTACGCGGAAGGCCAGCGGCGCTACGTGGAGTCCGTGTCCACTTATGCGCGGCAGTTCCTGGACCGACTTCCGCGGCCCGAGCTCGACTTCCTGGAGGGGTTGAGCCCGGCGGTGGCCATCCGGCAATCCAACCCGGCCCGGTCGGCGCGCTCCACGGTGGGCACCTCGACCGAGGTGCTCGACTATCTCCGGCTCTTCTTCGCCCGCGTCGGGGTTTCCCACTGCGAGCGCTGCGGCCGGCCGGTGGCGCCCGACCTTCCGGGCGAGGTGGCCGGGCGCTGGATCGAATCCCACCCCGGCGAGCTCACCCACGTGCTCTTTCCCTATCGCACCCGCGGCAAGAAGGCGTTTCCCGCCGAGGCGGAGAACCTGATCGCGGCCGGCTTCCTGCGCCTGTTCATCGACGGCGGGGCCGTGGACCTGGAACCGCTCCCCAAGCTGGCCCTCAAGGCGGACGAGCGGCTGCTGGTGGTGGCCGACCGGGTGCAGGCGGGTCCGGACGAGCGCACCCGGCTGACCGAGTCGCTGAGCGGGGCGTTCCGCCAGGGGGAGGGGCGCGCCGCGATGGCCGTGAAGGGCGCCCCCCCGGAATACTTTCACGAGGGCGCGTGGTGCGCGCGCTGCGATTTCCCCGGCGTGGAGCCCAGCCCGCAGCTCTTCTCCTTCAACAGCCCGGTCGGGGCCTGCCCGCAGTGCCGCGGTTTCGGAAACACGTTGGAGTTCTCGACCGACCTGATCGTTCGCGATCCCTCGCTCAGCCTGGACGAGGGCGCGCTGGATCCGTGGGCGGGCACGTGGCGGTGGCGCTACGACCAGGTGTGGCGCGCCCGGCTCAAGGACCTCAAGGTCCGCACCACCGTGGCCTGGCGGGACCTGACCGAAAAGGAGCAGGACCATGCGCTGCGCGGGGACGGCGAGGGATTTGGCGGAGTCACCGGCTTCCTGAAGAAGCTGCAAGCCAAGTCGTACAAGGCCGGGAACCGCTTCATGGTGAAGCGCTACCAGCGCGCGGAGCCGTGCGCCTCCTGCCACGGCACCCGGCTGAAGCCCGAGGCGTCCCGGGTCAAGGTCACCGGAGTGACCCTGCCCGAGTTGTGCGGCCGCACCGTGGAAGACACCCTGAAGTTCTTTTCCACGCTCCAGCTGGGAGAGCGCGACCGGGCCATCGTCCACCAGGTGCTGGACGAGCTGGGCGCGCGCCTGGACTACCTGAACCGCGTGGGCCTCGGCTACCTGACTCTGGACCGCGAGACCCGCACGCTCTCCGGGGGAGAGAGCCAGCGCATCGAGCTCTCCAACGCCCTGGGCGCGCGGCTGGCCGAAACGCTGTACGTCCTGGATGAGCCCACCGTGGGCCTGCACCCGCGCGACACCCGGCGCCTGATCGAAGTGCTGGAGAACATCCGGGAGCGCGGCAACACCCTGGTGGTGGTGGAGCACGACCGCGAGGTGATGGAGAGCGCCGACTGGGTGATGGACCTGGGTCCCGGCGCGGGGGAAAAGGGCGGGGAACTGCTCTACTCCGGGACGCTCGCGGGCCTCCAGGGGAGCGAGCGCTCGATCACCGGCCGTTATCTCGCGGGGACCTTCCAGACCCGCCCGGTCCGTCCGCGCCGGCCTCCCGGCAAGGAGCGCCTGAAGCTCGAGGGCGTGACCCTGCATAATCTGAAAAACCTTACGGTGGAATTCCCGCTGGGGCTCCTGGTGGCGGTGAGTGGAGTCTCCGGTTCGGGCAAGAGCACCCTGGTGAACGACGTGCTGTACCCGGCGGTTGCGCGCGAGATGGGAGAACCTGACGGCGGCGAGATCCATCACCGCAAGCTCACCGGGTTCGATCGCCTGCAGGCCGTGGCCATGCTGGACCAATCGCCCATCGGCAAGAGCTCCCGCAGCAACCCCGCCACCTACCTGAAGGCCTGGGACCCGATCCGCGACCTCTTCGCCCAGCAGCCGCTGGCGCGCGAGCGGGCCTACAAGCCGGGCCACTTTTCCTTCAACGTGGCCGGCGGCCGTTGCGAAAAGTGCGAGGGCGAGGGCCAGGTGAAGGTGGAGATGTTCATCATGGCCGACGTGTACCTGCCGTGCGACGCGTGCGGTGGCCGGAGGTTTCGCTCCGAGATGCTCGAGGTGCGCTACAAGGGACGCAGCGTGGCGGACGTGCTGGACATGACCGTGGACGACGCCGTGGCGTTCTTTTCCGGCGCGACCGCGGTGACCGCGCGCCTGTACGACCTGAAGCGCGTAGGCCTGGGGTATCTGCGGCTCGGCCAGCCCGCCCCGACGCTCTCGGGTGGCGAAGCCCAGCGGCTCAAGGTGGCCCGCGAGCTGGCGGGTGGATCGGACGAGCCAACCCTGTACCTGATGGACGAGCCCACCACCGGATTGCACCCGTCCGACGTGCGGGTGCTGCTGGAGGTCCTGGACCGGCTGCTGGACAAGGGCCACAGCGTGGTGGTCATCGAGCATCACACCGACGTGCTCGCGCACGCCGACTGGGTCGTGGACATGGGACCCGAGGGCGGAGCGGGCGGGGGCCGGGTGGTGATCGCCGGCACGCCCGAGACGGTCGCTGCCAGCGCCGAGTCCAGCACCGCACCCTTCCTTCGGCGCGCCCTGGGGCACGGGGCGGCCCCTGAGAAGGCCCCGCGGCCGAAACGGGACGGCGCCAAGCTTTCCGGTTGAAGCTAAATTATTTACTTGGATTGAGTTAGGCCTTCCAGTCCGGCGCGTGTCGAGCCATTTGAAAAGGTAACCCTTGTGCCTATCGTCAAGCCATTTGAGAAGTAACCCGGTCGGAGCGTTTGTTCAGGGCCCAGACTCGGTTGAGCTTCTTCTGGATTGTTATTGCCAGCTTGAAGGGGTCTGTG
>JANXVU010000017.1 GCA_025351485.1 Candidatus Eiseniibacteriota bacterium | reverse complement strand
TGGTCGGCGGCCACACCAGCGTCGCGTCCAGCACCCGGGGCGCGAACGGCTCCATATCGAGCAGCGGATGCAGGTCGGGATCGAGGCGCACCACCGTCGGAGCCATATCCACCATCAGCCTGCGGGCCAGAAAGAACTTCGCCAGATCGATTTCCCCTACCCGGATCGCCGCGTCCACCACTGACGGCGCCACCAGGAGGCCCATGCCCTCGAAGCCCTTCACGCCCAGCACGTACTTTCGGGCCTCGTCCTCGTGCCCCTCGTGGGAAGCGAGGTAGGCCTGCATCCCCTGCAATCCGAGTTCATGCGCACCCTGGGCACGGGCAGCCCGGATCGCCTCGTGCGCCGCCGGCAGATCACCACGCGCCACCGCGGCCCGCACATGCAGCGCGCACGCACCGGTGATGAAGGTCGAACTTGCGGAAAGCTCGCCCATCTTGCGGGCCACCTCGGGCACCTGGGCATATCTGTCCGTGACCGACATGAGGTACCCGATCCAGAGGTATCCGAATGCGCCCTGGGGCTCCAGCTCGAGCCCCCGGCGAATGAGTCGTTCGGCGCCGGCGAGGTCCCCCAGGCAGTAGCGGTCCACCGCCATATTGGTGAGCGCGGAAACATATCTCGGGTTCGCTTCCACCGCCCGGCGCAGCGAGGCACGCGAACCCTCCAGGTCGCCCGAAAACCGCAGCACCAGCGCCTCGGCCTTGTGTGCTTCCGCCAGGTTCGGGTTCAGGCCGATGGCCCGTCTCGCAGCTTCCAGGCCCAGGCGGCCGTTCTCCGCCCAGTCCGGCGTGGAATCGAGCTGCAGCATCTGGCCGTAACAATCCGCGATCCCGGCCCATGCCAGGGCGTAGTTGGGATCGACCTCGACCGCCTGCTGGAAGAGTTCGAGCGCCTCGCTCCTGCCTTCGGGGGTGAATAGCTCGTAGTGCTGCCGGCCCTTCAGGTAAAGGTCGTAGGCGCGCACGTCCGCGGGCCTGTCCTGGACCAGCGCCTCCGCCTCGGCCGGCGTCAGCTTGACCCGAAGCGCCTGGGCGATCGAAGAGGCGATCTCCTCCTGCACCGCGAAAACGTCCTCCAGGGTCCGGTCGAAGCGCTCCGCCCACATGTGGAAGCCGTCGGCGCCGTTGATGAGCTGCGCGCTGATGCGCACCCGGTCGCCGGCGCGCCGCACACTGCCCTCCAACACGGCCTTCACACCCAGCTCCGCGGCCACCTTTCCAAGGTCCACCGACTCACCGCGGTAGCGGGCCACGGCGTTGCGCGACGCCACGCGCAGTCCCTTGATCTTGGACAGATCGGTCAGGATGTCCTCGGTGATCCCGGCGCAAAAGTAGTCGCTCTCCTTGTCCGCGGAGAGGTTTTCAAAATAGAGCACCGCGAGCGAAGGCACCTCGGAAGAAATCGAGCGCGACGACGGGGCGGACATTTCCTGCGCGATGGCGAGCAGCTCCAGGCGCAGGTCGCCGATGCCACGGGGACGCTTGTCGGATTCCTTGGTCAGGCACCGGCGCACCAGGTCGCGCAGCTTGAGCGGAGCCGCCGGTGGCATCAGGTTCCAGTCCGGCTCCTGGGCCAGGATTCCGGCGATCACATCGGAGACCGTCTCTCCGTGGAAGGCCTGGCGGCCTGAGAGGCATTCGAACAGGACGCACCCGAAGGCCCATACGTCGGTGCGCCCGTCCACCGCCTTGCCCCGCGCCTGCTCGGGGCTCATGTAGGGGGCGGTACCAAGGATGATGCCGTCGCGCGTTCCCGCTACCGCCATGGTTGGGGTCGCCGAAAGACCCATCGACGAGGGCGTGCCGGGCGTGCCGCCCTTGGCCAGCCCGAAGTCCAGCACCTTGACCGTGCCCGAGGTCGTGATCATCACGTTCCCGGGCTTAAGATCCCGATGCACGATCCCGCGCTCGTGGGCGGCCTCGATGGCGGCCGCAATCTGCCCCCCGACATCCAGCGTCTGGCGGACCTCCATCGTCCCGCCGACCAGTGCCTGCGCCAGCGTGCGGCCCTCGATGAATTCCAGGACCAGGTACGGCACTCCCTCGACCTCTTCCAGGCCGTAGATCGAGGCGATGTTGGGATGGTTCAGCGAGGCCAGCAGCTTGGCTTCCCGCTCGAAGCGGGCCAGGGACTCCGGGGCGCCGGAGAGGCTCTGCGGCAGGGCCTTGATCGCCACGATCCGGTCCAAACGGGTGTCGCGGGCTCGGTACACCTCGCCCATGCCGCCGGAACCCAGCGGACCGAGGACTTCGTAGGGGCCAAGTCGTGAACCTGTCGTCAGCATGAGGACTCCGGGAACGGGTGTGGGCCGGCAGAGGCACCTTCAGGTGGCAATTTTAGGGCAGGCGGGAGGGAAATGCCAGCCCACCACCGGGAACGCAACAACGGCGAGCCCCGTCCATCCAGGGGCTCGCCGTTGCTCTGAATCTTGCAGGCGGAGTGGCTAATTGTCTCCGGGGTTCGCGAACTTGAACACTCCGGCTGCCACGGCGCCGCCGACGAAGTTGGCCACCAGGTAAATCCAGATATTGGCCCACGGAGAGATTCCCATCATGGAAATCCCCACCGCCACCGCCGGGTTGAACGCGCCGCCCGAGATGCTGCCCACGGCAAAGGCGCCGGTCATCACGGTCATTCCGATGGCCAGCCCGTAGAAGGAGTTGTTTGCCGTTCCCTTGGCGGTGGCGGTGTTCAGCACCACGTAGACGAGGGCAAAAGTGAACAGAAACTCCGCGAGCAGCGCCGGCATCATTTTGGGAGCGATGGCCCCCACCGGCCCGCCCGCCAGGAAGAACTTCACCGCGGTGGCCGCGAGGGCCGCCCCGATGAGCTGCGAAATCCAGTACGGCACCACGTCCCCCGCCGGGCACTTGCCCCTCAGGAACACGCCCAGCGTCACCGCCGGATTGTAATGGCCGCCCGAGATGTGCCCGCCCGCGAAGATCATCACCATCAGCGCAGCGCCGATCGCGATCGGCGGGATGACGCCGGCCCCTCCCAGCAGCACCGTGCATCCGATGGTCAGCACCAGAAAAAACGTTCCAATGAGCTCGGTCAAATACTTGTTCATGGCACCAAACCTCCTGTTTTACTGCCGGGAACTCGACCGGGCAGGATGCGGCCTGCTGCCGGCGCGGGAAGCATCCCCCGCCGCTCGCTCAGACGGCCCCGAACCGGGCGGAAGCTTCAAACTACCCGATGAAGCTATGGCAGGAAGGGGCGCCGGGCAAGCGAAGAGTGGTGCGGAATCAAAAATAGGGTCCGGATCGTCCTTCCCGGACGCGTGTCATGCACCGGGCCTGCTGCGCCAGAGGGGCTTCAGCAGGTTCAGGACCACCAGCACCATGACCCCGGCGCCAAGCGTCAGAACCAGATCGTCCGGGTGCAGGGGGCCGAAGCGGAACAACCGGCTCGCCGCCGGCCAGAGCAGGGTCAGTCCGAGCATCGAGAAAACGGCGACAACCACCCACACGAGTGAGGGGTTCAGTTTGCGCAGCGCCGTCAACAGGGATGCGCTGAACGAGCGGTTCACAAAGATAAGGGCGACGATGCCGAGAACCAGCGAGAAAAAGGTCAGCGCCCGCACTTCCTGCTCCGGCATGCCCCGCCTGAATGCGACCACATAGATGGTCGCCACGGTCGCAAGGACCAGCGCCCCCTGGAGCAAACTCCAGCCGATCAGGGAACCCGAGAACAGCGGCTCGCCGGGGGACCGCGGCGGCCGGCGCATTACGTCGCGCTCTTCTTCTTCCGCCTCGAACACCAGCGTGCACACGGGATCGATCACCATTTCCAGGAAGGCGATGTGCATCGGCCCGAAAAGGATCGGCGTGCCGAACACCAGCGGCATCAGCGCGAGCCCCGCAATCGGAACGTGAACGGCAAGGATAAAGCCCATCGCCTTGCGCAGGTTGTCGTAGATCCTGCGGCCCAGCCGTACGGACTTGACGATAGAGCCAAAGTCGTCGTCCAGGAGCACGATCGAGGAGGCCTCTCGGGCCACGTCCGTTCCCCGGCCGCCCATGGCGATGCCGATATGGGCCGCTCTTAGCGAAGGCGCGTCGTTGACCCCGTCGCCGGTCATGGCCACGATCTCGTCTTGCGCCTTGAACGCGTTGACGATGCGCAACTTCTGCTCCGGCAGGATCCGCGCGAAGACTGTCGTCGTCCGCGCGCGGCCCGCCAGCCCCGCCTCGTCCAACTGCTCGAGCTCCACGCCGGTCAGGACCTGGTCCGCGTCGATTCCGGCCTGGCGGGCAATCGCCCGGGCAGTCGCAGGGTAGTCTCCGGTGATCATGATCACCTTGATGCCCGCGGTCCGGCACTCGCCCACGGCTTCCGACACACCGCGCCGGAGCGGGTCGGCCAGACCGACCAGGCCCACGAGCCCGAAGGTGAAACCGCCCTGGGAGGCCGGCCACTCCCGCCCCCGGAACGACGCCCGGGCCAACGCCAGCGTGCGCAAGCCGGCCGTGGCCATGGCGTCCACGGCCCGCGTCAGCTCCGCGAGATCCGCGCCCTCGAGGTGGCACAGGGAGGCGATCGCCTCCGGCGCGCCCTTGGCCGCGACCACGAACTCCCGGCCTTCATCGGGCGCCTGCCAAACGTTGGACATGGCCAGTAGCTCCGGCCGGATCCCGTAGGCGTGGACCAGCTTCCAATGGCGGTCGCCGGGATAAGCCGCGCCGGGCGATTCCCGGCGACCCAACTCATGGAACGCCTTCTCCATCGGGTCGAAGGGGTCCACGGCGCTTGCCAGCACCCCGTGCTCGACCAGCTCCCGGAAGTGCCCGGGCATTCCGGCCGCGGACGCCCCGCCCGGCCGGAACACACCGGCCCCCGGGAGCCACAGCTCGGAGATCGACATGCGGTTTTCAGTCAGCGTGCCGGTCTTGTCCGTGCACAGCACGGTTGCGGAGCCCAGGGCTTCGATGGCGGCGGCGCGCCGGGTGAGCACCCGTGCCCGCGAGATCCGCCAGGCCCCCATGGCCATGAACACCGCCAGCACTACCGGGAACTCTTCGGGCAGCATCGACATGCCCAGCGCGATCCCCCCCAGCAGCGCATCGAGCCATCCACCGCGCAGGAATCCATAGAGCAGTACCGCTAGCGCGCTGATGGCTCCGCCGGCCAGTGCGAACACTCGCACCAGTCGGCGCGTCTGGGCCCGCAGTCGCGGAGGCTCGGTCTCCAAGCTGCCCAGGGACCGCCCGATCTTACCGATCTCGCTCCGCTCGCCCGTCGCGAAAACTTCGCCGACTCCCGACCCGCCAACGATCAAGGAACCGGAAAAGACGAACGGCAGGTCATCTCCCCCGGGGCGGCGCCGCCCGGTTGGAGCGCCCTGCCCTCCGGAGATCTTGCGCACCGGCACGGATTCGCCCGTCAAAAGCGATTCGTCGGCTTGCAGATCCTGGCATTCGATCAGGGCGGCGTCGGCGGGCACGCGGTCCCCTTCGGCCAGCACCACGAGATCTCCACGCGCCACTTCGCGGCCGGCGATCCGTTTGCGCTGGCCGTCGCGGATGACCAGCGCCCGCGGACTGGTGAGGTCGCGCAGCGCCTCCAGCACCCGCTCGGTGCGGGCCTCCTGGATGATGGTGATCAGGATGGACAGGCTGGCGAAGGCGAGCAGGATCAGGGCGTCGGTGGTATCGCCCAGCAGCAGGTAGACCACTCCGCCGCCCAGGAGTAGCCCCAGCATCGGCTCACGCAGCACTTCGAGGATGATGCGAAGCGGCGTGCGCCGCTCGGGCCGCGGCAGCTCGTTGTAGCCTTCATTCTTCAGACGCGCTTGGGCCTCCGCCTCGGCAAGGCCGGGGACCGGAGGGGGCGATGAGGAACTGTCGGGCATTCCGTGCTCCCGGGTGCGGCGGATCAGGGGAACTGTCCCCGGAGCCGGCCGGGGCGAAGGGGAATCGACTACCGCGGCGAGCCTAGAACTTCACCAGCGAGTGCACATCGTAGCCGTGGAGCTGCTTCCTGCCACCCAACTCTTCCAGCTCGACGATAAAGGACAGGCCCACCACGCGTGCCCCGAGTTGTTCGACCAACTGGATGGCCGCTCGCGCGGTGCCACCGGTCGCCAGCAGGTCGTCGGTGATCAGGACCCTCTGGCCCAGGCTGAAGGCATCGGCGTGGATCTCCAGCGCGGATGTCCCGTACTCCAGGGTGTATTCGGCCTTGGCGGTCTTGGCGGGCAGCTTGCCAAGCTTGCGGGCGGGAACAAACCCCGCCCCGATCCGCGCAGCCAGCGCCCCTCCCAGGATGAACCCGCGGGCTTCGATTCCCACCACCACTTCCACTTCCTTTTCCACGGTGTGGGCTTCCAGCAGGCACAGCGTCTGCCGCAGCGCCACGTCGTCCTTGAACAGCGTGGTCACGTCCCGGAACAGCACTCCCGGCTTGGGGAAATCCGGGATCACGCGGATGTATTTCTCAAGCGACTGGCTCAATGGACCATTCCTCCCTGTAGCCCCTGGATCGGGCCGCGATCGGCCAGTTCCAGCAGGCGTTTCATCTTGTGCAAAGCGCGCTTCTCGATCTGCCGCGTGCGCTCCCGGCTGATTCCAAACATGTCGCCGGTCTCGGCCAGCGTGTGAACCCGGTCGTCCATGAATCCGTAACGGATGCGCAGCACCGATTCCTCGCGGCTGGAAAGACGCCTGAGCAGCTCGTCCAGCCGCTGGTTTTCTTCCTGGATCTCCAGCAGCTCGTCGAACGACGGCGGGCGTTCCAGCGACTCCATCTCCGCCACGGCCCGGTAGGACTGGTTGGCCTGGATCTCGTCCAGCGAGCGGATGCCTTCGATCAGGCCGGCGAGCGGCACCACCTTGGCGAGCGGCAGCTTCATGTCCTCGGCCACTTCGTCCAGCGTGGGCCGGCGCAGGAGCTTGTGGGCCAGGCGCTTTTCCGTGGTCATGTACATGTTCACGCGCTGGATCACGTGCACCGGGATCCGCACGGTGCGCGAGTTGGTCGAGATGCCGCGCAGGATGCTCTGGCGGATCCACCACGAGGCGTAGGTGCTGAAGCGGTTGCCCAGGTCGGGATCGAACCGGTCCACCGCGGCCATCAGCCCCAGGTTGCCGTCCTCGATCACGTCCGCGAAATCCATCCCGCGGTTGCGGTAGCGCGCCGCGATGGAGACCACGAGGCGCAGGTTGGCCTCGATCACCCGCTTGCGCATCTCGTGGCGCCCTTCCCGCAGCGCCTTGAAGTGCCCGAACTCCTCGGCCGGGTTCAGGAGCGGATAGCGGCCTAGCTCGCGCAGGTAGACTTGCAGCACGTCGTAGAAAGGCGAACCCGGCTTGATCGCATCCTCGGACTCGCCGGGATCCTTGATGGCCAGGTTCTGGGCGCGGGCGGCATAGATGAGGTCGTCGAATTCGCTGGCTTCAAAATCCGGGGAGGCCAGCAGCTCGTCGGAGATCTCGACGGCTCCGGCCTCGGGCGCCTCATGGAGGGCCTCGTGGATCTTTTCGTGGAAGGATTTTTTCGGAGCGGCCGCGCGGCCTTCTCGAGGGGTCATTTCCGGTCCCGATCTACCGAATTTGAAAACCAGATTCTTCCGCTTCCACCGGCCGGGGATGGGCCGTGACGCGGGAGACGCGCGCGGCCGAGGGGCCGCGCTCCAGGAATTCCAGGAACTTGTGGATGGCTTTCTCCGGTCCCTGGGCCTCCAGCTCGACGCTGCCGTCGGGGAGGTTGCGGACCCAGCCGCTGAGCCCCAGGTCCTGGGCGTGACGCAGGGTGTGGTATCGGAACCCCACTCCCTGCACACCGCCTTCGACGCGGGCTTGGATTCTTTGCATAGAGATCAAAAAGCGCCGCTGCGGTGTCCGGCCTGCCGCCGCTGCCGGCCGCGCCGGCATCGTGAAAGGCCGCCCGAAGACGGCGCCGAAACTGAATGGTCGGGGCGAGAGGATTTGAACCTCCGACCCCCTGCTCCCGAAGCAGGTGCTCTACCAGGCTGAGCCACGCCCCGAACCGTATTTTGACTCCCCCCAGCTGAACCTGATCCCCGGTGGCCTGACACCGGGAAAAACCGGCCTAATGTTTGGCCGGGGCGCGCCCCGGAAGATTCCGGAGCACGAGGCGCAGAAAGCGGATTCCATCGCGCCACGGGCGGAAATGACTTTGCTCATCCCCGTAGACCGTGCGAATGGCCCCAAAGACGACCAGCATACCCGACCGGCACGCCCGAATCAAGACCTCCGATTCGTAATCGTACCCGGAGCCAAAAGAAAGGAGCCCCGGAAGGTCCCGGCTGCGGTACACCCGGTAGCCGCTCTGGGTGTCTTCCAGGCGCGTCCCGGCCAGCGCGGACAGCAGCCCGGAGCTGCCCCGGTTGGCCAGCCGGCGGATCCAGGGCATGGTCTTCACGTCCCCCATTCGGGATCCCACGGCGATGGCGGCCCCGCTGGATTCCAGCAAGGCCAGCAAGGCCGGAATCTCCACGGGATCGTGCTGGCCGTCGGCGTCCAGCGTCACCACGGCTCTGGCGCGGCCCATGAGGTCCCGAAACCCGGTCTTGAGGGCCGCTCCCTTGCCCAGATTGCGGGGATGCGTCAGGAGGCGCGCTCCGGCCCGGGATGCCACCTCCCCGGAGCCGTCGGTGGAGCCGTCGTCCACCACCACGATTTCCATGCCCGGAACGGCCCGGCGCGTGGCCTGGATCACCCCTTCCAGGCTGCGGGCGGCCTGGTAGGCCGGGATCAGCACGGCGGCCCGGGCCGGCGGCCCCCCCTGCGGAGTGGCCACGGCGTCCGCACCCATCAGGCCGCTCCCGGCCAGACCGGCTCAAAGACCAGCCACTGTTCGGGGTACCGGCGAATATATTTTTCCAGCACCGTGAGGCAGGCTTCCACGCCGCCCCGCACCCCGCCCAGCGCCCGCGGATCGAGCGGCGGCTCGAAGAACAGGCGGTGCCGTCCCCCGGGCTCGACCACCACGAAACCCGGCAGGATGGTCGCGCCGGCGCGAAGCGCCAGGCTGACGTGGGCGCGCGGCACCCGGGCAAGGCGCCCGAAGAAGCGCGCGTCCAGGCCCTCGCGGGTGACGTCCCGGTCCACCAGCATGCCCACCGAACTGCCCGCCCGCAGCAGGCCCAGCACGCCCGGCGCGCTGCGGCGTTCCTCCAGCACGGTGAGCCCGAAGGCCCCCCGGCGGCGGCGGAACAGCTTTTCCACTCCGCGCGCCTCGTGCCGGCGCGCCACCACTCCCTGCAAGTCGCCCGAGAGCCCGAGCCACGCGGCCCCCCACTCCCAGTTCCCCATGTGCGCGGTCAGGAACAGCACCGAGCCCCGCGAGATCTCGCGCGCGCGGCGCAAGTGCTCCTCGCCCTCGATCACGAAAGTCTGTTCGAGTTCCTCGGGGGAGATGGTGCCCAGGCGCAGGAAGTCCACCATGCGCTCGGAAAAATTGTGAAAGACGCGGCGGCTGCGGCGGGCGATCTCGGATTCGCTGGGGCCCTCGCCCAAGACCACCCGCAGGTTGGATCTCACGGCGCGGCGCATGGAACGGCGAACGAGGTAGCAGAGGTCGGCCAGGAGGTGGGCCAGCCGGTAGAGCGCGCCCCGGGGCAGCACGCGGCAGAGCGCGGCGCCCAGTATGTATCCCAGGGATGCGATCATGGAGGCCAACGAATACGGGGGAGGGAAGGTGCAGGAAATGGTCGGGGCGACTGGATTTGAACCAGCGACCCCTAGCCCCCCATGCTAGTGCGCTACCGGGCTGCGCCACGCCCCGACCAAAAGGTGTTGAGCCCGCCCTGGAGGCTGACTGACCGGGGCATCATAGCCCACGGGGCCAGTGGAGGCAACCCCCGTTTCGCCCCCATTTCAAGCTACTTACGAGGTCGACTTGAGGGCTTCCAGAAGGGACTCCAGCCCCAGCCGCACTTCGCCCAGCAGGCGGCGCTTCTCGGCATCCTTGAGATCCGTCTGGAGTTGTCCCTTGACCTCGGGGTCCGGGTCGCGCCGCTCGTCCAGGATCTTCTTCTTGGCGCCTTCGATGGTGAATCGCCGGGCGTACAGGAGTTCCTTGAGGTACAGCAGGAATTCGATGTCCTGGGGCCGGTACATGCGGTTGCCCGCCCGATTCTTGCGCGGCCGGAGCATGGAGAACTGGCTCTCCCAGTAGCGCAAGACGTGCGGCTTGACCTGGGTGATGCTGGAGACTTCGCTGATCGAGTAGTAAGGCTTGGACAAGGTGGACAGCGTTTCGCTCATGGCGATCTCCTTCGGCCGCGCGGGCTGTATCGCCCGGGCGGCCCAATCTCGGCCCCTGGTCTACGCGGGACGGAATTCCGATTTAAGGCCGCGACTCATCAATGCTTCCAGCGCTTCGCGCGGCGCCTTGCCTGCGAACATGACGTCGTGCACTTCGCGGGTGATGGGCATTTCGATGCCCAGCTTTTCCGACAATTCCAGCGCGGCGCGCGAAGCGGTGACTCCCTCGGCCACCATGCCCAGATCGGCCAGCACCGCCTCCAACTGTCTTCCGCGTGCGAGGGCGATGCCCACCTGGTGATTGCGAGAGAGCCCGCTCCCGCACGTGGCCACCAGGTCGCCCACGCCGCACAGGCCGTAGAACGACTCGGGCCGCGCGCCCAGCGCCGTTCCCAGGCGCACCATTTCGGACAGGCCGCGGGCGAGCAGCGCGCCCTTGGCGTTGTCGCCCAGCTCCAGGCCGTCGATCATCCCGGCGGCAATGGCGATGATGTTCTTGAGCGAGCCCGCGAGCTCCACGCCCACCACGTCGGTGTTGGTGTAGACCCGCATGGCCCCGTCCGAAAAGAGCTCCTGCACTTCGCGCGCATCGCCCTCGGGCCCGGCCGCGACCAGCGTGACCGGCAGCCCCCGGGCCACCTCGCGCGCCAGCGATGGGCCCGCAAGCACCACCACCCGGCCGTTGGCCGGCGGCGGCAGCGCTTCCAGGAGCACCGTGCTCATGCGCCGCGCGCCCGGAAATTCAAATCCCTTGGCCACGCTCACCGGCAGCGACTTCCACTCCGGGAACAGAAAGCCGACTTCGGTGGCCACTTCGCGCATGGCCGAGGTGGGCACGGCGAAGACCACCACCGGGGATAGAGCCACCTCCTCCAGCCGCCGCGCGATCCTGAGCGCGTCCGGGAACATCTCCCCCGGCACGTGCCGGGCGTTTTCCCGCTCGGCGGCTAGGGTTCCCAGGTGGTCGGCCTGGCGGTCCCACAGGGAAACCGCCACGCCCTTTCGCGCCAGGTGCAGCGCCAGGGTGGTCCCCCAGCTGCCGGCTCCGATCACGCCGACTTCGGACTTCATTTCTTGATCTCCAGCCGGTGCTCCTCCCCCGTCATCAGGCGGCGAAGGTTGTCGCGGTGGCGCAGCCACACCAGGAACATCAGGCCCACCGTGAGCGCCACCAGGTACGGATAGTCGGGCCGGGCCCGCTGCGTGAAGACGGTGACCACCGGCAGCACCAGGAAGGCCGCCAGGGACGCCACCGACACGGTCCGGGTGAACGCGAAGAACAACACCCACACGCCCGCCGCGATTCCGCCCGCCAGGGGCGCCAGCGCCAGGAGACCGCCCAGCCCGGCAGCCACGCCCTTGCCGCCCTTGAACTGCGCGAACACCGTGAACACGTGGCCCAGCACCACCGTCAGGAGCGCCGCCACCGGGAGCCACGCCGGCAGGTCCGCGCCCAGCCTGCGCGCCATCGCCACCGCGGCCGCGCCCTTGCCCAGGTCCAGCGCCAGCACGGTCAAGCCCCACGTGGGCCCCAGGGCCCGGTACACGTTGGTCGCGCCCAGGTTGCCGCTGCCGGTCCTGCGCAGGTCGATGCGGCGGGCGTTCGAGATCCAGAGCGACCACGGCAGGCTGCCCAGGAAGTAGGCCGCGACCAGGATCAGGGCTGCGCGCACGTCACTCGCTCTTGCGGAACTTGAAGGCCACCGGAGTTCCGGTCAGTTGCAGCTCGTCGCGCATCTGGTGCTCCAGGTAGCGCACCCAGTTGGGCGCGACGGCCTTGGGGTGGTTGACGAACAGGTTGAACGTGGGCGGCAAGGTGCCGGTCTGCACGGCGTAGTAGATCTTGGGCGATAGCCCCCCGCGGCTCGCGGGCGCCGGGTTGCGCTTCTGGATCCGCTCGAAGAAGCGGTTCAGTTCGCCGGTCGTGAACTTGCGGGTGGCCTGCGCGTGCACCGCCTTGATCAAGGGGTAGAGCCCGGTGATGCGCTTCTTGGTGAGCGCGCTCAGGAAGATCGCGGCGGCGTAGTCCATGAACGGCAGCCGGTCGCGGATCTCCTGCTCCATGTCGCGCGAAGTGTTGGTCTGCTTTTCTTCCACCAGGTCCCACTTGTTCAGCACCAGGATGGCCCCGCGGTTCAACTCGGCCACCTCGGCCGCGATCTTCACGTCCTGCGCCGAGATCGGCAAGTTGGCCTCGAGCAGGATCAGCGCCACGTGGCAGCGTTCCAGGCTCTGGCGCGTGCGCACCCCGGAAAAGTATTCGGTCAGATCCTTCACCTTGGATTTGCGGCGCAGCCCGGCGGTGTCCACCAGGGTGTAGCGCTGCCCCTCGTGCACGATCTCGGAGTCGATCGCGTCGCGGGTGGTGCCCGGCACGTCGTCCACCACCATGCGCTCCTGGCCCAGCAGCGCGTTCACCAGCGAGGACTTGCCCACGTTGGGACGCCCGACCACCGCGACCCGGATGGAGTCCTCGGCCTCGACCTCCGCCTTGACCCGCGGCAGGCGTGCGCATACTTCGGAAAGCAGGTCTCCCACGGAACGGCCGTGCAGGGCCGAGACGGTCCACGGTTCCCCGAGGCCCAGGCGGTTCCAGGTGCCGCTCTCCCATTCGTCCTTGTCGCGGTCCACCTTGTTCACCACCAGCATCACGCGATGAGCTTCCTTGTAGAGCCGCCGGGCCACTTCTTCGTCCTCGGAAGTGGGCATGGTGAGCCCGTCCACCAGGAACAGGATCAGGTCGGCCTCGCGCATGGCCTCTTCGGCCTGGGTGCGTATGTGGCGCAGGATGGCGTTGTTGGACCCATAGGTCAGGCCACCGGTGTCCACCAGGTAGAAGCTGCGGCGGTTCCAGTCCACACGCGAATAGTGACGATCGCGCGTCACCCCGGGCTCGTCGTGCACGACGGCCTGGCGGCGTCCAAGGATGCGGTTGAAGAGCGTGGATTTCCCGACGTTCGGGCGCCCGACGATGGCGACAACCGGGAGTGTCATGGGCGTGTCACCTGGGTCGTCATAGGCTCTTGGTTTTCCCTGCGGCGTGGTGCGAGAAGTTGGAGCGGGCAACGGGATTCGAACCCGCGACCTTCAGCTTGGGAAGCTGACACTCTACCACTGAGTTATGCCCGCGTGTTTGGTCTATCCTCTTCGAAGCTAGGGACTTCGGCCGATGAGGTCAAGCAGATTTTCAAGGCGCGCGAAGCGCCTCCAGCGCGCGGACCGCGATTTTCTCCGGAGTTTCCGCCGGCTCGATCGCCACCCACCGGATTCCCGGTACGGCGCGAAACCAGGTCATCTGGCGCTTGGCGTAGCGGCGACTGTTCAACAGGATTTCCTCGATGACCTCTTCGCGGGAGCGCTGTCCCTCGAAGTAAGAGATCCATTCGCGGTAGCCGACCGTCTTCGTGGCTCCGGCTCCGCCGACAAGCTTGAGCTCCCACAGCGCCCGGGCCTCGTCCTCGAGGCCGGCCTGGATCATCCCCCGCACCCGCGCCTCGATCCGGCGATGGAGCTCCTCGCGCGGCCGCGAGAGAGCCACCACGACCGCCTCGCGGGATATCCCGGGGCGTTCGCGGTGCAGCTCGGTCATGGATCTTCCGGTGTCGTGAAAGACCTCCAGCGCCCGCACGATCCGCTGGCGGTCCCGGGGCTCAAGCCGCCCCGCGCTTTCGGGGTCCACGCGGCGGAGCTCTTGGAGCAAATCCTCGGTGTCGCGGCCGGCCCAGGCCTCCCGGAGATCGGGACGCGAGCGCGATCCATCGAACAGCCCGTGGGTCACCGCGCGAAGATAAAGTCCCGAACCCCCGACCGCCAGCGGGCGCACCCCGCGCGCGAGCAGTTCCTGTTCGGCGAGATCGAAGCGGCGCCGGAACTCGCCGGCAGAGAGCGATTCCCCGGGATCCGCCAGGTCGATCAGGTGATGGCGCACGCGGGCGCGCTCCTTGGGAGTGGGCTTGGCGGTTCCGATGTCCATCGTGCGGTAGATCTGGCGGGAATCCACGGACAGGATCTCGGCGCCCAGCTCCGGGGCCACGAGGAGCGCGACGTCGGTCTTGCCCACCGCGGTGGGGCCGGCCAGGACGAGCAGCGGAGTGGGCATGGTGGGATGGGCCGCGGCGCGGACCCGCCTACAGCAGCGGCTGCCCGCGGCGCCGGCCGAACAGGCGCTCGAAGTCTTCGAGGCCCAGGCGGATCAGGGTGGGCCGGCCGTGCACGTCGCCGTGCGGCATGGAAGTGGCGAAGAGCTGGTCGATCAGGGCCTGCATCTCCTCCGGGCCCAGCGAATCTCCGGCCTTGATGGCGCTGTGGCAGGCGTAGGAGCGCGCCACCTTTTCGGCGATGCCCTCGCGGTCGCTCTCGCTCGCGAATCGCCGACCCTCTTGGAGAAGCTTTCGCAGCGCCATGCCGTCCTCCCAGCGCTTGACTCCTGCTGGAATGGAGCGGATGGCGACGCTGCGGCCCGAAAGCCGCTCGAAGCTGAACCCCAGGCGCTCCAGGTGGGGCATCAGGAGCAGCAGGGTCTCGAACTCCTCGGCGTCCAGGTCCATCACCAGCGGAAACAGCATGGTCTGGCCGGTCTCGAGCTTTCCCCGGAGCCGGCGCAGCGCCTGCTCGTACAGCACCCGCTCATGCGCCGCGTGCTGGTCCACCACCAGGAGCCCCTGCTTGATCGGGGCCAGGAGATAGGTCTTGTGCAGCTGCCACACGCCGATCTGCGGGCCGGTGGGCCTTTCGGCGGCCCCGTCCTCTTCGCCGTCGGAGCCCGCCGGGGCCAGGAACTTTTCGCGCAGTTCCATGGGCAGTGACTCGGCGGTGCGATAGAGCTCCGGCCACTCGGTCACCTGCCCGGGACGCGGAGCAAATCCTCCCGGGTGCGAGGAGGCCGCGCCCGAGGCGGCGTCCGCGATCTCGGGTCCGCTCGCATGCGCCACGTGACCCAGCGCGGCGCCCAGCGAGCCCTCCACGGCGCGCCGCAGTTCGTTCCAGATCCAGCCGTCGTTGGCAAAACGGACTTCCTTCTTGGAGGGATGGAAGTTCACGTCCACCACGTCCGTTGGAAGCTCCATCATGATCACGGCGGCGGGGTGCCGGTCCGGAGGCAGCAGCGACCGGTAGCCCTGGCGCATGGACTGGGACAGCAGGCCACTCTGGATCCAGCGGCCGTTCACGAAGAAGTACTGGTCGTCGCGGGAAGAGCGGTGGCGCTCGGGCCGGCCCAGGAAGCCGGTCAGGCGCAGCGGCGGAGTGCCGCCCTCGAGCTTCACGAAACCGTCCTCCGCCTGCACCTCGAAGATCTCCCCCACCCGTTCGGCCATGGAGGTGGCGCGGGCCAGGCGGAGCACGTACCTGCCTTCCACTTCGAGCGACATGGCCACGTCGGGGCGGGCCAGCGCGTAGGCAGTGACCAGGCGAACCGCGGCCTTGACCTCGCTGCGGGGAGAGCGCAGAAATTTCTTGCGGGGCGGCAGGTCGTCAAAGATGCCCTCCACGCGCACGGTGGTGCCGGGCGCGTGGGCGATCTCTTCCAGGCGCACCTGGTCGCCGCGGGCGGACGCCCGCACCGCGGAGTCCGAGCCGGTGGCGCGGCTCTCGATGGTGAGCCGGGCCACGTGCGCGATGGACGGCAGCGCCTCGCCCCGGAAGCCCAGCGTGGTGACCGCGAAGAGCCCTGCCTCGGGCATCTTGCTGGTGGCGTGACGGGTCAGGGCCAGCGGGAGGTCCTGCATGCTCATGCCACAGCCGTCGTCGGTCACTTCCAGGAAGGCCGCCGGGTCGGCCGCCAGGCGCACGTCGCAGCGGGTGCAGCCGCTGTCCAGGGCGTTTTCGAGCAGCTCTTTCAGCACCGAGACGGGACGCTCGATCACCTCGCCCGCGGCAATCTGGGCAACGATGTCGGAAGGCAGGACGCGGATTCGTCCGGCCCGGAGCGCCGGTGTGGTGGCCATGAACTCTCCGGATGGATCGTGTCGGGAGACGCCGTGGAATCGTGAGGAACCACGCACAAGAATGGGGCAGGCGCGCCGGCATGTCAACCGCGGCGGCCCTCTGGCGGCCCTCGAACAAGGGCGCCGGTCCCGACCCCACCCCTGCCCCGCGCCCCCCATCGGCGAATCCTTGCGCGCCGGGGGGCCGCCGGGCATACTCGGCCCGTTCCCCGGATCCGGCCCCGGGCACGCCCGGGCCACTCCCAAGGAGAAGCAAATTCACATGCGCAGGATTTCCAGGTGGGCGTGGGCCTTTGCCACGATGGGCGTGTTCGTTCTTGGCGGGTGTGCGAAGAAACTTTCGCTGCCCACGGCTCCCGTCCGGATCGGTCCCTACATTCGGATGGCTCTGCCTGCAGGCCACCGGATCACGAGTGCGAGTTTCACGCTGCACTTCGACATCGAGAATTTCGTGCTGGATTCCCTCGGATCGACCCCGTCGCCGGGCCGCGGGCACATCGAGCTTGGGGTGGACGGCGCTTCCCCGGTTCCGGCCCGGGGAGACACCATCAGCCTGGGCCTGGGCTTCGGCCCGCACACTCTGCGCGCGGAGCTCCGGGGCAACGACGGCAGCCCGCTCATTCCCGCCACGGTGGACAGCCAGGCGGTGACGGTCAGTTTCGTCCGGAGTCTGTCGCGGGATGTGCAGCCGATCTTCACGGAACACTGTGGGATCGAGGGATGCCACGCCGGGCCCAACGCCGTGCTCGGGGAAGACCTCTCGAGCGCCGGGGGAACGCTTCGAACCGCGGTCAACGTGAGCTCGATCGAAAGCCCGTCGCTCAAGAGGATCGTTCCCGGCGATGCGCAAGGGAGCTACACGGTGCAGAAGATCCGGGGAGACGGGAGCATCATCGGCAACCAGATGCCGCTGCAGGGGCGCAAGCTCACCCAGGACGAGGTCCGGATCATCATCGACTGGATCCAGGCCGGGGCGCCCGACAACTAGTCCGGCCCACGGCCGGGACACAAAAAAGCCGCAGGCCCTGGGACTGAACTCTGGCTCGGACAGAGTCTTCATCTTCGGGCCTGCGACATTGAAATAGACGGACAGACGGGATCCAAGGTTGCCTCGATTTTTTCGGACTATCTTATGGGAAGAGAGCCCGCCATGAGCCTTGAAGTCGTTTCTCCGCGGATGCGCGGATTCCTTTGCACCAACGCACATCCGGGCGGGTGTGCCGCCTCGGTCCGCCGCCAGGTGGCGGTGGCCGGGGAGGCCCGCAACGGCGGTCCCCGGGGTGGGAATGCCCTGGTGATCGGAGCGTCCACGGGCTATGGGCTGGCTTCCAGGGTCGCGGCTTCCTTCGGGCACGGAATGGCCACCGTGGGGGTGTTCCTGGAGCGGGGAGCTTCGGGCTCCAAGACCGGGAGCGCCGGATGGTACAACTCGACCGGCTTCCACGCCGAAGCGGACCGGGCGGGGTTGAAGGCCGCCAGCTTCAACGCCGACGCCTTCTCCAACGAAACCCGGCGGCAGGTCCTGGATCGCATCGGGCGCGACTTCGGCCCCATCGACCTGGTGGTCTACAGCCTGGCCTCCCCGGTGCGGACGCATCCCGATACCGGGGTCCAGTACCGCTCGACCCTCAAGCCCATCGGGCGGACCTACACCACCAAGACCCTGGATCTCGAAAAGGAGCGGGTGTTCGACATCACCCTGGAGGCGGCCACCCAGGAGGAGATTGATGCCACCGTGGCCGTCATGGGTGGAGACGACCTGAACCGCTGGATCGGCGGGCTGCTCCAGGCCGGGCTCGTGGCGAAGGGCGCGCGGGTCATCGCCTACTCCTACATCGGCCCGGAGCTCACCTGGGCCATCTACAAGGATGGAACCATCGGGCGGGCCAAGGCCGACATCAAGCGGACTTGCGACGAATTGAACCAGAGGCTCCAGGCCGAGGTCGGAGGCAATGCGTGGGTGGCCGTGGATGCCGCCGTGGTGACGCAGGCCTCCACCGCGATCCCGGCGGTGCCGCTCTATCTCAGCCTGTTCGGCAAGGTCGCCGGCGCCATGGGCATCAAGGAAGAGCCCATCCACCAAATGGTGCGCCTGTTCAACACCCACCTGGGCCGCGGGGTGTCCCCCACGGTGGACGCCGAGGGGATGATCCGGATGGACGATCTGGAGATGCGCCCGGAAGTGCAGGCCAACGTGCTCCGGCGCTGGTCCGAAGCCCGGACCGAGAACATCCGGGAGCTGGCCGACCTGGACGGGCTGCGGAGCGACTTCCAGCAGCTCTTCGGGTTCGGCGTGCCCGGGGTGGACTACTCGGCGCCTACCGAGATCGACGCGCCACTGCCGGTTTGAGCTGAGGCACCGCAACATGTGGAGAAGGCCCCGGACGCGAGCCCGGGGCCTTCCCAGTTAGGATCGAACCAGCTCCGGCGGTTGGCGCCTCGCGCTAGGGCTGCGAAGCCTTGCTGAGCGCCCCGGCCAGGGAGAGGAGCTTCTTGAGCGCCACCAGGTGCTCCGGATCGAACTCGTCCGCGTCCGGGCCGGCGGAGCGGAAAGCCCCCACCGCCACGCGTGCGGGGCCCTCTCCCCGGGCCCAGCCCAGGAACGAGGCGATCCCGGCTTCCCGCATGATCTGTCCTTCCGAGCCGCGGGAGCGGGCCGCCAGGAGCGGCACCGCGCGCAGCGCTTCGCCGCTGCGTCCGCCCAGCAGGCGCGTGAACGCCGGCAGCTGGCTCGGCGCAGTCCTGGCCGAAGTCACCACTCCCCCGTCCGGAAAATGGAACACCACCGAATCGGCCTCCACCAGTTCGGCCAGCGCCTCGGCGGCGTTGGGCCAGGGGTCGGCATAGTCGCCCTCGGGCAACAGGTCGTAAACCGCGCGGCCCATCTTCTCGGCCAGCCGCGCGCGCAACAGGCCCCGCTGCTCCATCCGTGAGGCGGCCAGGCTTTCCGCCCACCGGCGGCAGCTGCCGGAGAGCGCCACGCGCTCCGCGGCCCGCGGGTCAGAGGAGAGCCAGGCGTCCTCCAGGTAAAGGATTCCCTCGTCGCCCAGAGGCAGCGCCAGGAACGCGCGGCTGCGCGCCGGCAGCTCCCCGTCGGGCTCCAGCAGCGATTCCTGGAAGACCAGCGGGCGACGCTCGGTCCAGGCGCGGCGGACCCAGCGCTGCGCCCACTCGCCCGGGACCCTTTCGTGCGCCTCGCCACCCAGGATTTCTTGCACCCCAACCAGGTCGCCCAGGACGTCGTCCCAGAGATAGGCGTGGCCCCAGCCCGCGTCGTTCTGGGCGCGCAGCTCTTCCATGAACAGCTGGAGGTGCGTGGCGCTCGCGCGCATGGAGGCGGGAAAAAGCACCTGGCGGTCGGCGGATGTGCGGAGTTCGTGTTCGATGCTGGTCGTCGTCATGACTGGGGGCTCTCCCGGTGCGGCCGCTTCCTGCGCCGCGGTGGAAATGGTTTCGGTGAATGCGGTGGGCGAAGCGGGAGCGGGCCGGCTGCGCGCCCGCCCCGGTTCTCCGTCCTGGAATTCGGGAGCGGGCACGAGAGCGGAAGCAGCCGCGGAAGTCCGCGCGGAAAAGCGGGCCACCGCTTCGTCCAGGGAAATGCAGCGGAGCCCGGCCTCGCGCCAGCGCGGCTGCCAGGTGTCGGCCTCGAACGAGGGCTCAGGCAGCACGACCAGGCTGCAGCCGGAACCCTCCACCTGCGAAAGCTCGCGGGTGGAGGGCACGCGGAACGCCGCCGCCAGCGAGTGGCTGCGCGAGCGCGGATCCGGATCGGCGAGCAGCCACACTTCCCCGCGCCCGCTTTCGCGGATCCGGTGAATCAGGTCGAGGGATTCGACCCTGAGCCCGACGAGGGCGACGCCTTCAGCGGCCAGGCGGCCCACCCGCGCCCGACGGAGCGCCGCCCTGCGAAGCCATCTCGGCCTGCCAGGCGTCCTTGAGCTCGGCGCGCAGGATCTTCACCTTGGCCCGCTTGCGCAGCCCGGCAAGAATTTCGCGCTCCGGCTGGTCCAGCAGCTGATCGCGGATCTGCGCCTTCCTGGACTCGAAGTCGGCCTTGTCGATCGGGTCCGGCCCCAGGTACTGGCCCACGAAGTAGCCTCCGTTGGGGTGCGCGATGGGCCCGGAAATCTGGCCCGGCTTGGCCCGCGCCACGAACGAGTCCACCAGCGACTCGGCCCCCAGGCCCACGATGATGTAGCCGCGCACAAAGGGACCGGTGTCGCGGATTACTCCCAGGTCGTAGGCGGCGTCGGCGAGGTTGTCGGTGTCCTTGAGGCGCGCCTGGAGACGTTGCAGCTTTTCCTGCACCCGGGCATTCGCCGAGTCCTTGTCCATCCGCTCCATCACCTTCTTGATCACCTTTTCGAACGGCGCCGGGGCCGGAGGAATGATCTCCCGGAGCATCCAGGCGTAATAGCCGCCAAGTCCCTTTTCCGGAACCGCACCAAACTGCCCAACCTTCATCCTGGGCAGGGCCGCCTTGATGCCGGGGAGCGACCCGATACCGGGAATCTCGTCCCCGATCTCGAATGGGTCCGTGACGGTGGCGTCGCCGCCCGACTTGGAGGCGACGCGGGACAGCTCGTCAAACGTCTTGAGGCGGCCCATCAGGTCCGCGGCAGCTTTGCGGGCGGCCTCGTCTCCACGGTCCATCACCAGCGCCCGATAGACCACGTCGTGGATCTTGTCCAGGGGCTGCACCACCTGCGGCGTGCGCTCCTCGACCCGCAGGATGTAGAAACCTCGGATGCCGCGCACGGGTCCGGTGATCTCCCCCACCTTGGCGCGGCGGGCCGCGTTGGAAACTGCCGTGTCGGGAATGCTGGAAGGCGTCTGCACGCCCATGTCCCCGCCGAGCTTGGCGCTCTGCGAGTCCATGGTGTACTGCCTGGCCAACGCGGCAAAATCCTCGCCCCGCTTGAGGCGCAGCGCGATGCTGTCGGCCCGGGCCCGGTACTGCGCCACCTCGGCGGGACTCGAGTTGGGACGCACGTTGAGCACGATGGCCTTGAGGTGAAATTGCTCCTCGGTCGTGTATTTCTTGATGTTCTGGTTGTAGTAGAGCCGGGTGTCGGCGTCCGACAGATGCAGGTCCACCGCATCCACCCGCGGGATGAGGCTGAGCCCCAGCGTGTACTGGGTTCCGGTGAGAAACTCGCCCTTGTGCTTCAGGTAATACGCCCTCGCCGCGGACTCTCGTTCCTTGTTCCGGGCTTCGGTCACGTCGCTGCGGAGGGTCCCGCGCAACTGCTCGAACGAGGGCACGTACGCCGTATCCACGCTCTCCACCCGCACGATCAGCCGGCCGGGACTCGCGGCCGGCATGCGAACCAGGTGCCCGGGGCGGGACGTGAGCAGGGAATCCACCAGCGCCGGTCCCAGCACGGTGTCCTCGTAGCTGGGGGTGACGTTGATGAACTGACGAACGGTCACGCCCGGGACCGGCCGGGCAAATACGTCACGGCCGCGGCGCACGTCGTTCCACGCTTCCCGCTCGGCCTTGTCCGAGAGCGAATCCGCGATCCACGTCGGAACCATCCGGACCAGGGTGGTCTCCACCTGGGCGAAGCTCTTCGTGGCCAGCTTGCCCGCCGAGTCGGTGAAGGCGAAGCTGCCCAGTCGCTCGTCGTAAAGCGCATGCAGTTGGGCCGCGGTCGGCGCTGCCTGGGGGAGAAAACTCCGCGGGTCAAAGTACAGCGCGCGCGCGTTCACTGCCCGGGTGCGATAGTGCTCGGCGCTGTTCTCGTAGAGCCGGTGCTCGCGGTCCTTCTGTTCCTTCTCGCGGTACTCGGTGGTCGCCCGGGAAGCCACGCGCGGGTAGACGTCCCGATCCTTGAGCGGACGAACGGCCGCGGTGCGCCGGTCGGACAGCACCAGAACTCCATAGCCTTCCTTACCCAGCACTACCTTCTCGTAAGGTTGTTTGGGGGCCAGCAGAAACAGGCTGTCCGTGAGCGACGGGCCGTGGTTCAGGATGCCAATCGCCTTGCCGCGATCGATCAGGCCGGTGTTGATCCTGGTGGCTCCGGCGGCGAGGTCGGAGTCCAGCTGGGCTCCGGCGCGCAGCTTGCGGAGCAGTTCCTCGGAGTGCAGGCGGCTCTGTTCCCAGGACGTGTCGACCTTGGTGCCCACCTTGTAGCAAGCGAACAAGAGCCCGACCTGGTCGGAGGTCTTGTAATCGTCGACATGCGCGTTGTAGTAGGCCTCGATGACGCTTGCCGGCGGCTCCG
>JANXVU010000180.1 GCA_025351485.1 Candidatus Eiseniibacteriota bacterium | reverse complement strand
GGCCGCTGGGGATTGCCCCGGCGGCCTGACCTATGGAATGGGGTGGACGATGGGACTCGAACCCACAACCACCGCAGCCACAGTGCGGTGCTCCACCATTGAGCTACGCCCACCACCCAATCTTCTGATGCAATCTATCAGGCCGGAAGAGCGCGCCTGGAGGGACTCGAACCCCCGACCGACGGATTAGAAATCCGTTGCTCTATCCACCTGAGCTACAGGCGCCCAGCTTAAGTCGGGGCGAGAGGATTTGAACCTCCGACATCCTGCTCCCAAAGCAGGCGCTCTACCAGGCTGAGCCACGCCCCGAAATCGAAATTACCACCCTGGACCGGGGCGGCCCTGCCAGCGCGGCACGCCCGAAGAAACTACGGAAATAAGCCCCTGCTGTCAACCGACCCGGCTGGTGGAGCCCCGGCTCTTGGCGTGCTTTTCCAGATGTTCGACCGCCACGCCCCTGGAACGGGCCTCCTCGGCCAGCTCGCGGGGCAGGGTAAAGGCGATATCTTCCTTGGAAACCTCGACTTCCACGGCCTCCCGTGCGCCCCATTCCCGAAGCTGCCGCAGCACTTCCTCCACCAGGACTTCGGGCGCGGAGGCTCCGGCGGTCACGCCGATGCACTTGGCCCCCTCGACCCATTCCTTGCGGATGTCCGAGGCGCGCTCCACCAGGTACGACGTCGCCCCGCAGGCCCGGCCCACCTCCACCAGGCGGTTGGAGTTGGAGCTGGCGGGCGCCCCGACCACCAGGAGCACGTCGCACTTGCGGGCGATCTCCTTGACCGCGTTCTGGCGGTTGGTGGTGGCGTAGCAGATGTCGCTCTTGGGGGCGGAGGTGATCGCGGGGAAGCGCTCCCGGAGCACCGCGATGATCTCTTCGGCCTCGTCCACGGAAAGGGTGGTCTGGGTGAGGTAGGCGACCTTGTCCGGATTGGGCACCTGCACGGTGCGGGCGCTCTCGATGCCGTCCACCAGTTGGGTCACTTCGGGCGCCTCGCCCAGCGTGCCCTCCACCTCGATGTGGCCCACATGGCCCACCAGCAGGATCGAATAGCCCTGTCTGGCGAAACGGATCGCTTCCAGGTGCACCTTGGTCACCAGTGGGCAGGTGGCATCGATGGACTTGAGCCCGCGGTTGGCGGCCTCGGCCCGGACGGCCGGAGACACCCCGTGGGCGCTGAACACGATCGGCGCTCCCGCGGGCACCGACTCCAGGTCGTCCACGAACACCGCGCCGCGAAGGCGCAAGCCGTCCACCACGAAGGAGTTGTGCACGATTTCGTGCCGCACGTAGACCGGCCGGCCGAAGATTTCGAGCGCCATTTCCACGATGTCCACGGCGCGGTCCACCCCGGCGCAAAAGCCCCGCGGACGGGCCAGAAGGATTTCAGGGTTCATGAGGGGCAGTATACGGGGTTTGGGGGGATGGGGCTAGGGAGTGGGGCGTCGGGGGGCCTTACTTGCCGTAGACATTGAACACCGCTCCCCAACTTGTAATCTTGCTGGCAAGGGGGCCCCGGGGCTGCCCCGAGACCGTCAAGAATCCGGATGGCTGGTCCTGCCATTCCCCGAGCCTCCAGCTTCCGGATTCCTGGTGGAAGAACCACCATGCCGGGGAATCGACGGTGGCCTGATTTCCGTTGGCTAGCGTGAACCTTGCGTGGGTCTGCACGATGTAACGAATCCATCCCAAGTGCCCGTCGCGCCAGTCCGGCGCGGAGGAGACGGTATCCATGGTGACGGAGACCCTGGAGACAGGTGGTTCCTGGCCATCCGAAGACCCGGTCACCAGGAGATGGGCGACTGCGCGCAGGAATTCCGCCCGGGTCAAGGAATCCTGCCGGCCGGTAATGGGATCCGGGAGAAATCGAAAGACAAAGTCCCGCGCCACTAGATTGCCGATCTCGAGGGTGTCCTTCTGGATGAGCGCCATCCTGAAGTTCTGGATGACCCCGTAGGGCGTGTTGCACGCGGGGGTCGCGCAATACTTGCTGGCAGGCGCCACCACATCCGTCCCGCAGCCGCCGGAGTAAATCAAAGCCGCCAGAAGCCCCGCCATGGCCCAGGCGAGATGATCCCCGTGCAGCGCCGACCTCACAGGTACAAGTATCTCAGCGACGTCCATGTCGTCTGCCGCGTCGCGTGCGATCCTTGCGAACCTGCGGCGCCGCGAGTAGCCGGCGATCCCGGCGGCGGCTGGTCGGCCCATTCCGCGAGCTTCCAGGTTCCGGCCGCAGCCGGGCGGAAATACAGCCATGCCGGGCTGTCGATGTGCATCTCGTTGCCGTCGGGGAAGGTGCCCACGAAGTGCGTCTGCACGATGTAGCGGATCCAACCCTCGTGGCCCACGCGGCTGTCGCTGGACGAAGAAGTGGTGTCCACCGTGAGCAAGATCTTCTTCATGGCGAACTGCCCGCCCGCGCCGTCGGTGAACAGGTGCTTCATGACGGACAGCTCCACGGCCCGACCCAGCGAGTCGCTGTGGCCCGATCCGAGATCAGGAAGCGTGCGAAACACGAAGTGGTCGTCCAACTCGGCGGTGTAGCCGGCAATGTCCAGGTGGGTGAACGCCGTGGGAATGTCCTTGAGCAGGCTTGCCGTGGAACACGAGCCGCCGGCGCCCGGGCAAAGATAGACTGCCGCCGGATTCGGGGCGGTTGAAGAAGTGCAGCCCGCCAGCAGCAGCAGAAGCGCCACGGGTGCAAGACGCGGGATCGGACGCATACAGGTCTCCCTTATTTCAGCAGTAGGATCTTGCGCGTGGCCACCTGGCCCCCGGCAAGCAGCCTTATAAAGTAAACACCATCGCTGAGTTTTTCGCCATTCCTGTTCCTGCCGTCCCAGTTGGCCGAGGAATTCCCGATTTCCATCACTCGGTCCACCAGGGTGGAGACTCGCGCACCCGCCACGTTGAAGATGTCGAGCCGCACCGGGCCGCGGGCGGGGACTTCGAAGTCCAGGCGGGTCGTGGCGCGGACTGGATTGGGCGTGGGGTATCCGAGGTAGGTTTCCGCGCGCCTCGCCACCACCCGCGCCGGCCCGATGAAGGTCCATGCGTCCGTGGGGCCCAGGCGGTAACCGACCCGATAGGCGTAGTCGGCGCCGGGGAGCGCCTCGGAGTCCGTGTACACCTGCTCGACCACCCCATCTTCCGGTTCCTGCCGCAACACGACCCACGATCCACCCGCCTCCGCCCTGCGCTCGACGCGAAACTCCATCCGGCACGGGTACACGGCCGAGTACGAAAGGCGGACCTTGCCGCGCAGGGGCAACGCTTCCGGAAAGGTCACTGGAATCGGAACCGCCTGGCCGATCAAGTGTTTCAGCCGGCTCACGCGATCGCCACCAAAGCCCGCGATGTAGATGTCCCCGTTGTCAAGAGCGGACATCTGGTAGGGAGCCTCGTTGATCCGGTCCGTGGACGCCCACTCGACTCCCATTCGCTCCATGGTTGCATAGTGCCCCAACGTGTCCGCCACGACGATCCCATCGAACCCCGAAGTCACGTTCATCCCCAGGTAGAAACGGCCGTCCGCGCCCAGCATGATCGAGTTGGCGGTTCCGCCGGCTCCGGGCGGAAGCGCCAGGACGGGGGACGACATTCCATCCCAGCCCATCCGTCGGAGCACGCTGGCGGTGTCCTTGGCGCCCGGGTAAACCTCGTCCATGAAATACAGGTTTCCGTCGCGGCACTGGAACAATTGGCTGCGCAATCCCTGCAGGTAGAAAATGGACGAGTTCCCATCGAGGGGCGAATAGCGGAACATCCACGGCCGTCCCCGGAGCGAGTCGGGCTCCACCTGCCGCAGCAGGACCCCGATGCTCGAATCCGGGCCCATGTAGAGGCTTCCGCGCGGCTCGCCGTCTAGATTCGAAAATTCGTGCAGGAATTCAAACTCATCCGTTCTCGTCACATGGAAGAGCATGCCGTAGGGATGCTCCACGGAACGGGAGGTCACGCCGTAAACCGCGCCGCGGGGACCTGGAAAGAGGTTGCCGACCAGACCCGCCCCATCCGCGGGGCCGAAGCGGTGCAGCACCCGAAACTCCCCGGACGGGCCTATCTTCACGATCGCGTTGACGCTATCCGGCAGGCTGCTGTCCGCGCCCGCCACCGCCCGCGATTGCGGCGTGATCCTTTGCGGACTTCCACTGAATTGCGAAGTGGCGAATCCAACGAAAGACCCGTCCGGGCTGCGCGCCATGGATTGGATCCGGGAATACTTGCCCGGGATCCGGGCGATCACACGCACTTGACCCGAAGTGTCCACCGACACGATTTGATTGATGCGATCGGGGAAAGCTGGAATGTAACCGTCCATGGCTTGGTAGACCAGGCCGTCGGATTCGAAGATCGTGTTGGAACTCCGCCGAAATGTGCCATTGGACATCCGGGGGTTCGGAATCTCGAGTATCGGCGGCGAGGACATCTTGCACCCGAAATCATAGGTTCCAAACAGAGGATCCCGGGACCGGCCATGGCCGACGCGGAAGTAGTAGCGGCCGGGCCGGTCCGGAGCGAACACGAGCGAGGCGGACGGGTGGCGATCGTCGGAGTTGTACACCCTTGCCACCTTGCCTGCGCCGGTCGAGTCGTAGATCCAGAAGAAGCCCTGGTACGAGCCGCCCTCGCGGCTGGTGCCCACGGTGTAGGCGGCGCCCCGCTGGGCATCCAGGCTGAACCAGTCCACGTCGGAGTCCGGGTACAGGGAGTGATGGGTCGGCGCATTGCCCGGAACCAGCGGCGTCGCCAGAGGGAGGGAGCCGTCGAACTCGTAGGAGTCCGGGGCGTACTCGGCCCCGTGAGCGACCAGCAGGGCCTGGAGGTCGGCGGCGCGGGGCTCGTTCAGCTCCAGCCAACCCAGCCAGAAGAGTTCCAGGCTGGGCAAGTCGTGCGCGTCGACATAGCGGGTGGCCACGCGAAAGGCCGATCCGGCGGGCCACGGCCGCCCGAAGTCGTCCTGGGCAGAGTGCCCGCGGCCATCGTCCGCGAGTTGCCACAGCACGGAGGCCACCGTGAGGCTGTCCGTTCCGCCCGCTCTGCGGTCGCGCAGCGAACCAGGTTCGATCGGCGCCGGGGAGTACTTGGATAGCGGCGCGGATTCCCCAGGATTGGAGTATCCGAGGTAGCGCCGGCAGCTGAGCAGGAAAAACAAACCGAATCCGTCATCCCAGGCCCGGGACAAGCTCTCGGTTCCAGAGCGGAACACGTTGGGCGACTCGCCGAACGCAAGGGAAAGGGCCTTTCCGGCGGTTGCGAGAATGAACCCGTCGTCATAAGAGGCGCTGTTGGGGACGGAAAAGCCGTCCCCGTAGTAGGAGCTCAGGCCTTCGTAGGGCCGGCTCCAGAAGGCCGTGAGCGGAATCCGCGGCGCCGGCGTGCCGCCGGCGGCGCGCGAGTAATCCGCCGCATCCACGAGGCAGTCCAGGATGTTGAAGGCGGGAGCGGCCCGATCGAGCGGAGCGGTGATGGAAACGGGGACATTCACGTCGTCGCCGGGCCCATGGCCGTGGATGGTCGGGCTGTCGTAGGAAAAGCTCGTGCTGTGGAACTGACGGTCCAGGACCCGGATCGGATAGCGCGTGCTGTCACCGCCGACGCTCAATACCTTGGCGTACACATCCCGCATCAGCGAATCCCGCACCAGGATCGAGAAGTGGCCGAAGGCGTTGGTGGATCCCGACGCCAGCACCTCCTCGGTGCCCGCATCCCGGATCTGCACCAGTGCATGCCGGATCGGCTTCTCCGCCGTGCTCCCGGTGAACCCGCTCTTGTTGAAGGGCTGATCCGTGTACGCGAACGTGGCGCTCGCAGTCCAGTCGGCGCGGGCCGGGAGGGGAACCAGAAGCAGGGCAGCCGCAATCAGCAGCGCGGCGCCAAGCAGCGCCGCCGCATCCGCGAAACCGGCACTCCGGCGGCAGGCGGCCGCCCGGGCATGGGGGAGCACGAAGGAACTCTCCTTCCAACGGGGCGCCGGCAAGGGGTTCACGGGCGTTCCGGCCTGGGGATCAGGATCGGTGAATACGCCCGCAAGGATACCGCAGCAGCGCCCCAGGCGCATCCCTTCCGCCGCCGCCCCCGTTTCTCCTTGACCCGCCCGGGCAGGGGCGATAGCGTGATTTACATAGCTACCCCGACAATCAACCCATCCCCGGAGAATTCCTATGGCGGGAGTCAACAAAGTCATCCTGGTCGGCAACGTGGGCCGGGACCCGGAAGTGCGCACCACTCCTTCGGGACAGCAAGTGGCCAAGTTCTCGATCGCCACCAGCGAGAACTTCACCAGCAAGGCCGGCGAAAAGCAGGAGCGCACCGAGTGGCATAACATCGTGGTGTGGGGCAAGCTGGCCGACTTGTGCAAGCAGTACGTGTCCAAGGGCCGGCAGATCTACGTGGAAGGGCGCCTGCAGACCTCCAGCTGGAACGACCCCCAGGGCAACAAGAAGTTCCGGACCGAGATCATCGCCAATACAATCCAGTTCCTGGGGCGTCCGGGCGAGCGCCAGGCTGTTCCCGAGGGCGGCGGGCAGGGTGGGCAGGGCATGAGCGAGCCGGACTACGGCGACACCGCGGATGCCACCACCGGCGTGTTCGCCGCGGACGACGACCTGCCGTTCTAGCCGTTCAAAGTGTCGGGACGCCGGGGCCCCTCGGGGTCCCGGCCCCTTGACGGGACTTCCGTGATCGTGTAGTTTTCAGCGCTCACGGCAGACATCCGGCCCCAAGTTTGCGCCGCTAGCTCAATTGGCAGAGCAAGTGACTCTTAATCACTAGGTTCTTGGTTCGATTCCAAGGCGGCGCACCATTCTGCAACCGTTCCAGGCCCGCATCCCCCAGGATCCAGCCCCGATTCGGGCATCCAGTGGAGACGGGCTTTTTCTTTTCCGATAACTAGTTCGGACCGGGCCGTTCCCGCGGCCCAAAGTTGCATCCAATCCCTTGAAAGGGGGCGACAGGTTTCGACGGGTGTAGGGAGTCTTGTGTCGCATGCCGAGGTTTCCGGAACCTCGTAAAAAAGCTGGAAAAATGTAACTGCGAACACTGAGTTCGCTCTCGCTGCCTAGTTAAAACCTAGCGGCGACGCTCATCTCCGGGGGGTTCGCGGCCCGGAGGATTTGAGCGCCATATACCGCGGGCTGGCCGAGCCTTCGCCCCGAAGGCCTGGTGAGAAACAGGGGCTGGCCAACAGGATCCCCGCCCGAGGGGGTGCCCAAGGCGAGATTTAATTCCCGGGCTAAGCATGTAGTGACGCCTGGCTGACTGCGTTCGGACGAGGGTTCAATTCCCTCCGCCTCCACCATCTCAAGAAGGGCCCCGCGGAATCGCTCCGCGGGGCCCTTTCTTTTGGCCCCGGAGGGGTCGCCCGGTACCACTTTGGGAACCGCGTGCCCGCCCGGGTCATCTATAGTGCTGATCAGTGCAGACTTGCCGCACCCGGCTTTGTTCTCTCCCGTTCCGGAAGGATCGCTCCCATGAAGAACGTGCAGGTATCCGCGGCCGAAGGCGCCGCCAAGCCCGCGACCGGGGCTTCGCTGTTCCAGCCCTTGCGGCAGCGTTCCATCGAGTTGCGGAACCGCATCGCGGTCTCCCCGATGTGCCAGTACTCCTCCGAGGACGGCTTCGCGGACGAATGGCACCTGGTGCATCTGGGCAGCCGGGCCGTGGGCGGCGCCGGCGCGGTGCTGACCGAGGCCACCGCGGTCACCCCCGAGGGCCGGATCAGCCCGGATGACCTGGGAATCTGGAAGGACGAGCACATCCCGGCCCTGGAGCGGATCACCCGATTTGTGCGCGAGCACGGGGCGGCGGCGGGGATCCAGCTGGCCCACGCCGGGCGCAAGGCCTCCATGGCCAGTTCCTGGAAGGGCGGGGGAATGGTGCCCCCGGAGCAGGGCGGCTGGGCGCCGATCGGCCCCTCGGGCGAGCCCTTTGCCCCGGGCTTCCCGGTGCCCCGGGCCATGACCGAGGCCGAGATCCTCGCGACGATCGCCGCCTTTCGGGCCGCCGCCTCGCGGGCCCTCAAAGCCGGTTTTCAAATCGTCGAGATCCATGGCGCCCACGGCTATCTGATCCACGAGTTCCTCTCCCCCCTGGTCAACCGGCGCACCGACCCGTGGGGCGGAAGCTTCGAGAACCGCACCCGGTTGGCCGTGGAGGTTACCCGGGCCATCCGGGAGGTCTGGCCGGAGGAGCTGCCTCTGTGGATTCGAATCTCCGCAAGTGATTGGACAGATGGAGGTTGGGACGTGGAGCAGAGCGTCCAGCTGGCCCGGCTCCTGGCCCCTCTGGGGGTGGACCTGGTGGACGTTTCCAGCGGTGGCGGGGTAGCCCAGCAGGCGATCCAGGTGGGCCCGGGCTACCAGGTACCGTTCGCGGCCCAGATCCGCCGGGAGGCGGGGGTGGCCACCGGAGCGGTCGGGATGATCACCTCGCCCGACCAGGCGGATGCCATTATCCGGGCCGGCGAGGCCGACCTGGTGCTGCTGGCCCGGGAGGAACTCCGCAGCCCCTACTGGCCCCTCCATGCGGCCCACGCCCTGGGGGTGGAGGGACCCTGGCCCCGGCAGTACGAGCGCTCCCGGCCGCGCTAGAGCCTCCGGCGTAACCCGCAGGAAATTGGTTCGATAGCCCCCGCGGACAGCTTTCCGCCGGCGGCCTCGTGGCGGCCCTTTCTCTATTGCCGGGCCGCCCCCGGGCCGCTATTCTTCTTTGTCTTCTGTGGATTTTGACTTACGGGGCCGGGAAACATGGATTCGTGGCGGGGCGGGATCGAGCAGAACCTGGACGAGTTGCGCGCGCGGATGGGGCGGGCCTCTGCCCGGAGTGGACTCGATCCGGCATCCGTGGAATTGATGGCGGTCACCAAGACGCAGCCCGTGGAAAAAATCCAGCATCTGCTGGATCTGGATCTTCGGCTCATTGGCGAGAACCGGGTGCAGGAGGCGCGCGAAAAACTGCCGCTCCTCACCGGGGGTTTTGACGCGCACCTGATCGGACACTTGCAGAGCAACAAAGCCCTGGCGGCGCTGGAACTCTTTGGCGGCGTGGATTCGGTGGACTCGCTGCCCCTGGCCGAACGTCTCTCGCGCCTGGCCGGCGAGCGGGGCCGGACGCTGAAGGTGCTCGCGGAAGTGAACACGTCGGGCGAGCCGGCCAAGTTCGGCTTCGAGGCCGGGGCGCTGAGGGATCAGGCGCGCGCGATGGCCGCGCTGCCCCACCTGGATTTCCGCGGCCTGATGACACTGGGGCCGGTGCCCGATTCCGGCCGCGATCCGCGTCCGTGCTTCCGGGCGCTGCGCGAATTGCGGGACCAACTTCAGGATCTGCTGGGCCGCCCGCTCCCGGATCTGTCCATGGGAATGAGCGGCGATTTCGAATGCGGGATCGAGGAGGGTTCCACGCGGGTCCGCGTGGGTACCGCTCTTTTCGGGCCACGGAAAGGCTAGGCACCATGTTTGTGGCCGGCAATTTTCTAGCGGCTGTCGCGGGAATCCTCGGTTACGTGCTGACCGCCTACATGTGGGTGGTCATCATCTATTCGGTGATGAGCTGGCTCAGCCCGGATCCCTACAACCCGATCGTGCGGTTCATCCACGGCATCGTGGATCCGCTGCTGGACGCCATCCGGCGCACGATCCCGTTCCTGGTGGGGCCGATCGACTTTTCCCCCTTTGTGCTCATTCTACTGATCATGTTCACCCAGCGGTTCGTGGTGGGTTCCCTGTACGACCTCGCGATGAGGTTGCGGTAGCCCGTCCATGGTGAACCGCACGCTGCTCGAGATCCGCGTGCTGCCGGGGTCCAAGCGCGATGCGGTGGATGGCGAACTGGCGGACGGCCGCGTGAAGGTGCGCCTGCGGGCGCGCGCAGTGGAAGGCGCGGCCAACGACTCGCTGGTGGAATTCATCGCCGAAAAACTAGGCTTGGCCCGGCGCAGCGTGACCATCCTGCGCGGCCACCGTTCGCGCCAGAAAACACTGGAGCTCGAGGGCCTCGATTCCTACGAGGCCAGGTCCAGGCTGCTGGCCGGCGCCGAAACGGACTGAGCCGGGAACAAAGCGCCGCCCCCGCGCGTCCGGGATGGCGGAACTACCAGAGACAGGGGATCCAAGGAATTGGCCAGCGAACTCATGACCCGGATTCACGCGGCGCGCGATTTCATCTTTTCGCGCGCAGCGACGCGCCCCCAGGTGGGCGTGATCCTGGGCACCGGCCTGGGCGATTTCACCACCGGCCTGGAAGTCGAATGCACCATTCCCTACCGGGAGATCCCGCACTTTCCGGTGGCGGCCGTGGAAGGCCACGCTGCGGAAATGGTGCTGGGGCGTTTCGGCGGCAAGCCGGTGTGCCTGCTGCGCGGGCGGGTGCACGGCTACGAAGGCTACCGGCTGAGCGAGGTGGGCTTTCCGGTCCGGGTCTTGAAGGCCCTCGGGGCCGGCACGGTGATCCTGACCAACGCCGTGGGCGGCATGAACCCGAACTACCGGGCCGGCTCGCTGGTGCTGGTGACCGACCACATCAATCTCATGGGCGACAATCCGCTCATCGGGCCGAATGACGACGAACTGGGCCCGCGCTTTCCGGACATGTCCGAGCCCTACGACCGGGCGCTGGTGGCGCTGACCGAGCAGGTCGCCACGGAATTGAAGATCCGCACCGAGCGCGGAGTGTTCGTGGCGGTGATGGGCCCGAACCTGGAAACGGCGGCGGAATACCGGTTCCTGCGCGGGGTCGGGGCCGACGTGGTGGGCATGTCGCTCATCGCCGAGAATGTCACCGCGATTCACGGGGGCCAGAAGGTGCTGGCCATTTCCGTCGTGACCGACATGTGCCTGCCCGACAACCTGAAGCCGGCCCACATCCCCGAGATCCTGCGCGTGGCCGGCGAGGCCGCGCCGGGGCTGATGGCCCTGGTGGGCGGAGTGATCCAGAGAATGTAGGACCGTCCGGCGCGTGCCGGGCGCATCCCGAAAGTCCCTAAGGAACTATGCCCAGGTTCGAAGAGTTTTCCACCCACATCGAGCAGAACGACTCCGAGCAGCGGATCCTGGAATTCTGGGACCGCGAGCGGGTGTTCGATCGCTTGACCCAGGCCAGGAGCGGCGCCCCGCGGTTCGTGTTCTACGAGGGCCCGCCCACCGCCAACGGGCGGCCCGGCGTGCACCACGTGATGGCGCGCACGGTCAAGGACGTGGTGTGCCGCTACCGCTCCATGCGCGGCATGCTGGTGGAGCGCAAGGCCGGCTGGGACACCCACGGCCTGCCGGTCGAGATCGAAGTGGAAAAGCGGCTGGGGCTCACGGGCAAGAAGCAGATCGAGGAGTTCGGCATCGCCCGCTTCAACGAGGAATGCCGAACCAGCGTGTTCACCTACCGCGAGCTGTGGGAGCAAATGACCCGGCGCATGGGTTACTGGCTCGATCTGTCGGACCCGTACGTGACCTGCAGCAACGACTACATCGAATCGGTGTGGCAGATCCTGAAGCGGTTCTGGGACCGCGGCTTCATGTACGAGGGGCACAAGATCCTGCCGTACTGCCCCCGCTGCGGCACGCCGCTTTCCAGCCACGAGGTGGCGCAGGGCTACGAGGACGTGGACGATCCGTCGGTGTTCGTGCGTTTTCGCGACGCCGAGGACGAAAAGCTTTCGTACCTGGTGTGGACCACCACGCCCTGGACGCTCCCCTCCAACACCGCCATCGCCGTGGGCGCGGACTTCGAGTACGTGGAAGCCGAATTGGAAGGCGAGCGGCTGATCGTGGCCCGCAGCCGCCTGGCCGCCCTGGGCGGCGAGCCGGAGGTGCTGCGCTCCTGGAAGGGCTCGGAGCTGAAGGGCCGGCGCTATCTTCCGCCTTTTGATTTCTTCGCGAAGAACCCGAAGCTGGCGGAGGCGTACACCACGCCCACCGGCGGGCCGCACGATCCGGGCGTGATGTGGCGGGTGCAGAACGCCGATTTTGTCTCGCTGGACGATGGCACCGGGATCGTCCACATCGCCCCCGCTTTTGGCGAGGACGACTACTATCTGGGCCGCCGCGAGGGCCTGACCGTGCTTCAGCCGGTGGACGCCGCGGGCAACTTCACCGCCGAGATCGGGGAGTGGGCCGGGCAGTTCGTGAAGACCGCCGACAAGGGCCTGACCCGGGACCTGAAGGAGCGGGGCCTGCTGCTGCGGCAGGCCACCTTGCGCCACAGCTATCCCCACTGCTGGCGCTGCCACTCGCCGCTGCTCTACTATGCGCGCAAGTCGTGGTACATCGCGGTCACGCGCTTCCGCGACGAGCTGGTGAAGGCGCACGCCGAAGTCGAGTGGCATCCGCGCGACGTGGGCGAGAATCGCTTCGCCAACTGGATCGCCAACAACATCGACTGGGCCATCTCCCGCGACCGCTTCTGGGGCACGCCGCTGCCCATCTGGCGCTGCGGGAACGAGTCGTGCGACCACAGCGAGTGCCTGGGGTCGGTGGAGGACCTGCGTTCCAGGGGAATCGCGCTTCCGGCCGAACTGGACCTGCACAAGCCGCAGGTGGACGGTTTCGAGTACCCGTGCCCCAAGTGCAAAGGCGTCATGCGCCGCGTGCCCGAAGTGATCGACGTGTGGTTCGATTCCGGCGCCATGCCGTTTGCCCAGCGCCACTGGCCGTTCGAGAACATGGATTTGTTCAAGGCCACCTTTCCGGCCGATTTCATCAGCGAAGGCATCGACCAGTCCCGGGGCTGGTTCTACAGCCTGCTGGTGATCAGCACGTTCCTGGAGGGCCGGTCGGCGTTCAAGAACGTGGTGCCGGTCGAGATGATCCTGGACAAGCACGGCCAGCGCATGCACAAGTCCAAGGGCAACGCGGTGGATCCCTTCGAGATGATGGCCAAGGAAGGGGCGGATGCCGTCCGCTGGTACCTGGTCACAGCGAGTCCCACGTGGCTGCCGACCCGCTTTGACCGCGACGGCGTGACCGAGGTGTCGCGCAAGTTCTTTGCGACGCTGCGCAACACGGCGCAGTTCTTCACGCTGTACGCCAACATCGAGGATTTTGCGCCGGCGGATCCCGATCCGGCCGATCTGACCGAAATGGACCGTTGGATCCTGGCGCGCCTGGAGCAGGTGCGCGGCCAGGTGGTGGAATCGCTGGAGGCCTACGAGCTGGCCCGCGGCGCCCGCGCGCTGCAGTCTTTCGTGGTGGACGATCTTTCCAACTGGTACGTCCGGCGCAACCGCCGCCGCTTTTGGAAGACCGCCGAGGCCCACAACCACGCGGCGGCGTTCAACACGCTGCACCGGGTGCTGGTGGAGACGGCCAAGATGCTGGCCCCGTTCGCGCCGTTCATGGCCGAGGAGCTGTATCAAAAGCTGGCCGTGCCGGCCGGCGCCGCCCTGCCCAGCGTGCACCTGGAGCTCCTTGGCGGGCCCCAGGCCCGTTTTGCGGCCGACGCGCTGCTGGGGGAAATGGACGGCGTGATCCACGTGGTCTCGCTGGCCCGCGCGGCGCGCGAAGAGGCGCAACTCCGGGTGCGCCAGCCGCTGGCCGAACTGCTGGTGGTGCTGCCTCGCGACGCCGACCTCCAGGGCCTCCGGCGCTGGGAGCCGGTGATTTCCGAGGAACTCAACGTGAAGAGCATCCGCTGGCTCACCGAGTCCATCGGCGGGCGCTCGGCACGGCCCAACTTTCGCAGTCTTGGCAAGAAGTGCGGCAAGAGCGTGAACGCGGTGGCCGCACTGGTGCGCTCGGCGCACGAGTCCGACGCCGGCCGCGCCTGGATCGAAGCCTGGTCAGGGGGGGACAGCGCCACGGTCGCGCTGGATGGGACCACCTACGAGCTCGAGTCTCTGGATGTCGAGCTGGTGGAGAACCAGCCCGAGGGGCTGGCCGTCACTTCCGGGGACGGCTGGTCGGTGGGCCTGGACACGCGCCTGACCGAAGAACTGCTCAAGGAGGGCACGTTTCGGGAACTGGTGCACCTGGTGCAGAGTTTCAGGAAGACCTCGGGTCTCGAAGTTTCGGACCGGATCGTGCTGGGAATCGAGGCGGGTGAAAAGATCATGCAGGCAGTCTCCACCCATGCCGACGCCTTGAAGAACGAGGTGCTGGCCCTGGAACTGGTCCCGACAGGGGTCCAGGGAGGCGCCGCCGAGGAGGCTAATCTCATGGGAGAAAAGATCCGGCTGACCCTGCGCAAGGCGGAAACTTCCGCCGGCGCCACCGGAGCGGGGAGCGCCCATTGAAAAAGGAACCGGAGCGCAAAGTGGACAAGAAGAAGGTAGTGGAGGCCAAGAAGACCGGCGGCAAGATCACGGTCAAGGTGGAGAAGAAGTCTCCGCCGCCGGCGGGCAAGAGCGTGGCCGCCGCCGCGGGCCCCAAGCCGAACAGCTTCACGACCGAAGAGCTCAAGCACTTCGAGCAACTGCTCAAGGAGCGGCTCGACGCCGCGGGCGCCGAGATGGAGCACCTTGAAGAGACCGTGCTCAACACCACCCCCAGGGACGCTTCCGGGGACCTGTCGGCCTACTCGTTCCACATGGCCGACCTCGGGACCGACGCCATGGAGCGCGAAATGGCGTTCCAGAAGGCCTCCATCGAGGGCGGCGTGATCATGGAGCTGCGCGCGGCGCTGAACCGCATCTACCGCGGCGAATACGGCAACTGCGAGATCTGTTCCGACGGGATTTCCCGGCCGCGACTCGAGGCGGTGCCGGAAGCGCGCCTGTGCATCAAGTGCAAGGAAAAGGAAGAGCGGCGCCAGCGGATGATGCGGGAGTAAGGAGTGTTCCTGTTCCTGCTCCCGGCCGCGCTCGTCTTTGTTCTCGACCGCCTCACCAAGTTCCGGGTGATGAAGACCATGGCGGTCGGTGAATCCATCCAGGTGCTCGGAAACTTCTTCCGGATCACGTCGGTCCGCAACACCGGCGCGGCGTTCGGGATGTTCGCGGGCAATCACCGGGTGTTCGTGGTGATTTCCGTGGTGGCGATCATCGCGGTGCTGGCGCTCCAGCTGCGGATCGGCCGCGGGCACGCGCTTCGCTCGCTGGCCCTGGGGCTGATCCTGGGGGGCGCGGCCGGCAACGTCTACGACCGCATCGTGTATCGCGAGGTGGTCGATTTTCTGCAATTCAGCGCGGGCCGTTGGAGCTTCGCTGTGTTCAACATCGCCGATTCGGCCGTCACGATCGGCGTGGCCCTGCTGGCGCTGGAGACCTATGTCCACGGAAAGCCCCGCGTCGAACAAGCCCCGGCCGTCCCCTCGCCGCCTGAAGGTGGCGGAGGGCTCTAGCGGAGAGCGGCTCGACACGTTCCTGGCCGCCGCTCTCGCGGACCACTCGCGGAGCCGCTGGCACCGGGCCATCGAGGACGGACTGGTCAAGGTGGACGGCAAGGTCGCCTCTGCCGGGCTCAAGTTGAAGGCCGGGATGATGGTGGAGGCGCTGGAGCCCGAGGCTCCGCCGTCCACGCTGGAGCCCGAAGAGCGCGAGATCCACATCATCCACGAGGAGGAGGATTTCCTGGTGGTGGACAAACCCGCCGGCCTGGTGGTGCATCCGGGCGCCGGACAGTGGACCGGGACCCTGGCCAATGCGCTGCTGCACCGGTTCCGCGACCTGCCCACGGGCGGGGGAGCCGACCGGCCCGGCATCGTGCACCGGCTGGACAAGGACACCTCGGGCCTGCTGCTGGTGGCGCGCTCCGAGCGGGCCCACCGGGCGCTTTCCAAGGCGCTGGCCGATCGCGACGTGGAACGGCGCTACTGGGGCATGGTGTGGGGGGATCCGGGAGCGGAAGGCCTCGTGGAGGCGCCGATCGGCAGGCACCCGCGCGAGCGGGTCAAGATGGCGGTGGTCGAATCCGGCCGCCAGGCGGCCACGGAGTTCCGCCGCATCACCAACTTCGGGTTTGCGGCCGAGGTGGAGCTGAAGCTTCGCACCGGGCGCACCCACCAGATCCGGGTGCACCTGGCGCACATCCGGCACCCGGTGGTGGGAGACCTCACCTACGGTGGCGTGGTTCCGATCGGCGGGGTGATGGAGCCGGTCAAGCGCCAGGCGTTGATCGCCGCGGCCCGGCGCGTGGGCCGCCAGGCGCTCCACGCGCAGCGTCTTAGGTTTAAGCATCCCTTCGGGGATGCTATGCTGGAGTTTGAATCCCCGCTCCCGGAAGATCTGGTGCAGTTGCGATCCTCCTTCCGGGCCCAGGCTTGATCCAAGCACCAACCGGAGCGGATGGGCACGCCCGATGGAAAAAGTCGAAGTTCTGATACCGTGCCGGCTGGATTACCTCGCCGTCCTGGCCAAGCTCGTGGAAGCGCTCGAAGGGCCGCTGGCCTTTAACGAGGAGGAGATGTTCGCCATCTCCACGGCCCTGGTGGAAGCGGGGACCAACGCCGTGCAGCACGGCGGCAAGCTGTCCCACGAGCCGTTCCGGGTGGTGGTCGAGGGTGACGCGCAAAAGCTGGTCATGAATATCTACGACCACGGCCCCGGGTTCGACATCGCCCTGGTGGACACGCACGTGACCGACGAGGACCACATCTACAACAGCCGCGGCCGCGGGATCTTTATCATGAAGTCGCTGATGACCCAGGTGAACTATTCGTTCGGCCAGGGCAAGGGAACCTGCCTGACCCTGGTCCTGGACCGCAAGGCGAACGGCGCATAGCCCGTTTCCTGGGGTGCGATTACGGCGAGCGCCGGACGGGGACCGCGATCAGCGATCCCACGGCGCTCATTGCATTTCCGCTCGAAGTGATCGAGGCCCGCACTCCCGTGGAAGCCGCCCGCAGGGTGGCCAGGCTGGCCGTGGAGCGCGAGGCGGAGACCGTGGTGGTGGGCATGCCGCTGATGCTCTCGGGTGAGCGCGGCGAGCAGGCCGAGCTCACCGAAAGGTTCGTGGAGCACCTGAAGGCGCTGTTCCAGGGCGAAGTCCTGACCTGGGACGAGCGGCTGACCAGCGCCCAGGGGGAGCGGGCCATCCGCGAAATGGAGGGCGAGCGACGCGGCCCCGGCCGCAAGCGCGAGAAGGGCCGCGTGGACGAGGTGGCCGCCACGCTCCTGCTGCAAAGCTACCTCGATTCGCGGCGCGCCCGCCCGCTGCCCTAGGCATTCGTCCGCCGGTTTCGCGCTTCCATGCCCCATTTGGATCCAACCCCAGGCCGGCGCAGCCGGCCCGTCACGAGGCTCGAGTGAGGAAACTGGTTCGCCGCTCCCGATGGCAGTTCCCGGTGCTCCTGGCCGTGATGGTGGCCCTGGCCGCGCTGTACGTGGAGCGGGAGCTGAGCCCGTACCCGGCCGGCACCGGCGCCACCGTGCCGATCTACGTGGACGTGCCCCAGCACGCCCCGCTCGCGGCCATCGCCCGGCAGCTCCACCAGGCGGGCGTGGTGAGAAACCCCCGCCTGTTCACCCTGCTGGGCCGGGTGATGGGGGTGGACCGCCGCCTCAAGGCGGGCGAGTACGCCTTTCGGCCCGGCACCCCGCCGATGGACCTGCTGTCCACGCTGGAGCATGGGATGAGCTCGCTGGACCAGCTCACCATTCCCGAAGGCCTGACCGCGCGGGAGATCTCGCGCATGCTGTACGCCCACGCCGGCGTGGATACGGTCGCGTTCATGAAGCTGGTGCTGGACCCCGGCTTCGCGGGCCGGCTCAGCCTCAAGACCCCCACGCTGGAGGGCTACCTCTTTCCCGAGACCTACGCGGTGCTGCGGGGGACCCGGTCCGAGGACGTGCTCAGCCTGATGGTCGCCCGGGGCATCCGGACGCTCCGCGAGGAGATGGGCATGGCCCAGAACCCGCCGCCCTATACGGGCAACGAGATCCTGACCATGGCCTCCATCGTGGAAGCCGAGGCGCACGACCCCCACGAACGTGCGAAGATCGCGGCGGTCTACTACAATCGGTTGCGGAGCGGTATGCGCCTCCAGGCGGATCCTACGGTGGCCTACGCCCTGGACAAGCGGCACGAGCGTATCTTGTTCAAGGACCTGACCGTGGATCATCCCTACAACACCTATGTGCACCTGGGGCTGCCCCCCGGGCCCATCTGCAATCCGGGCCGGGACGCCATCCACGCCGCCCTGAGCCCCGATCCGGGGACCACGGCGCTCTTCTTCGTGGCCCGCGGGAACGGCACGCACGAATTTACAAAGACATTTGCCCAGCACAGCGCAGCCATTACCCGGATTCGCGGCCGGCTCACCGGCCCCGAGCCATCGGCTCCGCCTCCCGGGGGCACGCCGTGAGCGCCTCCCTGGAAGCGCTGGAAGAGGCCCTGCTGGCCCGCATCCGGCCCCTCGGCCGCGTGGTCGTGGCCTTCTCGGGCGGAATCGACAGCACCCTGGTCCTGGCGGCGGCCGTTCGCGCCCTGGGCCGGGAGAACGTGGTCGGAGTGATCGGGGTGTCCCCTTCGCTAGCGGCCCGGGAACTGGAACAGGCGTGCGGTGTAGGAGTGGAAGTGGGTGGCAGGGTGGAGCGCCTGGAGACCCGGGAGCTGGAAGTCGAGGGGTACCGGAAGAATGGTCCGGATCGCTGTTACTTCTGCAAAACCGAGCTCTATGGCGCGCTGGGGCGTTATCAGGATGAAAACGGCTATCGGCATGCGTTGGATGGAACCAACGCGGACGACCGCCTGGACCAGCGGCCCGGACATCGTGCCGCGCGCGAGCTCGGGGTGCTCAGCCCGTTGCTCGAAGCTGGTCTCGGAAAGGCCGAAATCCGGGAGTTGTCCCGAAAATGGGGCATCCGGAACTGGAGCAAGCCCGCTTCCCCGTGCCTCAGCTCTCGAATACCGCACTTCATGGAGGTAACCGTGGAGAAGCTCGCCGCGGTGGAACGGGCGGAGTCGTATCTGGCAGAATTGGGCCTCTTGGACTTTCGCGTCCGCCACCACGGGGACGTCGCCCGGCTCGAAGTGCGACCGGAGGACTGGCCCATGCTCATGGCGCCGGGAGTCCGCGAGACCCTTACCCGCAAGCTCAAGGCGCTGGGGTTCCGGTTTGTGTCCCTGGACCTGGACGGGCTTCGGCCCGGAAGCCTGAGCCTCGACTTGAAAGGAGCCTGACCCCATGGCAGAAACCCAGGCCCGCCCCAAGGCGCAGCCCCGGAAAAACCCCGGAAAGGCGGCGACGTTCGTTCCGTCCCTGCACTTCACACGTAAGAACGCCTTGATGGCGGGTGTGGCGGTGGCGACGGTGGTGGCGGGCTACCTGCTCCTGGGGGCCGGAGACATGCACCTGGCGGCCTTCCTGCTGGTGGTCGGTTATCTGGTCCTTTTCCCGCTGGCCATCGTCGTTAAGTAGCTATTTTAGTAGCACTTACGGGCGAATAGCTCAGCTGGTTAGAGCACTTGCCTTACAAGCAAGGGGTCACAGGTTCAAATCCTGTTTCGCCCATTTTCACATTGACTTCTTATTGCGAATGTGTTAAAGTCTTTAATTGTAAATCCTTGCTAGCTTTATCGAGTCCGCCGGCGGGGCTGCAGGGGACGGAATCCAGGGTAGTCCGACGCACGGGCGTCACAGGCCCGTAAAAGCAAATTTCCGTTGACAAATAAGAGCTTGTGTTGTATACTAGCTCCGTCTAATTCAATACAGAGTATTCGCTTTCCTAGGCATATAATTTTTACTAAGTCGTTCATAAAATGTGTGTGCGAAAGGAGGTGCGGGCGACTCCCGAGCAGCTCTCATCTTGCTACCAGTGAATCCGCGGGGAAACTTCGACTCTTAGTCCAACTTTTTGGAGGTGCATCAATGTCCAAGTTCTTGAGGATGGCACTGCTCGCGGGTCTCGGGGTGATGGCTGTCACCTCGGCGGCCTCTGCCGTCGTGCCCGACCCGACCTTCTCGTCCTGCGTTGGTTGCATGACCATCGCCCCGGGCGGTGAGTACTCCTTCAGTGTCACCGTGAAGGACCAGTTCAATCTCCCGATCAACAACTCGAACGTCACGATCGACTTCGCCGGCGTTCCCGTTGTTGTGATCTGCCCGACCCAGGACGCTGGTTTCACGTCCGCCGGTCAGACGATCTCGGGTAAGACGGGTATCAGCGGCGGCGTCGTGTTCACCACGCACGGTGGTGGCGCGGGTGCCGGCACGATCAAGATCTACGCCGACGGCGTCCAGATCTGCAGCGTTGCCCGCGTGCACAGCCCTGACCTCAGCCACAACACCAAGATCGACCTGCCGGACGTCGGTGCTTTCGCCGCCGACCAGGCCGGCAACATCCTGGACGCCGACCTGAACTGCAGCGGCTCGGTGGACCTGCCGGACGTCGGTCTGTTCGCCGGTTCCCAGGCCAACCACAGCTCGGACGTTCACTGTCCGTGATCTAACGGTCAGGGCAGCCCCGATCTCGCATTGGTCGGGTGCCTTCTCTGAAAACGTCCCGAGGGCCAAGGCACAGAGGACGACACGAAGCATCGGCTAAGCATCAGGGGAGGGGGCCGGTCGGGAGGCGGAAACGCCGAACGGCAGGCCAGTCTCTCGAGTGCAACAACAAGGGATCCCCTTAGGAGGATGCGCTACCATGACCAAGTTTCTAAAGATTTCGGCGGCTGTCGCGCTGGTGTCAGTTGCGGCTGCCAGTTTTGCGTCGGCCGGATTGAACGCTGGTGGCACGGGCCAGCTCTACTGGGCCGGCTCGACCAACGCTCCGCTGCTCCCGGTCGCTTCCAACCGTAACAGTGTTGCCACCCCGGCCAAGATCCTCGTCACGGCCAAGGGCCTGAACAACTTCCGTGGTTGCGACGTGCAACTCGTGATCAACGCTCTGGACGGCGGCGCACTTCCGGCTGCCTGGCAGTTCCAGCTCGGCGGTTGTGCCGAGGGCTTCGCTTCGTTCGATGTCGGTGGCAAGGTTGCTACGAAGAACGCGTTCAACGTGGCCCCGTCGGTGCTCGGCGTGGTTCCGTCGCAGAACAGCTTCAACTACGGCACCGGCGACTGCCGCACGCCTCACGGCGTTGGCCTGTTCTGGCTGTCGGCTGCCGGCGCCAACGGTGGCACCCGTAACCCGGCGACCGAGTACAACCTGTGGATGATCACGGTTGACCTGACCGCGCTTGACTTGGTTGGGGACCCGACCGGTGCGACCCCCTGCGAAGGCGGACAGCGCGGCGTTTGCATCAACCCGAACTTCCGCATTCCGTGCAATGACGTTCAGCGTGGCGCTGCCGTGGCCATCCTGGACGGCAACCTGGACGTGGACTACTTCGCGTTCCCGAACGGTCTGCAGTTCACCACCTGGAACGGCG